>JAZJYB010000227.1:0-33981 GCA_040390685.1 Pseudomonadota bacterium | reverse complement strand
CGTCTTTCCAGTCAGTCTTTCAGCATATTCACAGAAACTCAAGAGCTAAATACGCCAACTCCACCGAGACGCGAATGGCTATGATCCTCCTATGTCCTTTTATGACCGATTGTAGCCGACCATTGCAAAAAAGTCACTGGCCGTAATCGCCCCATTCCAGCCCTTCGATAAATCCACCAACACACCCGCACAATTCCAATTCGTCAATCAAACCAAAGCCAATGTCGCCGCCCGATATCCCCACCATGCCGCCTCTTCAAACACCGAAAATCCCGAGAGATCGGCGTGGGCGAACAGGATAGGGCCGTCGAGTTCGCGCAGCGCTTTCAAGCCTGCGTTGCTGCGAAATCCGGGCAATGGTGCTGCCATGGCGTGGCCGCGCAGTGTGATATCTACCCGCTCTACACATGGCGCAAATTTCCAACCGTAGGCGGTTTTCAGGTCGGTGCTGGCTAGCGTTAACAATTTTTCCGGGCTCGCCTTGTCCAGCCATTTGCGCGCCGCGGCCGGGCTGCGGTCTGACAATGCTACGTAGGCGCTGAACACGGTTTTTTCTGGCGGTGTTACGCGTATGTCTTGATGGGTAGAAACCACATAACCTAAACCGGGTTCCTGATACACCACGTTATCCCAAGACAGTGGTGCGTCTGGCCGCTCTTGCGGAAAATCTTTCATGAGGAAATTGGCCACCATCCATGGCGCGTAAATGGGTGTGTGGATCGTTGGATCGAAGCCGTATTGTTTGATGTTGTGCACCACGCGCGCGGCGACGTACAGCGGCATGGCGCAGATGGCTTTTCTGGCGCGTACTAGATAAGTTTTTGCCACGCCATCGATGATGTCAAAACACAGGGCTTCGACACCTGCTGCGGTAGTTTTCAGCGAGACCGCGGTGCCTTTTTTACGTCGGCTGCCAGCGGCTTTATCCATCGCTTCCGCTACTGGATGCATGCCGCCTGGCCAGGTTAGCCATGCGCCATTGCCGGCGTTTTCTGCCTGGCCCCAGCGGCTGCAGTAGTAATGCAATCCGGCCCAGGCCGAGACCTGGTCGTAACGCGTTCCGTAATCGTCACGGCAGCAATAATTCAGATACCAATGCAGGCTGGGTGCGTGATAGCCGTTTTGTTCCAGCCAGGTTTTTAGCGTGATTTGGTCCAGCGCCTGCCACTCAGGATCGCTCGATGACAAGGCTGTCGGGAAGACAAAAACACGTTTTCCATCACTGCCTTTTAAGACGCGCAGCCGTTCAACCTCTGCGAAAAAGCGCTTATGCTCGGCGAGTTCTGCCGCTGGCACGCCATGCGTAGGAACAAAGCCATCTTGCCATTGTCCATTGATCAGCAAACGCTCTTCCGGCCCGTGCAATATAAAGCGTTCGTCGTAATAAGGTTTTTCGCTGAAAGGATTGCGCTGGATGATGCCAAGGTCGCTGAGAATTTCGCGCACGTGCACGGATTCTGGTGAGGGCAGCGGCAAATAATGGCCACCGGTAGGGTAAGCCAGATCGCCGAAATGACCGCCCGCCGCGTTGCCATACAATTGCGGCCCTGTGATCATCAGGAAATCTTGCTTGCCTTCCTTATTCAGCTTCCAGGCAGCAGTGAGGCCGGCGATACCGGAACCGAGTATCACTACATCGGTTTCGATTACCTCAGATGGCGGCGGCAAGCTTTTATGATCGCGCAAGAAATGCCCTTCGGCGCGGCCGGGGTAATTTACCGCGGTGTCTATCTCTTGCCAGCGATTGAATCCGGCATAGCTGCCTAACGCCGCTGCGCCTGTTGCGGCGCTCCACACCAGAAACGATCTGCGCTTCATTTGTGTAAACCCTTCACGGTGTCACCTGACGCCAGTCTTGCTCGAAATCATGCACCAGCGATTGCGTATTGCGCTGCATTAGCGTAGCCCTTTCAACGTATCACCTGACGCCAGTCTTGCTCGAACTCGTGCACCAGCGATTGGGTATTCAAGCGGTTCGGCGCCATCTCTTTGCGTTGCATATCGGGCGGGAAGACAAACATCTCACGCGTGGTTTCAAGATTCAGGAAACGCATAGGCAAACGATATGCGGTCGGTGGCGTGTACGCCTGTTGCGGCGAAGCCAGGACAAAACCCCATTCGCCAAACGAAGGCACGTACGCGTGATACGGATAAGTGCGCAAGCCAACTTCGCGCAAGGTGGCATCGATGGTCCAAAACGCATGCGGAGCAAAAAACGGCGAGGTCGATTGCACCACCATCAAACCTGTGGCGGCGAGGTGTTTTTTGACCAGGCCATAAAACGGCACCGAATACAATTTTCCGAGCGCAAAACTGGATGGGTCGGGAAAGTCGACGATGGCTGCGTCAAACATATCGTCATTGCTTTGCAACCAGATCGCCGCATCGGCATTGATCACCTTGACCCGGGGGTCACTGAACGAGCCATGATTGAGTTTGACCAATTCTTCCCGCTGGGTAAACGCCGTGGTCATGGCAGGATCAAGATCGACCAAGGTGACATGCTTAATATTCGGATAGCGCAAGACTTCGCGCAAGGCCAGGCCATCGCCGCCACCGAGTATCAAGACTGACTTTGCCCATGGCAATGCCTGTAAGGTCGGGTGCACCAGCGCCTCGTGATAGCGGTATTCATCACGCGAAGAAAATTGCAGATTGCCGTTGATATACAGGCGCAAATCATCCTTCCAATGCGTGATCACCAAACGTTGATATGGCGTGGTGGTGGTGAACACGATTTCATCGCCGAACAAGCCATGTTCACCCCAAGCCACGAGGCGATCTGACATGGCAAAGCCAAATACTAAAAAAAACATCACAGCGCAGGCGCGCAGCAGACGGCTACCCGCATTGGTCAACTCGGCGCGGAAAACATGGATGGTCCACAAGGCCACCGCGACATTGAGCATGCCAAATAAAAAGCCGGTGCGCGCCAAGCCAAGATAAGGCGCCAGCACTAAAGGAAACAGCAGTGACACCGCCAAGGCACCGAGATAATCAAAGGTCAGCACGCGGCTCACCAACTCATTAAAAGCGGTGTCGCGTGCGTTCAATGCGCGCATGACCAAGGGCACTTCCATGCCGACCAGCGCACCTATCATGAACACCAGGACGTATAGCAAAATCCGGAACGGTGCCGACATCCAGGAAAATGTCAGGAATAATAAAGCGGCCGAGACGCCACCGATCAAACCGACCGCCAGTTCGATATCAACGAAGCGCGACAGCACCTCTTCGTCTTTTACATACTTGGAAAAATGCGCCCCCACGCCCATGGCAAACAGGTAGCAGCCGATGATGGTGGAGAACTGCAGGATGGAGTCACCGAGCAGGTAGCTAGACAAGGCGCCGGCGATCAGCTCATACGCGAGGCCGCAGGAGGCGACCACAAATACCGACAGGATTAAAATTTTTTTGTTCATAGGCTCTCTTTTGGACTAGTATACTTTCTCAATGTCATTTGGGTAAGCTTCTTTCTACGAGGACACCATGCAAGCAATCAGCAATTATCTATTACATTTAGTTCTGGCCACAGTATTGATCGCCATTTTTTTGCGGGTGTACACGGCGGTGACGCCGCTGGATGAGTTTCTCTTGATCCGGCAGGGCAATAATGCCGCGGCGCTGTCGTTAGGCGGTGCCTTGATCGGCTTCTCGCTGACCATCGCCTCGGCGGTAATACACACTGCCGATTACCGCGAATTTGTCGCCTGGGCCGCTGGCGCCATGGTGGTACAACTGTTAGTGTATGCGGTAACCACTAAAATTTTACGTATGTCGAAAGACCATATTGAATCGGGCAATACTGCCTTTGGTGGTTTGATGGGGGCGATCTCACTAGCGGTTGGTGCGGTTAACGCGGCTTGTATTTCATAGGCATCCGCTCTTTATCTTTCCCGAATAAACTTTTTACCTCTTTGGAGAACATCATGGGTTTTGGATCATTTATTAAGAAGCAGTTTATCGACGTCCTGCAATGGAACGAAGACACCGAAGGCGTATTGGCCTGGCGTTTTCCTATGCAGGATTTTGAAATTCAAAATGGCGGTACCTTGACAGTGCGTGAATCACAAGTCGCGGTATTTGTTAACGAAGGTGTGGTTGCCGATGTGTTTGGTCCGGGTAATCACAAGCTCACGACAAATAATTTGCCCTTGCTGACCAACCTTAAAAACTGGGACAAGCTGTTTGATTCGCCGTTTAAATCTGACGTGTATTTCTTTAGTACGCGCATCCAGACCGGGCGCAAATGGGGCACGGTACAACCGATCACGATCCGCGATAAAGATTTCGACATGATACGGGTACGTGCCTTCGGCAT
Source organism: Pseudomonadota bacterium (assembly GCA_040390685.1). Lineage (GTDB taxonomy): Bacteria > Pseudomonadota > Gammaproteobacteria > Burkholderiales > Burkholderiaceae_D > Undibacterium. The sequence continues at coordinate 29,660 of JAZJYB010000227.1, read as the reverse complement.
GTATTCGTATCGCATCGCCGATGCCAAGAAATTCTTCACCGAAATCAGCGGCACGCGCGATGTCTACACGCGCGATGACGTAGAAGAACAATTGCGCGGCATTACGCTGGCCACCATGGCGAACTCGGTCGGCGGCGCGAACGTCTCCTTCCTGGATATGGCGGCCAACCAGGCCTTGATGGCGCAACAAATCAAGGTTGAACTGGTCAAATCGTTTGAAAAATATGGCCTGGGCTTGGATGAATTTAATGTCGGTAGCGTCAGCTTGCCGGAAGAGCTGCAAGCCGCATTGGATGAGCGTATTTCCGCCGGCATGAAGGGTGGCCTGAGCGCAGACAAGATGGCTGGCTTCACCAAATATCAAGTGGCAAGTTCCATCCCTCTGGCGGCACAAAACGAAGGTGGCCTCGCTGGCCTCGGTGCTGGCTTGGCGGCAGGCGTCGGTTTTGGTCAGGTCATGACGCAAGGTCTGGTTGGCGCGATGGCTACGCCAGCGGCGGCACCAGCAGCAGTCGCGGCGTCAGCTCCGGCAGCGCCTGCGGTAGAGTCAATCGAAGACCGGCTCGGCAAACTCAAGGGCTTGATGGATAAGGGCTTGATTTCCGCTGCCGATTACGACAGCGCCAAGGCCGAAATGCTGAAAAAATTGATAGGTTAAGTAAGTACCGCCCATGCAAAATGTTTCTTGTCCTAGCTGTGGCGCGCAAGTTAGCTTCCGTTCTCATGCATCGGTCATGGCGATCTGTGAGTATTGCAAGACCAGCGTCTTAAAAGATGCCGATACGGTCAAAAACTACGGCAAGATGTCGGATGTGCTGGAGGATTATTCACCGGTACAGATCGGCACTTCCGGTGTTTTTGGCGGACGCGGTTTTACTGTCATCGGCCGCATCCAGTTGCGTTATTCGGCTGGCATGTGGAACGAGTGGTATTTGCTTTTTGATGACGGTGCGGCGGCCTGGCTCGGTGATTCTTCCGGTTTATTTACTCTGACAACAGAAAGAACGGGAGAGAAGCAGCTGCCGGCTTTTTCCGACATCACACCAGCGCAAACTTATCCTATTGCGGGACGAAACTATCTTGCCGCCGAGGTGCGAATTGCCGATTGCATCGGCGGCCAGGGCGAGCTGCCATTTAAAGTCGGACAAGGCTGGCAGGCGAAAGTGGCTGATTTTCGCTACGGCACGGGTTTTCTGACACTCGACTATTCAGATGCTGAAGTACCGACGGTCTACACCGGCCAGGCTGTCACACTGGCTGAACTTAAGTGCCAATTATTGCGCGATGACGACACAGTCAAAGACACAGCAGGTAAATATCGCGGCAAGATCGACCGTCTGGGTTGCCCGTCTTGTGGTTCGAATATCGATTATTTGCCCGGGCTCACCGCCAACCTGGTTTGCCCGAGTTGCCATAGCCAGCTAGATACTTCAGGAGCAACAGCGCAAGTGCTGTCAACTGCCACGCGCATGGCAAATTTGAACACTACGCTGGAACTCGGCGCGAAGGCCACCATCAACGGCGCTTCACATCAGATCATCGGACTGATGAAGCGCAGCGATGATGAAAATACTGTCTGGACCGAATATCTTTTGTACAGCCCGCGTACAGGATTTTTATGGCTGGTGGAAACCGACGAGGGCTGGGCACGCTCCAAGGTGCAAGATGAATGGCCAAGCTGGTCGCACGGCGATACGGCGACTATCGGCAAAACCAGCTTCACAAAACTCTATGATTACCAGGCCAAAGTCATCTTTGCCGCTGGCGCATTTAACTGGCGCGTAAATGTCGGTGATGTGGTCATGGTGACGGAATTTGAAAACGGGCAAAATAAGCTGGCCGCCGAAATGACCACGGAAGAAATCACCTGGTCGCAATCGACACCGGTGGCCGCCGACCAGATTCGCGCTTGGTTTGGCGAACAAATCAATGCCGATAAGGCAGGCGCGGCCTCCGACCCTAAAAGTCTCTCGCGTAAATTTATCTTCTGGATTTTGGCGCTCAATGCCATCCCTTTGCTGATGAATTTTAGTGGTAGTTTTTTGATTGTCGGCTTGGCGATTGCCGCGATTTATTATCCCGCTAAATTTCTCGGCCCTGCAGGCAAAGGCGACGAATGAAAAATAAATTTTTTGCCTATGCGATGGTAGTCACCATGCTGTCTTCAGGCGTCAGCTGGACCAAGTTCATCAGCTCAACCAGCAATACCAGTAATTCTTCAGGCAGTAACTGGAGTTCACGCTCAGGCTCAGGTAGTTCATGGGGTAGCGGCGGTGGCGGCGGTGGACACAAATGATGGTGCCGCAGCATCAACCCGCCGGCACGCATCTGCTGGCAGACATGCACGGGATTAGCGCAGATAAACTCAGGGATGCCGCTACCCTGGAAGATTTGCTGCGCCATGGCGCGCAAGTGGCCGGCGCACAAATTTTATTCAGCCACTTCCACTCTTTCGGTACAGGCCAGGGCATTACCGGCGTGGTCCTGCTGGCGGAATCCCATATCTCGATACACACCTGGCCAGAATTCGGCTTTGCCGCTGCTGACATCTTTATGTGCGGCCAGGCACAACCACAAAAAGCGCTTGAAGTCATCGAGCTAGCCTTGCAAGCAACATCTTGTGAAGTTCAAACACTCAAGCGCGGTGCGCTTTGATAGCTGGTGCCAGAGTTAGCCAATAAGCGCTTTTTTAGCATGCAAATACCTAGGGTCTGTTGACCTATATTTTAGGTAAAAAATATAGGTCAACAGACCCTACTCCCATACTGCTAATGTAATCACTGGATGCGAAAACTTCAGGCTTGTTTCAAAAAGATCAAAACGTAACTAATTATTACTAACTGTTACAAAATTGGCATAGAATAATAATTCGTGAATTTTGCAAAGTGAGTCATCATGCTTAAACCCGCACGCAATGTGAAATTGATAAGCGCAATGGCAATGGCGATGGGCGTTAGTTATAGCCATGCTGCAGGATTTGGCGTCGCCCAGGTTCAATCGTGGCTTGGCGAACCACTCAATGTTAATGTCACTGTCATCGGAACAGAGTCAAATCCTGGATGGTACGCATGCATTAGCGCCCGCATAGAGTCGCTCGATGGCAGCGTCGTGTTTGTACCGAAGATCGATGTCCGCAAATCCAGCCAACGGCAGTCTATCCAACTGACCACACACCAAAACATCAATGAACCTGTGATGAATGTTGTGCTCAAGCTGGGCTGCGAATTGGCGGTCAGCCGCACCTATCAAATACTGCTTGATCCTGTGGCTTTCTTGCCAAACGTAGATACCGTCGCGCAATCAGAACTTTCACCTGCGGCCACCAGCATTCAAGTTACCAAGCCTGCTGCAGCGACAGAGCGTATCGATGCCAGAAAAGTAAAGTTGCGCCAACCACACACAAAAAAATCGCGCGATACAGACGCTAACAGTACCGCTATAGAAGCGCCATCGGTTAAAAAAGCTAAACCAGCACCAAGTAACAGGTTGCGCCTGACTTTGCTTGAAGAGCCAAGTAAAGATACTAAAAACCAAAAAGAGCTTCCCACGCCGCCCAAGAGTATGCCGGCTGCAAGTGTAGCAACAGCCAAACCAACAGCCGATTTGCCTGAGCCAGCGCTTAACGCGGGAGATCTCACGAATGCGACGCAAATGGCGATGATCAAGTCCTTACAAGTTGAGATCGACACGCTAAGAAATGAAAATAATCGGATAAAACTCAAAGGGACATCCGATATCGCAGCCTTGCAATCGGTACGCTCAGAATTATTTTCATGGCTCGCTGGCCTCGGCATAATTTTACTCATGTGTCTTGCCGCGATCATGTGGCTTGCCACGCGTTTTATATCTTTAAAAAAGACGCAAAACCAATCACCTTGGAACGACCTTTCCGATGAGAGTATTTATCAACCCAGACGCAAATTAAACGATAGCCTGGATGAGGATACCCGCGAAACTATTGCACACGCTTTGCAACGCACAAGAAAGGACAACATCGAGCTTGAAGTTAACCCAATTCCATCAAGCGAGAACGACGATACAGCTCGAAAACTGGAAGACCTTGAGCGCTTGCGTCAATTGTACGAACGCCACTCAGAGATGTCTGCAAGAGATACGGCAATTGAAAAAATTCCTCAGACAAACTATGAAGCGGCCAATGAAGTTGCGAATTTCGAACCAATAAGTAACGGAGTGATTCACAATAAAGTCGAAGAAATTTCAGACGTCATGGAATTAGTCGGTGCCTGGATGGCCCTGCATAAACCAACTGAAGTACTGAAACTGCTTGAACCGTTCAATCATGTTGAAACGCCAGACTCACCGCTACCATGGCTGTGTCTGCTCGATGTATATAACAGCATGAACGACCAGGAGAAGTACGAAGCTATCGGCAAGAGACTGGTCGCTTTATTTAATGTCAAAGTCGTTCCATGGGAAACAAGATCGGCGATTGGCCGGGCAAATTTAGCGAATTTCCCGCATGTCGTGAATAAGATCCTCGCGCTCTGGGATTCCGACGACGTTGAACCTTACCTGGCTAGCCTTTTGATCAACGATAGGGAAGGCGCACGAGTCGGATTTGACCTGTCGATTTATCGCGACATTGAACGTCTGCATGTGCTGGCGAAAGATCCGTCACGTCCGCGTGATATTGATAAGCTTAGAAACTATAAGGCCGGTGCGATTTTATTTGCACCGCCGCCAGGGCTCGATGAAGAAGCTGAAATCCCGCAAGCCGACAGCAACGCGGAAGCTTTACCAAAACTGCCGAAACGGACGAAATATGTCAGTGACTACCATTATGGCGGGCACTACGATGGTTTTTCCGGTGAAGGTTCGCTCAATTCAAAGGTAGAGACAGCCACCGCTAACAAGGTCGATGAACCCATCTTTAATGAACCGGCGATTTCCATTCCTCTCGATAAACCGGCAAGAGTGGCGAGCCGCGATAAGACAGCGGCATTTTTAATGGACGAACCCGACGCTGTCGTCGACGACAGCAAGCTGCCAGAAGTGAGTGAAGAAACTTCCGCGGCACTCATTTCGCCAATCACGGTCAAGCTCAAATTGGCAATTGCCTATCAGGATATCGGCGATAGTGAAGGTGCCATTTTGTTACTGGAAGAAGTGATTAACGAAGGATCGGAAGAAGAAGCGGAACAAGCGAGATTGATGTTGTCACTGATGGGTGATTGATAAAAACATTCCTTGCGTTGCCGCCTTGTTAATGGATAAATTTCCCATCCTTGCCGATTGACACTAGCTCGATAAACTTCGAGCCATCGTGGCTTTCTGGAGAAAAGCGCACTGGGAAATCACCCAAGTCTAGGGTTTCCATGCGTTCGGCGGTATCGACGAATTTTTCGCGCGTCAGCTCATGACCTACCTGTTTCAAAATCTGGACAAAGGTCTTGGCCGCCATGAATCCCTCCAGGCTGGTGAAATCGAACTCGGTCTTGCCGGCCTTTTTCATCGCCCGATGATATTCTTCGACGATAGCAAACTTGGGGCTCCACGGTGACGGCACAACCTCCGAGATGACAACGCCTTGTCCGGTTTTTCCCAAGGCCGCGGAGAGTGCGCGGCTACCCACTAGCGACAAGCTATAGAATTGCCCGGTAAAACCACCCTGGCGCAACTCCTTGATCAAGGCCGCGCTAGCCGAATACGTGCTGGCCAATAAAATCACATCTGGCTTCTTCTCCAAAAAGAGGCTCACGGCCTGGCGTATATGCCTATCATCCACAGCCACGGCATTGGTCGGTACCGGGCCTATCGCCACTAGCGGAATATTGGCTTGTTTCGTGGCGAGCTGAAGGCTGTTTAAAATACCTTTTCCGTCGGTATCATCCTGATAAAAAACGGCGATACTGCGGGGTTTTGTGAAGGCAATTTGCCTGATGATATACGCGACCTCTTGCGCATAGCTGGCGCGCAGGTTGAACAAGTAACGATTGAACGGGCTGCGCAAACTATTTGAACCGGACAGGGGCGCGAAGAAAGGCACTTTCGCTTTGCTAAAAATAGGGATTGCCGCTTCACTGGTGGCGCTGCCGACATAGCCAAACAGCGCAAAGACTTTATCGCGCGTCAGCAATTCCCTGGTATTTTCTGTCGCGGTCGAAACGTCATACATATCGTCTTCTGCCAGCAACTCAAGTTTGCGTCCAAACACGCCACCTTGCGCGTTGATGGTATCAAAATACAGTTTGATTCCCGAATTCATCTGCACGCCAATGATGGAGGCAGCACCGGAAAATGCGGCCGATTGCCCCACCAGGATGCGCTCAGCGCTGACGCCAGATTCGGCGTAGGCGCCAGATGCAAAACCGAGAATCAGACACAAGGCCGATGCGCTAAAACGAAAATATTTGGTTCGAAAAAACGATAAAGGTTTTGCTGCAAGGTGCATAGGACGGCCCGCGGTTAAAAAATCAGAGAGCTTACATCCCGGCGATGCACCAGTATTTAATCACCAGATAATCCTCGATACCGTACTTGGAGCCTTCGCGCCCCAGACCCGATTGTTTGACACCGCCAAAAGGCGCGACTTCACTGGACAGTATGCCGGTATTGATGCCGACCATGCCGTATTCCAATTGCTCAGCGACGCGGAAAATGCGTCCGATATCGCGGCTAAAGAAATACGATGCGAGACCAAATTCGGTATCATTGGCCATCGCGATCACTTCATCATCGGTCTTGAAACGGAATAGCGGTGCGACTGGCCCGAAGGTTTCTTCACGCGCGATCAGCATGCCCTGATTCACGTCGGCAAGGATGGTCGGCTCAAAAAAACTGCCGCCAAGCATATGCCGCTTGCCGCCAGCCAGTATGCGCGCACCTTTGCCAACTGCATCGGCAATTTGCGTCTCGACTTTGCGCACTGCGCTCTCATTAATCAGCGGGCCCTGGTTTACGCCTTCGTCGAAACCATTCCCGACTTTAAATCCTTTTTGTACTGCCGCTACCAGTTTGGCACTAAACGCCTCATACACTTCATCTTGCACGTAAATGCGATTGACACAGACACAGGTCTGGCCAGAGTTGCGATATTTCGAGGCCAGTGCACCTTCTACTGCGGCATCCAGATCGGCGTCGTTAAACACGATGAACGGTGCATTTCCGCCCAACTCTAAAGACAATTTTTTAATGCTTCCGGCGGACTGTTGCATCAATAAACGGCCGACATTGGTCGATCCGGTAAAACTCAATTTGCGCACCAGCGGGTTGGAGGTAAACTCGCCACCGATCGCCGCAGCATTCCCGGTGACGACATTGAAGACACCGGCGGGTATCCCTGCACGAATTCCGAGTTCTGCCAAAGCCAGCGCCGAAAATGGCGTGAGCTCGGCCGGCTTGACGATCATGGTACAACCCGCCGCCAAGGCCGGGCCGGCTTTGCGCGTGATCATCGCAGATGGGAAGTTCCACGGCGTGATCGCCGCACAGACCCCGATCGGCTCCTTGGTGACCATGATGCGGCGGCCAGGTGAAGAGGCCGGGATGGTGTCGCCATAAATGCGTTTGCCTTCTTCGGCAAACCATTCTATATACGAAGCGCCGTAGGCGATTTCGCCGCGCGATTCTGTCAGCGATTTGCCTTGCTCGGCAGTCATGATGATCGCCAGATCATTGGTATTTTCCAGCATCAAGCCATGCCAGCGGCGCAGGATATTTGCGCGGTCTTTAGCGAGCAATTGGCGCCACGATTTCCACGCGGTGTTGCCAGCATCAATGGCGCGCTTGGTCTCAGCCGCGCCCATTTTTGGCACGGTGCCTATCAATGCACCGGTCGCCGGATTAAACACATCAATGGTTGCGCCATCATCGGCATCGCACCAGGCGCCATCAATAAAGGCCTTCTGCTTGAGCAGGCTCGCATCTTTTAAGGTCAACATTTTGTTATTCTCGGTAGTAACTTAGGATCGGTTAAGCGCGCAAAGCGGCATCAAGTATCGTCAAGGCTTCGGCCATCAGCGCATCGGGTATCGTCAAAGGAAACAGGAAGCGAATCACATTACCATACACGCCGCAGGTCAATAAAATCAGGCCATTGTTCAGCGCATAGGTCTGCACTTTTTTGGTAAATTCCGGATTCGGTTTGCCTGTTTCTGGATGATGGAATTCCACCGCCAGCATGCCGCCCAGGCCGCGGATTTCAGCGATTTGCGGGATGCTGGATTTGGCCGCAGTCAGATGTTCGGTGAGTTGCTGGCCTAACTTATTGGCGCGCTGGCATAGCTGTTCTTCCTCGATGATATCGAGTACCGCCAGGGCCGAGGCAACTGCCAGCGGATTGCCGGCATAGGTGCCGCCCAAACCGCCGGGTGCCGGCGCATCCATCAGTTCTGCGCGGCCGCAGACACCGGACAACGGCAAGCCACCGGCCAAACTCTTTGCCATCGTGGTCAGGTCAGCGCAGACATCGTAATGATCCATCGCGAACATTTTGCCGGTGCGGGCAAAGCCGGTCTGGATTTCATCGGCAATCAGCAATATCCCGTGTTGATCGCAGACCGCGCGCAGCGCACGCATGAACTCTGGCGGTACCACATAGAATCCGCCTTCACCCTGGACTGGCTCGATGATGATGGCAGCGACCCGCTTGGGATCGATGGTGGCTTTAAAGATCGTCTGGATTGCGGCGAGCGATTGCTCTATCGATACGCCATGCAGGGCATTCGGAAACGGGGCGTGATAGATCTCGCCGGGAAACGGGCCGAAGCCAAGCTTGTATGGATCGACTTTGCCAGTTAAGGCCATGCCCATCATGGTGCGGCCATGAAAGGCACCGGAGAAAGCGATCACGCCGGCACGGCCTGTGGCGGCACGGGCAATCTTGATGGCATTTTCAACCGCCTCGGCACCGGTGGTGAAAAAAGCCGTCTTCTTGGCGTGCGAACCGGGCGTTAGCTGACTAATTTTTTCCGACAATTCCACGTAACTGGCGTAAGGGACGATCTGGTAGGCGGTGTGGGTGAAGCGCGTCAGCTGTTCGGTGATTGCCGCAATAATTTTCGGATGGCGGTGGCCGGTATTCAAGACTGCAATACCTGCCGCAAAATCGATATAGCGCTTGCCTTCCACATCCCACAATTCTGCATTTTCAGCGCGATCTGCATAAAAATTACACATTACGCCTACGCCGCGTGGGGTAGCCTGGTTTTTACGGGTTTGCCAATCGAGATTCGTGTTCATGATTTTCCTTACGTGCGGGTGAAAAGTTCAAAGTAATGAGATCATGCGCCTGTATGGCTCTATTAAATAGTGCCAGTTATAAGTTTTTGATGGTGCCAATTTGCAAGACCTGGCTATAATGTGCGCTTGCTCATCGCTCAATGCACAACACCATATGCAAACCTTCAATTTGTCCGATTACCTGCTGCAATACCTCGACAAAAGCTCGGAGTCGCCGCGTAACCGCCAGCTATATCACCTGTTACGCCAGGCGATTTTGGAACACGTCTTGCCTGCCGATACGCGCCTGCCGTCTAGCCGCGATCTGGCTAGCGAACTGGCGATTTCGCGCAATACCGTGCTGTATGCTTACGAGCAATTATTGGCTGAAGGTTATGTTGAAGCACGCGCCGGCAGTGGCACTTTTGTCGCCGATACGGTGCCAGATACGCTGCATCATCCAGCCACCGTGGCACGACGTGCAACCAGTGATGCCGGCATCGCCCAGCTATCCCAGCGCGGTCATCGCCTAGTTGAGCAAGCTGGTGCGGCATCCCAGCAATGGGGCGCGTTTGTTCCGGGCGTCCCGGATGTGACGCAATTTCCCCACAAGATATGGAACACGATACAAAGCAAGATCTGGCGCAAGCCGCCGATTGCCGCGCTTACATATGGCCATGGTGGTGGCTACCAGCCCCTGCGTGAAGTGGTCGCAGAATATCTGAAGGTCTCGCGCTCGGTCGCCTGCGAAGCTGGCCAGGTGGTCATCACTAACGGCATCCATCAATCGATCGATCTCTGTTTGCGGCTGTTAAGCGATCCGGGTGATGTGGCTTGGGTGGAAGACCCGTGTTACTGGGGTGCGCGCAATTTACTCTCAGCCTCTGGAGTGACGATACGGCCAATTAAGGTCGATGCGGAAGGAATCTGCCCGGATGCCTTTGACCTGGCCGCGGTGCCGCGCTTTATTTTTGTCACGCCTTCGCATCAATATCCGCTAGGCATGGTGATGAGCCTGGCGCGCCGGCGCAGCTTGCTCGAGTACGCACGACAGCATAATTGCTGGATTATCGAGGACGACTACGACAGCGAATTCCGCTACGGTGGCAGGCCAATCGCTTCCTTGCAGGGCATGGATAACAGCGAGCGTGTGCTATACATGGGCACCTTCAGCAAGACTATGTTCCCGGGTTTGCGGCTAGGTTATCTGGTGCTGCCACGGGCGCTCAGCAAACCCTTCGTGACCGGTATGGAAGAGCTGCATCGCTCCGGCCAGGCGCCGCTGCAGGCGACCATGGCCGAGTTTATGTTGCAGGGACATTTCAACTCACATGTGCGGCGCATGCGCCTGCTGTATGGCACCAGGCTAGAGCTATTGCAGCAGGCCATCGCCAGCCAATTTGATCCAGCACTAGTGCATGCAGTAGGCAGTGATGCCGGCCTGCACCTGGCCTTGCATCTACCGACGCAATGCGATGACAGGGCGGTGGCAAAAGAAGCGCAGGAACGCGGTATTGCAGTGCGGCCTCTATCGAATTATTACCGCGATCCGGCGAATGCACAGTCTGGCCTGGTGCTGGGTTACGCCTGTGTGGAAGAGTCGAATATCGCGCCGGCTTTTGCAATATTGGCTGATGTCATCAGAGCTCACTTATGAATCCTCGATGAATTGGCGCGTTAATGAGCAACCGGTTGAAACACCCGTACCGAAAGCGCCACGCCGAGGCACAGCAAAATAACTCCCAGGATAATCTGTGGCGACGGCATATTGCCGCGCAAAATAAAGGTGTAGAGCAAAGCGGCCAGCGTCTCGAAAACAATCAAGGTGCCAGCCAGGCTAGTTGGTAATTTTTGGCTGGCATGATTCCACAACAAAGTGCCTAGCCAGGATGCGCTAAATCCAAGTATTACCATCCCGATGACAAATTTCATCGGCTGCGCACCGAGGGGAAAGACATAGCGAGTGGCGGTAAGGTCCAGGCCATTCGCCACGCCAAATAAGGCAAAGCCGATTAAGGCCAAAGGCAGCACTGCCAAGCCTTGCGCGGTGGCCCACGTGCTCGAGCGTATCTGCTGATTTGCCTTCAAATAACGCCCATTGATAATCGGATACCAGGTCCATGCGCCGACCGCGAGCAAGGCAAGCAGGCCACCTTTTACATAATCTGCCACGCTGCGCTTGCCATTCAGTTGATGCAGTTCTACCGCGTTCACCAGCAGCAGGCCGACAAATATGAAAACTAATGGCAAGATCAACTTCTTCCAGGCGATACTGTCCGAAGGATGATGCGGCGACCAATTCGAGAAAATTGCGATGGCGACAGGTAATGTGCCGATCAACATGGTCGGTAGCGGTGCATCTGCCAGCTGGATTGCAGTCGAGAGGGTGGCGTAATAGAAAATATTACCTACTGTCGACAATTTGATCGCCACGATCCAGTCTGCGCGCTTTAAGCTGGCGATACGGCGGCGGTCAAACCACGCCGGGATCAAGGCAATCAGGCCAAACGCGGCATACCGTCCAAATGACAAAATTGCGCCTGGATACTCAGGCAATAATAGAGGCGCAATGAAGACCAAACCCCAGACTAAACCCGCAGCCAATGCGGCAATAATGCCGCTCAACATGAGAACTTGCCATCATGAATGACGCAAAAGTTACACAAAAATAGCACTCCAATTAGATAAGCGCACCATGATAATTGATTTCATGCTGGCGAGTAAGGCGGCGGCTAAGCCAGTCTAGACTCGTGGTTTAACCTAGAAACGGTAGTTGACCGCTAAATTTCATCCGGAAAGCCGCATGTTTATTCATCTTCATCGTGTTTTTACTGTTCACCGTTTAGGTGAGAGCGCTACAGGCTTGATTGCACATTTTTCCGACTCTCTGGACTGCGTTGCTCCTCCTATCAACGTGAAGGTTGCTTCGTCGTCGCGCCTTGCCAGAAAGCCGGAAAAATGCACACTCAAACCTGTCCAACTGCCGTTTCTAGGTTTAAGAAAAAGGAAAGCCAGAAAATGCGGTTTGTTCCAAAGATTGCCTGACATGTTTCTACTCTAGACTTGTCCGTGTTACCATTTAAATTCTCCCTATTGACCGGTGCTACCCATGCGTTCTTCCCTCTTTCTAGCCATAGTTACGTTTAGCCTGCTGTCTGGCTGCGATCGCCTTGGCATGCCCGATCCTGCGGTAGAAGCTGCACGCAAAGAAGCTGACGCACGTGCCACCGGCAGTGCCTGCCGACATGCCGGGCGCGGCATAGAAGATTGCTATACACAAAACCCGGAATCTGCCCGCGCCCCTGTGTATGCCGGCTGGAAGGAAATGAACGACTACATGCGTGAAAATAAGATAGAGGAAGTCAAACCGGTTGCCAGCGCGCCCAGCGCCTCGGCAAGTTCGGCTTCGGCAGAAGAATCCAGCGCCGCCCCGGAAAGCACCATTCCGAAGAGTAAAAAGAAATCTGCGGAACATTGATTTATCTGCTCGGAAATATTTCGTTTAACGCGGCGATATACGCTTTGAAAAAATCCCTATAAGAAAGAATGCCTATGCATCCCAATGAAGAATTGATCGATAAATTTTACCGCGCGTTTCAACAATTAGATGCAGAGACAATGGCCACTTGCTATGCCGGCGATGTACAGTTTTCCGACCCGGTATTTAGCAACTTGCAAGACACCGAAGCGACTGATATGTGGCGCATGCTTTGTAGCAAGGCACAAAATTTTTCACTGACATATGACGGCGTCCATGCCGACGATAAAATTGGCGAGGCACACTGGATCGCCACGTATACGTTCTCACAAACTGGACGAACAGTCGTCAACGATATACGCGCGAGCTTCATTTTCAAAAACGGTAAGATCATCAGTCATCGAGATCAATTTGATCTCTGGAAATGGGCGGGACAGGCATTGGGATTCAAGGGCCTGGTTTTGGGATGGAGCCCTTTAATGCAAAACGCAATCAGGGCACAGGCGGCCAAGGGTTTGCAGATTTTTCGCAGTAAAAAATAATTCCATTTGCGCTTAAAGTCTGGTGCAAGAAAAAAAGCAGTTGGACATCCCCAACTGCTTTTTTTTGGGGCTGGTCTTATCGTTTCACTCAGTCGCTTTTTTCTCGTTTTTTCCTGCGCGCGTGTAAATAATTTTCTTACTACCGCCTTCGCAAGTACCAACCACTCTATCTTTTGTCTCAGTGTCTTTTGCCACCATTTGCAAAGCGTAATGCTTCACGCCTTTACCTTCAAGCTTGGTTTCTATCTTACTTTTTATCGCGTCACAAGAAGTGACGGCGGCCCAACTGGTCGCTGATAGCAGAATCAGACCGCTTGCTAAAATAACTTTTTTCATTGCGCATGCTCCTCTGTTTGCTGAACTAAAAAACCAAATAACATCCTCCTGACGACACATCCTGGTACTTTACTTCAGGTGTACTAGCGACTAAACCTATTGACGATTATTATTCACCAATAACTGGTAGTAAAACCATATCATTTTTGCGTAATTCTTAATAGATATTCTTTCATTTGTTTTATGAAAGCGTGGTAAATCGTCTGCATTGACACATCCTTGCGAGAATTTTTATAGAAGTCCCAGATTCGCTGCATTGTTTCCGGCAAAGTTCACACCGGAAAAAATCTGATTCAGCTGCTTGTTATTCAAGCCAAAAATCCCGCCAAACAGACCGCCCAAGACTGCGCGGTATTCGTTCAATACCGGATAATCGCGATTTTGAAAAAGATTCGCTTGCTTTAGCTTGACTTGCTCACCGACCACACGGCCGCCTTTGATGCCGCCACCGAGTACCCAATACACGGTGCCATGGCCATGGTCAGTACCGCGCTTGCCGTTTTCCCTGAAGGTGCGGCCGAACTCACTAATCACGATGACGGTGGTGTTGTGCCATGCCGCACCCATCTCTTTCTGATAGGCGGCCAACCCACGACCTAGCTCTTCAAATTTATTCGCCAACGCGCCATTCGCGCCGCCCTGGTTCACATGGGTATCCCAGCCACCGACGTCGACAAAACCCAGCGCGTATTTGTCGCGCATCATTTTGGCGATGCGGCGCGCTTCCTGTTCAAATCCCTTAGTTGAAATGGCATCTCGATTGGCCGGGTTCATTTCGTCTTGCATGTCTTTGACAACCTCGTCACGTACCGTGAACCCATCCTCAACTTGCTGCGACAGCGCAGTCTGGCGATACATTTTCGCGATCATGCTGCTTTGCTTCTTATCCATATTGTTCTTGCCAGGAGCGCGCAAAGCAGTGTTCGCGACTTGCGCATTACCTTGCATGATGATGGGCAGCTGATCGGTAAAAGACATGGTGCCGACGCCGTTGAGTTGGCCGGCCAGGCGGTTCAGAAAACCCGAATGGAAGTTACGCGTGGCGTTCAGGCTTTGCCCTAGCTCTATGCTGTCTTGCGTCTCAAAATGACTACGCGAAATATCGTCGGTTCCGGCAAACGGAATGAAGGCCGCCTCGCCTTTTTGGTACATGGGATAAATGCTATTGCGCAGCGCCGGATGTAAACCCCAATCGGCATTCAGTTCCAACGCAGAATTAATATCTTCTCCGGGGCGGGCAATCGCAATATTCGGCCGTGCTTCGTAATAAAAATTGCTAGCAGTAGGCACCAGCAAATTGCTGGCATCATAACCACCGCGTAAAAACACCATCAGCAAACGATTTTGCGTGGCTGGCGCGGCCAATAACTGCGTGCTAAACGAGCTGGCAGTCAGCGCAGCACAGGCTTTGAGTAGGTCTCGACGATTCATGTTGTTTTCCTTTTTGATTATTTAGCGACGCATCATTTCTGGCGCGGCTAAAAACAGGGTATTCCACTCTTGCGCCGTACTCGCTTGCTTAAGCGTCTCTTGCGTCGTAGGGCTGAAATTTCCACTCCATTTTTTGACGAAATCCGATGTCGCCAGATTAGGCCGTGGCAAATCCTGAGCGCGTATTTTTTGCTCTTGATTTTCCAACTTAAATAGCGCCGGGCTTCCTAATGCGATGGTCTTGGCAATATCAAATCGCGTGGTCATTTGGGCGGGGCTGGCCCAGGCACTTTCCATCATCGAATAACCGTCCGGCGTCTGGTGCGCATTCTGCAATTCACCCATATTGTTGAGCCATTTCAACATCGGGTCGGTATTGATTAGGTTCACGCCATCGTAGGCCAGGCGTATAGCTGATACTACGTAATGCATAGGATCTTTAAACTTATTACCGAGCGAAGCGACGAACTCCGGTGTCGCAAACATCGTTCTCAACACTGAAGGGATATCGCCGTCGGTCTCCAGGAATCGCTGTGCCATACTCTCGACTAAAGCTGGCGATGGCGTATCCGAGACGAAATACACAGCCAATTTATGACTCACAAATCGCGCGGTGGCTGGTTGGCGACTGAGCAGTGTGATCACCTCTTCGAGTTCCGCAAAGCCACGTCCACGGATGGTTTGCCCAAGTATTTGTTTATCGCCAAAGTCATGCCGTTGCGGATTAAATTCGAACAAGCCTTTTCTGAGGTAGGACTTTTGATACTCAGGACGCAGACGCCGGATGTCGTTATTTAAGTTGATACCGACGCCAGTCAGCACCCGCGCCAATTCTTGTACATCACGCTGGGTATATCCGCTACCGACACCCATCGTATGCAATTCCATTAACTCTCTGGCGTAATTTTCATTAATACGATTCACTGCATTATGTTCGTTATCGAGATAGCGCAACATGGCAGGGTGTATCACAGTCGCACGCAGCAAATCGCGGAAATTACCTAAGGCATACGGGCGAATGGCCTGCTCTTCAAAATCCCCCAACATAGCCCGCAGATTTTGTTTTTTGTTGGATAAATTAAAATGATTCATCCAGAACCATGCCATTTGTTCCTGCATTTGATTTGGTGAATACACCGCTCGCAACAGGCTGCGGCTGGCCGCCTCGCGTTCTAGCCGGGTCAATTCTTGTTGGTATTCTTTGCGCAGGGTGTCGTCAGTTCCTTTGAGTTTCGCGGCTGCTTCGCGGCGTGATTCCAGTGCGAAGATCATCTTGTCGAAAGGCTGTTGTGTGATGCTCATGTTATCGATCTGGCTTTGGATCTCTGCAGGTAAAACGGCGCTACGCTTGCGCAATTGCTGATCCAAGAATTTATCCATTCCCAGCACTGCCAGTTGCTGCGAGCTAGAGCTGTTAAGACCCCAGGTAATCCGGTTAAGCAGTTGCTCTGGATCGATTTTGGCCTGTTGCAAATATTCACCAACTGGTGGATACGCTGGTGCTGCCACCGGTGCAGGGATCAGCGCTGTTTGCGCTGTCGTTTGTGCTGGAACCGGGCGTGTGCCAGTTCGATGTGCATGTTGTTTGTCAGTGCTGCTGCATGCCGCCAGGACGATGCCAGCAGCACACAATATCAAAGACATGCGCTGCCTATAATGTTTGTATTGGCGCGGAACAGGGTTTTGTCTTGGGTAACTCATAGGTAGATTCTGATGGTGGAAACTGTTGCCAGCATACCTCCGCAAGCCTTGCCCTGTCACACCCTGTTTGGTAACAGATTATTCACGATTCGTAAGCAGCTGTAACAGGCTCAGTTGAAGGCTTAGTTGCAGGCTTAGTTGCAGGCTTAGTTACAGGCACAGATAAAAAATTTTATGGCAGCGTATCCTTTTTACTTGCATCTAAAGTGGCGGCCAGTTCACGTGCGACTTGCCATCTGCGGCCAGACGCCGGATGGCTTGCGCTATCAAAATTTGGTCTGCTGCTGGAGCGTGCGAGTTTTTTAAAAAATTGCGCCAAATCGTGCGCGCGCCATCCTGCGCGCCACGCCAACTTCATACCCTCAATATCGGCCTCGCCCTCCTGTTTTAAATTCAGGGCGCTCAAGGCCAGTATCAAAGTCGACTCGTTGTCGACGGCATCTTCCAGCGCTGAAAATGGGCGGGTTTTCCAGACCGGAAATAAGCGCATGGCTTCGAGATATTCTTTCAAATTGTGTTGTTGCAAGGCGTGCTGCATTTCGTGGCTTAGCAGCATCGCTAACTCTGCATCATTTAGGTTCAGGGCGAGTACCTGGTTCTGGCTAACCAATAACTTACCACCTGCCATGCAGTAAGCCGTCTCATCAGGTTCGCTGCTGGTATGGATCTCCCAGCGCCATGCTGCGGAAGCCGGATAGTCGAGTTTTGCCTGTCGCAGCAGTGGTTGTAAGACACGCTCAACCCGCGTCAGAAAATCCGCATCGTCATCGAGCATAAAGCGTTGCTGCAATTCCGTCATGCGCTTGCGATACATTTGCTCGGCGCCGGCAACGACCTCATCCTGCGATAAGGCAAATGCGCTTGCGCTGCAGAATAGGAGAAGAAAAATGGTGAATAGTCGCAACATGAAATGATGATAATACAGCGCCGATAATCTGGGCATTTTTTGCATCAATAAGAGCCCATGAATGCAGCGCATTTATTCTGATGTTAGTATAAAAACATCCGCAATTTTCTCGTTTGACAGAGCCATCTGGTACGAGGATACTTAAAGCCTGCGGGATAAGTTTTAGCCGGATTTACCTGCTGAGGAGATACAAAATGAAACATTGGCCCGCCCTGCTTTTCACCCTCGCTCTGGTCGCCTGCGCTAGTGCACCGCCGATACCCAAGACCACGGTTTTTTTTAACGACCATCTTTTTTCTCAGGCCGCAGAGCCCATCAATGTGAATGATGTGTTCGCAGTAAATCAGGAAATGGAAGATTATTTACATAGCGACATTGCACAACAATTAAAGTTAAAAGGTTATCAACAGGGCCTGTTTGACGCCCTGTATAACAAGCATGAACTTAAGCTTGAATATGATTCTGTGACGACCAAAAACGCCGCGCAAACCTTCAAGACGAAAACCGGAAACTGCTTGTCGTTGGCGATCATGACTGCCGCTTTCGCCAAAAAAATCGGCATAAGCGTGGAATTTCAAAGCGTAGTCGTCGATGACACCTGGAGCCGTAGTGGCGACCTGTATATCAACGCCGGGCACGTGAATATTGTCCTGGGTAGAAGGTATTTAGATTTTCGAACTAGCTACATGGGCGAAAAATCATTGACGATAGATTTTCTCGCACCGGGAGAAATCGGCAGCCAGCACACCCACCACCTGAATGAAGAAACCATACTCGCGATGTATATGAATAATCGCGCTGCAGAATTGCTGGTGCAAGGCAAATTGGACGACGCCTATTGGGCTGCACGTGAGGCGATTAAGCAGGATGCCAGTTTCATCGCGCCTTACAATACTTTGGGCGTCATCTACAAGAAACACGGCAATTTTTCTGAGGCACAACAGGTGCTCAGTTTTGCGCTGCTACATTCACCTGAGAATACCGTTGTCATGTCTAACCTGGCACAAACATTCAAGGATCTTGGTAAGCTAGACGAGGCGAACTTATTAGTCGCGAAGCTACAAAAAATTCAACCTTATCCACCCTTCCATTTCTTTCACCTCGGTCAGGCAGCCATGCAGCGCGAAGACTATGCTGGCGCGAAAATTTTGTTTGCCAAAGAAGTCGCACGTGATCCGAATTATCACGAGTTTCACTTCTGGTTGGCGCTGGCACACTTCCGCCTTGGAGAATTAAAGCAGGCCAATGAGCAACTGACTATCGCCCAAGAGAACAGTACGACGCAACGTGATCATGATTTGTATGCGGCCAAATTGAATAGACTGAGGTCACATCAAACGCAGCAGTAAAATTTTTCCTAATGAATACCGATCGCCTGATACACGAGTTTTTTAAATTCAAAAGAATACGGATGCCAGAAACTCATTTGCCTTTGCGTCATGGTGATGCCAGCCAGATTATGCCGCGGCGAGATCCACCATTGTGTTCCGGCGATACCGCCCCATTCAAATTCTCCGGCAGACCCTGCTGGGTCCATATCCGATGGCTGTAGTATCACTGCGCCGCCGAGGCCAAAGCCTTTATTCGGCAAATACCCGACGCCAGGAAAAGCAATTCCTACACCGGCAGGCAAATGATTTTGCATCATCAGCGCCCTGGTTTGCTGGCTCAGCAGCGTCGGCCCGTCTGGCATGAAGCTGCGCATCAGGGCCAGCATATCGGGCAAGCTAGACACCAGGCCAGCGCCGCCAGAGAGGCGCGGTATCGGTGTCAGATAGGCGCCGGGATACGGTGCATTGTCCTGGCGTTTCAAGCCCCGCTTCAATTTGTTAAGCGGATCGCTGCCCGAGTAATACGCCGTCAACCGCGCGCGCTTTTCTTCCGGCACCACAAAACTGGTGTCGACCATGTGCAATGGCCCCAGGATGTGCGTCTGGATAAACACATCAAAGCGCTGGCCGCTGACCACCTCGACCAGACGTGCCAAGACGTCGCTGGCGATGGAATATTCCCACGCTGTGCCGGGATGAAAAGCCAATGGCAAATCTTGCAGCGCATCGATCAGGTCTGCCAACGGTGTCATGGCCTGGAACACGCGCTGCTTCTGGTAAGCCTGGTACAGCGTGGCATTTCTATCCATCCAGCCGTAACTCAGCCCCGAGCTATGGCACAGCAAATGGCGGATCGTGATTGATGATCTGGCCACTTCGGTATCGTGGATGTCGCTCGTGCCTTTTTTCAGGACGCGACGATTGCCCAGCTGTGGCAGGTAATTTTCTATCGCATCCTCGAGTCCAATTTTGCCCTGTTCCATCAACAGCATTACCGCGATAGCCGTGATCAGTTTGGTATTCGAGAACACCCGAAACAAATGATCCGGGCGTAAGGCGATCCCGTTCTCTATGTCGGCCCAGCCGACACAATCGAGATGCACCAGATCGCGCCCCAACAGCACAGCCGATGAGACGCCAGCGAGAATTTGTTTATCAACATAGCCCTGCATCGCGCTGCGGATAGGGCTGAAATCATAGGGCGTGCTAACGGTTTTCATGGGACACACTATATTAAAATAATACTTGATTAATTATATAGCTCAGGAGCGCTATCATTCGCTTGCCTGAAGCAAGAATATCTGTTTTCATATTGTGTGACTCAGGTAAAGCCAGCCCTTATCAAAGATTCCTAGATAAAACGACACCTACTCCATTGTGAACATTTCCTTCCAGCGATTTTTTCTCGGCTTGGTCTTGCTGACCTTACTGGCGCTGTATGCGCATGCCAACTGGATGAGCAAGACCTTGCGGCTGGATGCCTACTCACAATTCACGGTATCAGTCACGGATGACAGGCCAGAGGGGGGCAAATCGATTGCCGTTTTAGAGCATCCGAAAAATGCTTATGCGATGCGCTGCGAGATTCGGGCAGGCTATCAATGGCCGTTCTGCGAACTTGATATCCGCTTTTCAGCTAATGATCAAGGGGTAGACCTTAGCCATTTCGATACCCTGCGTTTGGCGGTTCGCGTATCAGGGCCAGAGCCACAACAAAGCTTGCGTGTGTTCTTGCGTAATTTCGATCCGGGCTATTCCAAACCCAATGATGGCGCAAGTTTGAAACCGCATGAAGTCGTGTATGACCCGACTGCACAAGCGGGGCCTGTCGAATTCAAACTTTCTCAATTTATGGTGGCGTCATGGTGGGTACAAGAGCACCCTACCAGCGTTAAATATCTAGGCCCCCAGCTAGATCATGTCACGACCATTGCCTTTGCCACCGGCGGCAACGTCATGCCTGGCCCACATGAAATAATTGTGGAGACTGCCGAACTTCGCGGCCTCTGGGTCTCGGCAGAAAATTTCCGCCTCGGGATTATCTTCGTATGGCTATTTTCGATACTCAGTTATCTCTTCATGCAATGGAAGAAGTCGCGCCTGGACCTGGACAAATCTGACCAGCAGCGGCGCGAATTATATCTGTCGAATGAAGCCCTGGAACTGCGTGTGGCGGAACGCACCCGGGCCCTATCGAGCAGTAACATTTCCTTAATCGAGACGCTGCAAAACCTGGATGGCGCGCGCAAAGAATTGGTGCAAAGTGAAAAAAATGCGGCCTTGGGAAGCCTGGTAGCCGGCATCGCACATGAACTGAATACACCGATCGGCAACGCGGTGTTAATCAGTAGCACCATGGTCGATGCCAGCAAAGAATTTAGCGAGATGACGAAACTGGGCTTGACCAGAAAAGCCCTCGACAACTATGTCGCGGATATCACGCGCGGCACCGAAATCTTATCGCAAAATCTGGCCAGGGCAGTTACCTTAATCAGCAGCTTCAAGCAATTGTCGGCCGACCAGTATTCAGAGCAAAGGCGTATTTTTTCTCTTGCCCAGGTGGTTGAAGAGACGCAATTGGTGATGGCGCCGCGCATCCGGCAAACGGCCCATCAACTCACCATCGAAGTGCCGCCTGATCTCATCATGGATTCATACCCTGGCCCCTTAAGCCAGGTGATCATGAACTTCATTAACAATTCCCTGTTACATGCGTTCGACGGCATTTCTCATGGGCATATGCGGCTGCAGGCGCGCCTGCTGGCGACTGATCAGATTGGGGGCGATAAAGTTGAGAGCGATAAGCTTGAGAGCGATAAGCTTGAGATTCGGTTTACTGACGATGGTTTGGGGATTTCAGCGCATGTCTTGAGCCATGTCTTTGAACCCTTCTTCACCACCAAACTGGGCAAGGGCGGCAGTGGCTTGGGGATGAATCTGGCGTATAACGTGGTGACAAAATTATTGGGTGGGAAAATCGAGATTCACTCGACCTTGGGACAAGGCGCCACAATCCGCATGGAATTACCTTTGCAAGCGCCTTTGCCATCCGAGCAGCTGGCCAGAATAGGGATACCTACCGATGTCATGGATGACTACCACCAATTCATGGATGGCCGGACTCCCAATGAGATTAGCCATTTCTCGGGCGCGTACAGCAGGCGTGATGTGGTTGAGCTGGCGCTTTTCATGCGCGAGATGCAAAACCGTTTGCCGGATCTCGCGATCGACCTGGTCGCGATTGATAACTACGCGGTAGGTATCGAGCAGGTTCGTGCCGGCAAAATTTCAGCACTGGCAAGCTCATGCTGGCTGGCCGATTTAAAACCTTTTCTGGAGGACGTGCTTATTTCCGACGCTATCGTGCAAGAGGAAGAATCCAGAGTTGGCTTGTTTTGCCTCGCCACGAATAAGGCGGCACTGGCATTGAATACCGTGGAAGACTTGCGCAAATTGAAAGTGGTGTCGAATAGCGACTGGAGTGCCGATTGGCAAACGCTGTCTGATCTGGGTATCAAGCGATGTGTCGACGTCAAGACCTGGCGTCAGATGGTCTACATGGTCAGTTGTGACGAAGTTGATGTATTGCTGGCACCGTTTCCCTCCCATCACCAACTCAGCATAGCGCTCGATGGCTGCTCCCTGGTGCCGGTCAAAGGGCAGGTAATCGTCTTGCGCGGCTCGCGCCATTTGGTCGCAGCGCGCGATCATGTTGGATTACAAATAGCCGAAACCGTGTTCCCGGCACTCCGGGCCCTGGTGCAGGATGGCAGTGTCACCAAAGCGTTTACCGAGTGCGGCTTTTTAAACGAGGAAACCGCGTCCTGGAACATCTTAGGAAGCAGCCAAACTGGCAATCTATAAGGACGGCTTTTTCAACAAATCGACGACTGGTTTATCCAAGTTATTTTAGCCACCGGAAGATTGTTCTGCCATCACCGCCTTTTGAATATTCTCTATGGTTTTATCCTTTTGCATTTGCTGCAAGACCTTGGTCAGCTTTGGCACCAGCTCCTCATGTTTCTTATGCAAATAGTGAAACACTGGAAATGTGGCGAGCGGCGGCTCCATTATTTTCACATCTGGTAGTTTCATTTCTTTCAGCACCGCCAGCCCCGAGCTACGGTTAGCCACCACAATATCCGAGCGCCTTAGCGTCATTTTAAGAAACGCCTGGCGCATGGTGGCGGTTGGCTCGAGTTTCATGTCTTGGGTATTTTGTTCGATAATTTTAATGCCTTTGACAAAACCTATGGTAAACGGTCGCAGACTTTCCCAGCCGTTGATGACAAAACCAGTGCCCATGGTAAACACGACAATTTCATACGTCAACAGCGGAACCGGCACTATCCGCAGGTTAGGGTAATCCCGCTCCATACCAAGTTTACGATACAGTTCGCCATCCGCCTGGCCATGGTCGACGCTAAAAAGCGAGCGCTCACCTGGCACCTTGCTAAGCACCATCTTCATGCCCAGCCGACGATAAGCTTCCTGCACAACCCGCTCGGCGATTGTTGTGGCAGGGTCAGTTTCCAACAGAGTGGAAATCTGCATGGTGTTTATTTCTTGCGACTGTGCAGATGTTATCGGCAGACACGTTAAGCATGAAAGCTTGAGTAGAGTGCGGCGCTGCATATCACCTCCCTCATTAAGAATAATTGACGAATAATTGGCTATAGCATATACCTATATCGTTCACACAAAAAGGGCAATAAATGCACTTTCCTGTTTGAACTTTCATCCCCAGTGATAGTCTTAAACCATGTTTCCTGGAGCTAGGATTAAGGACAATCTAGCCAGAAAAGTCCATAAGAAACGCAATCAGTAAGCTAGAGAACAATCCCTCATCCATTTAACCGAGTCTCAAGGAAACCCATGTCCAATCCCCCCCTTGCAGATGGTGATCAGCGAAACATTTGGCAAAGATTGGTATTGGTGCAAGCGGGTGAGAGTCGCGCCCTGCTTTGGGCTGCGGCTTATTTCTTTTTCTTGTTGTTCAGTTTCTATCTATTGCGCCCGGTGCGCGAAGCAATGGGTATTGCCAAAGGGGCAGACAAATTGCCTTGGCTGATGACAGCAACCATGCTGGTCACGCTACTCGCAAATCCGATTTACGCGATGGTGGTATCACGGCTGCCACGACGACGCTTCATTCCCTTAATCTCGCATTTTTTTGCGCTGAATTTACTGATCCTGTTTTTGCTATTTAACTATTTGCCTGAGCATGGCGGCGCAACTCTTGGCTATGTATTTTACGTTTGGCTAAGCGTCTTCAACCTCTTCGTTATCTCGGTGTTCTGGAGTTTTATGACCGATGTATTCAACGAAGATCAGGGCAAACGATTGTTCGGGGTAATCTCCATGGGCGGCACGCTGGGCGCCATATTGGGCGCGGCCACGACTGAGAGATTGAGCCGTGGCAATTGGGATTTTACAGTCGAGCCATCCAGCATGATGTTATGCGCACTGACGGGATTGGAGTTAGCGGTATTTTGCATGCTGAGATTGGCGCATCACTTTACGCTTGCTAGCAATAAACAAAGTAAAAAAGAACCCGGCCCGGATTTCAAGGAAGGGCTAAAACTCATCCTGCGCTCGCATTACCTGCAAATGATTTGCGTCTACATTTTATTGTT
Organism: Pseudomonadota bacterium; assembly: GCA_040390685.1. Classification (GTDB taxonomy): domain Bacteria; phylum Pseudomonadota; class Gammaproteobacteria; order Burkholderiales; family Burkholderiaceae_D; genus Undibacterium. The sequence goes on along the minus strand of JAZJYB010000227.1, from coordinate 5,118 downwards.
CACGATTACCTCGACTTTTCTTTACCTGACGCAAGGTGAGATCGTGGCGAGTAGCTTTCAGGGCACGGCCGAGCGTACCGCAGCTTTTGCCCGCATGGATTTATGGGGCAACGTGATTACACTCTCGCTACAGCTGTTTGTCACCAGCCGGCTGTTGCGCGGCCTGGGCGTGCCGGGAGTCTTGCTGATATTGCCGATCTTGACTTTACTCGGCTTCGGTGCCCTCAGCATCTGGCCAGCGTTCGCCACACTTGCCATCGTCCAGGTGCTGCGCCGCGGTTTGCATTATGCGGTGGACCGCCCGGCACGCGAGATTCTCTACATCCCGCTGGGGCCGGACGAAAGATATAAATCCAAACCCTTCATCGATACCTTTATTTATCGCGGCGGTGATTTTCTCGGTGTGTGGGCGCCGTCCTTGCTTGGCATGCTGGCGATTCCGCTCACGCTAGCGGCTGTGGCAACTTCTTCTAGCTGGATCGCTGCGGCCGCATGGTTAGGAAAATTAGTTGGGAAGCAAACCCGAGAGTATCCTTAGCGACTCACAATTGTTTAAATTTTTTTGCAAAACGTATTTTTATGGTCTACCTTTTCTAGGTTCAACCCAAATGGAGTCTGTATGTCAAATTCTCGCCGTCATTTTCTTCGCTGGAGCGCAGCTACAGCCGGTCTGCTTAGCATGAGTAGCTTTAGCTCCTCTTTTGCCGCGACAGGAAAAAGTGCGCCCAAGCGCATCCTGGTGCTGGGCGGCACCGGTTTTCTCGGCCCGGCCATCGTCGCCGCCGCCAGCGCGCGCGGCCACACCTTGACCTTGTTTAATCGCGGCAAGACCCGGCCTGGACTATTCCCGGATATCGAAAAACGCCAAGGCGATCGCGATCCAAAAAAAGGCGAAGGCCTGAAGTCGCTTGAGACTGGCGAGTGGGATGCCGTGATTGACGATTCGGGTTATTACCCACGTATGGTCGGTGCCTCGGCAGAATTGCTGGCGCCACGGGTTAAGCAGTACATCTACATTTCCAGTATCAGTTGCTATCAGGAGCCTAGCCCGATGTATGGCGACGAAGATGCCCCATTGGCTATCCTCGCAAATCCAGCGGTGGAGGAGATGGGCAAGAGTTTTGAAAATTATGGTGGTTTGAAAGCCCTATGTGAGCAGGCCGCAGAAAAAGCCTTGCCGGGCCGCACGACCATCGTTCGCCCCGGCTACATAGTCGGGCCGGATGATCCTACCGGCCGATTCACCTACTGGCCAGTGCGCTTTAGCCAGGGCGGCGAAGTAGCTGTGCCTGGCGCACCGACCGACCCGCTGCAAATCATTGATGTGCGTGACCTGGCTGAATGGCTGGTGCAGCTGGTGGAGAATCAAACCATCGGTAAATTTAATGCCACCGGGCCGGAAAAACCCTTGAGCTGGGGCAGTGTCATTACCGCCTGCCAAAACGCCGGCAATACAGTAAGTAAAACGCCAACTACCATCACCTGGATATCCGGCGAGTTTGTTGCAGAACAGAAGGATGTCGATTTCCCGATCTGGTCGCCGTATCTGGGCGATACCAAAGGCTTTCATACCTGGAAAAACACCCGTGCGCTCAAAGCCGGACTGCGTTTCCGCCCTATGGAAAAAACCGTGCAGGATACCTTGGTCTGGTATCAGGGTCAGTTGAAAGAAGAAAAAGGGCGGGTAAAACTTGCCTTCACGGCCGAGCAGGAAGCCGCTATGCTGACTGCGTGGAAAAATGTAAAGCAAGCGAATAAGGCTTAAACTGACAAACGCTGAGCACAGAGCAATATAGACGAGTTTCCGGTGAAGCTTTACTCAGAAAATTGTTCTGCCATCACCGCTTTTTGGATACGCTCTATGGTCTTGTCCTTTTGCATTTGCTGCAAGACCGCTGTCAGCTTTGGCACCAGCGCCTCATGTTTCTTATTTAAATAGTGAAACACCGGAAAAGCGGCGAGTGGTGGCTCCAGCACTTTCACATCGGACAGTTTCATTTCCTTGAGTACCGCAAGCCCGGAGTTACGATTCGCCACCACAATATCTGAGCGTCCCAGGCTCATCTTTAAAAATGCCTGGCGCATGGTGGCGGTTTGCTCGAGTTTCATTCCTACCGTATTTTTCTCAATAATCTTGATGCCTTTGACAAAACCTATGGTGAATGGCCGCAGGCTTTCCCAGCCAGTGACCTGAAAAGTGGTACCTTGCGTGAAAATCACAATTTCATAGGTCAGCAAGGGTACCGGCAGAATGATTAAATTGGGATAATCCCGCTCCATCCCAAGTCTGCGATACAGTTCACCATCCATCTCGCCGTTATTGGAGCTATATAGCGAACGCTCACCAGGTAAATAGTGAACGGCCATACTCATTCCCAGTCTGCGATACGCTTCGTCCATTACTCGTATCGCGATCGTGGTAGCAGGATCTTTTTCCAGCAAAGTGGAAATTTGCATGACCTCGTTGTTTTGCGCCAATGCCGGGCTGGCGATTAGGGATGCGAAGAGTGACAGTTTGAGTAGAGTGCGCCGTTGCATATCTCAGCTCCTGATCGACGAATGTTGACGAGTGATAATACCCAGCATATACCAATTTAAATGGATCAACAGTGAAATAAAGCGTTAACACTTGCAAAGCTAACCCAAGTTCATAGGTAAGAAAGGGGAAACTTAGAAGCCGCGCTGAATTATTTTTTCCCTGAGTTTGGTTTGACCAGATCATCCACGCTCTTACCTTGTTGCTTCAATAGTTCTTCCAGGGCTGGCAATAATGGCCCCAGCGTTTCCTGCAACATGCTGCGCACGGTATCGACGACTACTTGCGTGGCGCGCTCGATTTCGATATTCACGTGATCGCCTTGCCGCTTTTCTGCAAACACGGTCATGCGCAAGGTTTCCGGGATTAGCCAGACTTCAAACCAGCCCTCTTGCCGGTTGACTTCAGCCACGGTCAGGCTGGCGCCGTTGATGGCGATATAGCCCTTGGCAAAAATATAGCGCAGCCATTCCGGTGGCACCGCAAAACGCAAGACAAAGTTGTTTTCCAGCTGGCGGATTTGCGCGATCTGCGCTTTGAAGTCGATATGTCCGGACAAAGGATGTCCGCCGATCTCGGCACCGTCGCGCGCCGCTCGCTCGACATTGATATGGCTGTCTTGCAGGTAATCACCTAGCGTAGTAATCGCCAGGCTCTGTTGCATCACGTCAAACTCGGCAGCGTCGATGCCGTGCAAACTGGTGACGGTGAGGCAGACGCCATCCACCGCAACACTGGCGCCAATTTCCAGCCCGGCGCAAAAGCCAGCCGGGAAGGCTATTTTAAATGTGCGTAAGCCCGGTTTATCTGTGATGGCGGCGATACTGGCGACGCCTTGAACTATGCCTGTGAACATGGTGGTATTCGCTTAAAGTGAGGAGTAGCAGTGATTTTTGATGGTTTCAACTATCCAGTGGTTTGCTGTGCCCAAGTTCTTGCAACAAGGTTTCGTTGGTCATGGCGACTAAATTATCGCGCAACCATTTATGTGCCGGGTTACGCGCATCGCGCTCATGCCATAGCATATCGATGTTGACCTCGGGCATATCGAATGGCAGCTCTTTCCAGACAAGCGCATTGGTCATACCGGTGGATTCAATCAGGTGATGCGGTAACACCGTCAGTAAATCCGAATTCGCCACAACTTTGCCGCCGGTGAAGAACTGGTTAACGGTCAGCAGGATGCGCCGCTCGCGTCCCATCTGCAACAGTGCTTCATCGACCAGACCATGTGCGCGGCCAGAAAAGCTGACCAGCAAATGATTCGCATTGCAATAGTCGTCCAGGCTCAATTCTTTTTTCGCCAGCGGGTGATCTTTGCTCATCACGCAGACGTAATGCCCTGAATATAAACGTTCGTGTCTTATGGCACTCGCGGCGGCACCTTGCCCGCCGGTGAGTTGCGCCACCACACCCGGGAAGAATCCGACCGCAATATCGATATCGCCACGCACCAGCATCGGTCTCGGTTCGCGCGTGGTGAGGGGCACCATACGTGCATTCATGCCGGGCGCATCGCGTTCCATGGCGCGCACCAGACTTGGCATCCAGAGCGCGGCGGTGGCATCGGCCATCGCCATGCGAAAGGTGGTGGTGGCCTTGGATACATCAAAACTACCCGGTGCAATGGCGACTTCCAAATTCGACAAGGCCTGGCGTATTGTCGGCCATAAGATTTCCGCCCTAGGCGTCGGTTTTACCCCGTAAGCAGTGCGTATCAAGAGTTCATCGCCCAAGGAATGGCGTAGCCGCTTCAAGGCGTTCGAGACCGCCGGTTGCGTCATCGCCAGCTTGTCGGCGGCGCGTGTCAGGTTTTGTTCCACCATGACTGCGTCAAACACTCTGAGCAAGTTGAGGTCAAGGGTGAGAAAGTTCATGGCCAGGCACTCCGGTGTTCCGTTATTTGCGTGTCAATCATTCACAAACACTATAGTAGATATGGGAAAACAAAATTATATTTATATATTGCACTGCACTATAGTCTACACATCTTCATCAAGGATAGAAAGAAAGAGAAAATCATGAGCTTTCTCACCAATCTCACCATCGCACTCCCAGCCACCAGCGCTATGCCTGTGGCACAAATCGCATTCAGTTCGATTATTAGTGCGATTATCGCTGCAGCGCGCCCCCTACTCGGCGTTGGCATTCTGACCACAACGCTAATCGTTTTTAAGCCACTCATCGTCGGCATGTTGCGCGCGGCTTTATTGCTGTTGCAACCGAAGTTAACACGCGAAGAAAAAACGGCAAAGCGCAATCTACGAAATATTCTAACCATACGCCGTATCGCCAATGACTTGGATAACACTTCTCCAAGTATGGCTGCCGAGTTACGTGCCCTGGCGGCGCGCGGCTAGTCTGTCAATTTTTCCTGGAAAAGCGAAATCATCATGCCATCCTTGAGCGCCCTCTCTCACAACGATTTCCAGGCTATTGCACAGCCGAATCGTCCTAAACGCGAATTGGCCGGCTCCAAGAGCCTGGCATCTATGTTGCCAACCTTACTCGTAACAGGCGTGATAACTTTAGTGATTTCAGCCGTGATGCGCGTGCTGTGGCTAGGGATTTCCAACGACTTC
>JAZJYB010000226.1:5246-15071 GCA_040390685.1 Pseudomonadota bacterium | reverse complement strand
GAATTTTGTCACGCAAGACTGGCTGCAAAAATAATAGGTGGTGCCCTGATGGCGCGCCATTTTTTCCGGATTTTTACTCACCGTCATACCGCATACTGGATCAAGGTATTTTTTCTCTTCGTCAGAAGGTGGTGGTGAACCCGGCGAATCATTGCTGATCAATGCAGCAGGCTTGTCCGTTTCAGGTGGCGTTGTTTGAGTCATCGCAAATTCTCCAATAGATTTTTATCCTATCATAGACGCTGTACCCAAGAACGGAGTCAAGAACTTTATGAAACCTGAGCAAAATCAAACTTTCACCATTGGACAACTGGCGCGCGCCGCCAGTGTGGGCGTAGAAACCGTACGCTATTATCAGCGCCGTGATTTATTGCCAATACCAAAAGTCGCCAGCGGTTTCCGTACCTATCCGAAGGCGCTGGTAGAACGCATCCGTTTCATCAAGCGTGCACAGGAGCTGGGATTTACGCTAGACGAAATCGCTACCTTATTGCAACTGGAAGACAGCGATGACCGTAGCGCGATACGCAAAGTCGCGGCCGATAGATTGCAGCAAGTGGAAGGGAAATTGGCCGATTTGCAGAAGATGCAAAAGATGCTGTCAGGCTTGATACACGAGTGCGAAAGTACGGGGAAGGGCAAGGCCTGTCCGATTATTTTTGCTTTGGCGGACGGTGGGAATTAGCAATAGAAAATAGGGTAGGTGCAATCCGCGCGGATGTGTGAACCACAGCGCGGGTTGCATCCGGCCTACTTAGCCGCCTAACTTAAGCCGCCTCAGCCAATTCTTGCAAACTAGGATAATCGGTATAACCCTTCTCCTCACCACCATAGAACGTTGTACGGTCAGGCGTATTCAACTCAGCACCTTGGGCAAACCTTGCCACCAGATCCGGATTTGCGATAAATAATCGACCAAACGCAACTGCATCAGCTAAACCGCTGGCAATCAGCGCATCGGCTTCCGCGGCGCTGTAGCCACCGCAGCAAATGATAGCTCCCTTGAATGCGGCGCGTAATTGCTGACGGAAGGTATCCGATAACAATGGGCCGCCGGCCCAGTCTGGTTCGGCGATGTGCAGGTAGGCGATGCCGCGTTGGTTGAAGGCGTCGGCCAGATATAGCGCCATGGCTTCGTCTTCGGTGTCGGCGATGCCGTGGGCGACAAAATGTGGCGAGATGCGCACACCTACGTGGTCGGCACCCATTTCTGCGATCGCTGCATCAACCGCTTCCAGTGTCAGGCGGGCGCGGTTTTCGATTGAGCCACCGTAAGCATCGCTGCGGACATTGCTGTTGGTGGACATGAATTGTTGCAGCAAATAGCCGTTGGCGGCATGCACTTCGACCAGGTCAAATCCGGCGCGCTTGGCACGTTGCGCGGCCTGGCGATATTGCTCGACTATGCCAGGGATTTCTTCCAGTTCCAATGCGCGTGGCATCTCGGTCGGCACATTGGCTGGCGTGCCGTCTTTTTGCACCACGAAACACTGAGCGTTTTCGGCGATGATGGCAGACGGTGCGACTGGCGCTGAGCCATTTTCCTGCAATAAGGAATGCGAGATGCGACCTACGTGCCACAATTGCAGCGAGATGCGTCCGCCCTTGGCATGCACGGCCTCGGTGACTTGTTCCCAGCCCGCTTCCTGCGCATCGGTATAAATGCCCGGGGTCCAGGCGTAACCCTGACCCTGGCGCGAGATTTGTGTGGCTTCGGTGACGATCAGGCCAGCCGTGGCGCGCTGGGCATAATGTTCTACGTTCAAGGCGCGCGGCACATCGCCCGGTTGGCCAGCGCGCGAGCGCGTCAGCGGCGCCATCACCATGCGGTTGGATAAAGTGAGTTTGCGTTGTTTGCCTAAAGTGACGGGCGAGAGTAAGTGCTTATACATGATGCTCCTTGGTGAGATTAAATTCAAAATTAGACCGGTCGTCTAGTTGTTGCTGCAAAAAAATGGGCGCTTTGCCCTTGTTTGTTATTTCATTTGTTTTAAATGCCGCCTCAAATACTCAGCATCTGTTCCGTCTGTTTATAAGCCAAATCCATTGCGGTCATACTACGGCTGACTTTGGTCAGTAATGATGCACCTACCCACATGCCATACAAAGATTCGGCTAATTGCACCGCATCACTTTCTGATGGGAATTGTCCGTTTTCCTGAGCTGCGCGGATCGTCCCGGCGATTTGTGCAGTAATCCTTTGCATACCCTTGGTTAATGCGAGTCGCATCGGTTCCGAGAGATCGGCCACTTCTGCCGCCAGTTTTACCGCCAGGCACATATTTGAACATTCGGAGCTCGCCGCAACTTGCCGCCAGTTGGCAAAATAAGTCAGCAAGCGCGCTCTGACAGGAATGCTTTGGTCGTTAAGCAGCAACGATGCGCCATCAAGATAATTATCAAAATAGCGTTCCAAGAGTGCTACGCCAAAGCCTTCTTTAGATTGAAAGTAATGATAAAAAGAGCCTTTCGGCACTTCTGCTTTAGTCAATATCTCACTTAAACCCAGCGCGCTAAAACCGCGCCCAGACACCAGGGTTTGCCCTATGCCGAGGATGCGTTCGCGTGTGTCTTGATAATGTTCTGTCCTGTCCATGTCTAAATAATATTAGACCAGTCGTCTAGTGTCAAGGCAAATTTGCCTAAAATTTTAACTATTTCTCGAATGTCGTAGTAAAGGGATCGAGGACTGCGTGACCTGCGCTCACTAAATTACTAAACTTGATGAAGCTTAGTAATTTAGTGAGCGCAGGCAGGAAAGAAGAAATCTATTTCGACATCATGGTTTGGCATTGACGTAATTCACATTTCGCCATAAAAACCCTGCCATCATCACAGCTCACTCGATACACTTCAATCGGCGCTTTTGGCGTGATCTGCGCGGCACCTTGCTTGCTGGAACATTGACTCTGCATGGCGAGCTTTTCTACGGTTACCGAGGATACGCCCGTCTTAAACTCAATTTTTTGCAGAACCGGATCTTCATAGCTGGTTTGGCCATGGGCTAGTACTTGTGTTTTTCCCGGATTAGAGGTCGCTTCGTTGTTTGGTTTGGTCTTTGTAAATAAGCCACATCCAGAAATGAGTACAGATGTGATAACAGCGGCTAGCAAAATTCGGCGGTTCATTTTTTTCCTATAAATAATAAATTTGCACCATTTAAACAAATTTCCAGCACGGTGGAAAGGCAAATTTTTACCCCTGAAAACTATTTGAATATTGAAATAACGCACATTAGAGACATATACCGTATCAGGATTAGTTAAAAGGAAGCTAAATACTAGTGAAGGATCTTGCATACGAACTTACTTGTATAAGCGACTAATAAAGAAAGAAACAAATTTTAGAAATTTGGCCAACATTTCTAAAATTTTCACCTACACTAAAGGTGTTGCGTGCATGGAAGCAATAACTTTCGTGTTTATGAAAAATGATTTTGACATGTGAACTACGGCATCGCCATTAAAGGAGACTCAGATGAAAATCTTTGACAACTACACGGCTCGATATGAACGCACTCGTGAAGAAGAATACTCGCTCACCGAGTTCTTAAGCTTGTGTAAGAAAGATCCTCTTGCCTATGCGACTGCCTCAGAACGCATGCTGGCCGCAATCGGTGAGCCAGAGCAAATCGATACGCGCCATGATTCACGCCGCTCACGTATATTCTCCAACAAGATAATCAAAGTCTATCCGGCGTTTCGGGAATTTTACGGAATGGAAGAAGTCGTTGAACAAGTTGTTTCTTATTTTCGCCACGCCGCACAAGGTTTGGAAGAACGTAAACAAATACTTTATCTGCTAGGACCGGTCGGTGGTGGTAAATCGTCTATCGCAGAAAAACTGAAACACTTGATGGAGAAAATTCCTTTCTATTGCATCAAGGGATCACCGGTTAATGAGTCACCTTTAGGTTTGTTTAGCGAGGAAGAAGACGGTGCCATACTTGAAGAAGATTTTGGTATCCCCCGACGTTATTTACGCAATATTCCTAGCCCCTGGGCGGTTAAACGCCTCAATGAATTTAACGGAGACATTAATCAGTTCCGCGTAGTGCGCCGCTATCCTTCCATTTTGCAGCAAATTGCTGTGTCGAAAACCGAACCTGGTGATGAAAACAATCAGGATATTTCTTCCCTGGTCGGTAAGGTAGATATTCGTAAGCTGGAAGACTACGCGCAGGATGATCCTGATGCTTACAGCTATTCTGGCGGCTTGTGTCTGGCCAATCAGGGCTTGCTTGAATTTGTAGAAATGTTCAAGGCCCCGATCAAAGTTCTCCATCCTTTGCTGACTGCCACCCAGGAAGGAAACTTCAAGGGAACAGAAGGTTTTGGCGCCATTCCTTTCGAAGGAATTATTTTGGCGCACTCAAACGAATCTGAGTGGAAGACTTTTAAAAATAATAAAAATAATGAAGCTTTCCTTGACCGGATTTATATCGTCAAAGTACCTTATTGCCTCAGGGTTTCGGATGAAATAAAGATCTACGAAAAACTGGTTCGCACCTCGTCTCTGGAAGCCGCACCGTGTGCACCTGGCACCTTAAAAATGATGGCGCAGTTCTCGGTACTTTCACGTTTGAAAGAACCGGAAAATTCCAGCATTTACAGCAAGATGCTGGTCTACGATGGCGAGAATTTGAAAGACACTGATCCCAAGGCGAAATCGCGTCAAGAGTATTCAGATTATGCCGGTGTCGATGAAGGCATGAATGGTCTTTCGACCAGGTTCGCATTTAAGATTTTATCTAAAGTATTTAATTTTGATAACACAGAAGTTGCGGCCAACCCGGTACATCTGTTGTACGTACTTGAGCAGCAAATAGAACGGGAACAATTTGCGCCAGAACTGGAGCAAAAGTATTTTTCCTACATTAAGGAATATCTGGCGCAACGCTATGCCGAATTTATCGGTAAAGAAATCCAGACTGCGTATCTGGAAAGTTATTCCGAATATGGCCAGAATATTTTTGATCGCTATGTCTCGTTTGCCGACTTTTGGATACAGGATCAGGAATTCCGCGACCCGGATACCGGCGAGAGTTTTGATCGAGATGCGCTGAACAACGAACTGGAGAAAATCGAAAAACCAGCGGGCATTTCCAATCCTAAAGATTTCCGCAATGAGATCGTTAATTTTGTATTGCGCGCAAGAGCGCAAAATGCTGGCAAGAATCCAACCTGGACCAGTTACGAAAAATTGCGCACAGTCATCGAGAAAAAAATGTTCTCGAACACCGAAGAGCTGTTGCCGGTAATTTCTTTTAATGCCAAAGCCAGTGCTGATGATGCGAACAAACATCAAGAGTTTGTCGATAGGATGGTAGCCAAAGGATATACCGCAAAACAAGTCAGGTTGCTATGCGAATGGTATTTGCGCGTCAGAAAATCATCCTGACAAAACGTTTCATGTAGATCGCATGGCAGCGGCATTTGCGTGAATTGGCTTGGGAGACTATTTTGGTGCATTTAATTGACAGACGTGTTCAGGGAAAAAACAAATCTGCCCCCAATCGCGAGCGTTTCTTGCAGCGCTATAAAGGGCAGATCAAAGAGGCAGTTGCGCGCGCTATCAAGGGACGCTCTATCACCGACATAGTCAGTGGTGAAAAAATTTCTATTCCGGTCAAAGATGTCAATGAGCCGACCTTTGGCCATACTCATGGTGGTGTCTGGGAAACTGTCAATCCAGGGAATAAGGAATACCAAAAAGGCGACAAGATTGCCAGGCCAAAAGGTGGCGCCGGCAGTGGCAAAGGCAAGGCTGGCAATAGCGATGAATTGAGCGAAGATGATTTTGTCTTTCAGCTTAGTCGCGAAGAGTTTCTCAATTATTTTTTTGAGGATCTGGAATTGCCAAATCTGGTCAAGACGCAATTGGCATCGACCACGGATTTTAAGAATCAACGCGCTGGTTATAAAACTTCAGGCACGACATCAAGTTTGCATGTATTGAGGTCCTTACGCGGTGCCTTAGGGCGGCGTATCGCCGTGGGAGGAAGGTCGGCCAAGCGCCTCAAACTCGCGGAAGCGGAATTGATGGAGTTGCTGAAAACGACCAGTGACATGACAGATCCGCGCATTGTGATCTTGAAGCAAGAAATTCATCATTTACGGACACGCTTACTCGCCATCCCGTTTATCGATCCATTTGATTTGCGCTATAGCAATCGCATTAAGGTGCCTAAACCATCCACCCAAGCGGTGATGTTTTGTTTGCTGGATGTCTCTGGCTCTATGGATGAACAGAAAAAGGATACCGCGAAACGATTCTTCATACTCTTGTATCTTTTCTTGACCAAGGCGTATAAGAAGATAGACGTAATCTTTATTCGCCATCATACGGCGGCCTCTGAAGTCGATGAGAACGATTTTTTCAATTCGCGGGAATCGGGCGGCACCATCGTTTCTTCAGCACTCAATTTATTGACCACAATTATTAAGGAACGATATTCAGGCAGTGAATGGAACGCCTACGTGGCGCAAGCCTCTGATGGTGATAATTGGGATAATGATTCTGTCGCATGCCGGCAATTGCTGATCGAGACGATTATGCCTTTGGTTCAATATTATGCGTACGTCGAAATTACCGAAGGCGATTCACAAAACTTGTGGGAAGAATATGTGCAGGTGATGGAGCATCACAGCCATTTTGCGATGCAAAAAATAAAAACACCGGCGGATATTTATCCTGTTTTCAGAGAGCTGTTCAAGAAGCAAGGTAAATGAGGTTGGCCATGAACAGCGCGCAAAAAGCCGAAAGAATCTTGAATCCGAATCGATTGCCAGAACAATCCGATTGGACCTTCGAGTTAATCGAGCAGGCGCACGAAGAGATACGGCGTGTCGCCAAAAATTTTGGCTTGGACACTTACCCGAATCAATTGGAAATTATCACCGCCGAGCAAATGATGGACGCCTATGCATCAGTAGGCATGCCGGTGTCATACCATCACTGGTCCTTCGGCAAACATTTTCTTGCTACCGAAAAAAGCTATAAGCGCGGCCAAATGGGTTTGGCGTACGAGATCGTCATTAATTCCAACCCCTGCATTGCTTATTTGATGGAAGAAAATAGTTTGACCATGCAGGCCTTGGTGATCGCGCATGCTGCCTACGGCCACAATTCTTTTTTCAAAGGGAACTACCTGTTCCGCACCTGGACCGATGCCGACGCCATCATCGACTACATGGTATTTGCAAAAAAATATGTCAGTGATTGCGAGCAAAGGTATGGCGTCGAAGCGGTTGAGCTGTTGCTCGATTCTTGCCATGCCTTGCAAAATTATGGGGTTGATCGATATAAACGCCCCACCAAATTGTCCCTGACTGAGGAACGCGAAAAACAAGAAGAGCGTGAACGCTATATGCAATCACAGATCAATGATTTATGGCGCACCTTACCGCGCCGCGATGAAACCGTTGCGGCATATGAAGAGCAACGTTTTCCGCCTGAGCCGCAAGAAAATATTCTGTATTTCATAGAAAAATATTCACCTTTGCTGGAGCCATGGCAACGTGAATTGGTGCGTATTACGCGAAAAATATCGCAGTATTTTTATCCACAACGTCAGACCCAAGTCATGAATGAAGGTTGGGCGACTTTTTGGCATTACACCATCTTGCATCAGCTGTATGACGAAGGCATAGTCGGCGACGGCTTCATGATGGAATTCTTGCAAAGCCATACCAACGTGGTGTTTCAACCATCGGTAGATAGCCGCTACTACAATGGTATCAATCCGTATGCGCTAGGGTTTGCGATGATGCGCGATATCCGGCGCATTTGCGAAGAGCCAACCGAGGAAGACCTCGCATGGTTCCCTGATATCGCCGGGTCGGATTGGCTCAAGACGCTCAATTTTGCGATGCGTAATTTTAAGGACGAGAGTTTTATTGCGCAGTATTTGTCACCAAAGTTAATCCGTGATTTTCATTTCTTTTCGGTATTGGATGACGATAGTAAAGAACAACTGAATATTTCAGCGATACATGATGAGAGCGGATATCAGGCGATCAGGCAGCATTTGGCCGGGCAATATAATTTGGGAAACCGTGAACCAAATATTCAGGTCTGGTCAGTCGATATGCATGGTGACCGCGCGATTACCTTACGCCATATGCAGTATTTGCGCCGTCCATTAAATGCCCAGACCAGCGAAATGCTCAAGCACGTGGCACGTCTCTGGGGATTTGATGTCTACCTGGAAACCGTTGACCAAAGCAATACCGTGTTGAGTACCCAAGACTGTAAGTGGGAAAAACGCAGCCGCATCCGATGATTCCTTTCCTAAACCGTTAGTGTCGTTGTTGTCTTCGCCTTGCCGTGCTATAGCACTGTCTGCGGCTCGTCGCCTAGACACTAACGGTATAGAAAAGGAATCACAAAATTCTGTTAGTAGCTGTGCCAGACGCAATCAGATAGAATTAAGGCTTACCACTTGACGGAGATCACTATGTATCTGGATCATGCAAAAATTTCGGCGACACACAGCGAGACCGAACCGGACCGGCTAGAGCGGCTGTATCGCGTCTATGGTTACGCGATTGCTTTGGCTGATGTCGAAGGTAATTCTGATTGCATCGTTAAATTGGCGAAATTGCATGATCACAAGGGAACATTGATGGTGCTCTGGCATGTCGCGCCGACAGAAAAGGAAAAAATTTATTTCCTGAAAGCCTGGAAGAGTAAGGTTGGTGATGAGTCGACTCAAGTCGAGCACGCCTTAATGCTAGAGAATGCAGCAGTAACTGACGCCGGGTAATCTTAAGTCGCTAACGCATTTGTTGTAGTGCCATAGTCGAGAGCATTTCTACCGCCTCAATTGCAAGCGCGTCGCAAGCGCATTTCAACATATGCGCTTGCCCTTTCTAAAAAATCCAAACGATCTAGTGAAATTTCAGCTCTTCAATCATCGCTGACAAACCAGCCCAGCCAATTTCTATCCCTATACACAAGAGTATAAAAGCGGACAAGCGCATCAGCACCATGGTGCCGACATTGCCTAAAAAACGTTCCAGATTACGGGCGTAACGGTAACAAAGATAAATCACCACCGAAGTCAGCAAGACGCCAATCGCAGAAGCGAAGCTGGTAATGAGCCAATCTACCGGCTTATTCGGCAATTGCGTACCAATAGTGATGGAAGCCGCGATGGTGCCAGGGCCTACCGTGAGCGGAAAACTAAATGGAAAAAAGCTATGCTGACGTAACTGCTCTTTAGTCCAGGTATTGGCTGCATCCGCGACTGAGGTATGCAGTTTATCTTGTCCCTGATCGTTCAGTAAGCGCCAGCCTGACATTGCCACCACAATGCCTCCCGCGAGACGCACTATCGGTAGTGAAATACCGAAAAAATCCAGCACATGCGCGCCAACAAAGACTGCACCCAGCAGCAAGAAAAAACAATTGATTGCGATTCGTTTGGAGAGACGATTCGCAACGGTTTGTTCTAATGGGCCGGTCATCGATAAGAAAATTGGCGCAACAGCTATCGGATTTAGTATCGGTAATAAGGTGATGGGTACGAACACCAGAGCCTTGGCGAAAACGATCATTTGTATACTCATCTTGCATCCTTTCGTTCTTGAAATTTCATTATGCAGCAAAATTCTATCCAGTGTAACGATGGAAAATAGCTGATGAGACCAACAAATTGTCTGAAAAATGGTCAAATTTAGTTAATCGCAGCGAAAAACATCGACAATACCGTATCAAATGCGGAGGGTTTGCGGATATTATTGGCGACGATGAGTGGCCCCGCAAATGGCAGACCAAGCACAAAACAAATCAATCAACAATCATAAAAAGAGGAAAATCTCT
>JAZJYB010000226.1:0-5146 GCA_040390685.1 Pseudomonadota bacterium | reverse complement strand
GGCAGACCAAGCACAAAACAAATCAATCAACAATCATAAAAAGAGGAAAATCTCTTGAGACAAACATCATTTCTACAGCAGCTGATACGCACCAAGTCAGTTGATCACCATGAAACTAGTGAGGCGGAATCGGGCCAACCTGGTTTGCACAGATCGCTAGGTTTATTTCCTTTGACAATGATAGGCGTGGGCGCCACCATAGGCACGGGGATTTTCTTCACCATGGTTGAGGCAGTTCCCAAAGCTGGCCCTTCTGTCATCCTTGCGTTCCTGATGGCGGCACTTACTGCTGGCCTGACTGCCCTGTGCTATGCCGAATTATCGGCAAGAATTCCATCGTCTGGCTCCTCATATTCTTTCGCTTACGCCACGGTTGGCGAATTTTCCGCTTTTATTGTGGCGGCCTGTCTATTACTCGAATATGGCCTGGCGGCCAGCGCCACGGCGATAGGCTGGTCAGATTATCTGAATAATTTTTTAAGCAATGCGGTTGGCTGGCAAATTCCCGAGACCTTGCGCTCGCCTTTGGTGGTTTCTGGCCTCAAAGGAACGGAAATTCATGCAGGGCATTTTAATTTACCGCCGATGATACTCGTTGTGATTTGCGGTTTTCTGTTATTGCGCGGCACCAAAGAATCGGCGACGGTGAATGCCATTATGGTCTTGGTCAAGCTGCTTATTTTGAGCTTCTTTGTAGCGATCGCATTTCATGGATTTAATCTTGAACATTTCACACCCTTCTTTAAAACTGATGATGCCATCGGGCCGGGTGGCATGAAAGGCGTCGCTGCTGCGGCTGGTACGGTGTTCTTTTCATTCATTGGCCTCGATACGATAGCGACAGCAGGTGCCGAAGTAAAAAACCCTCAGCGCAATGTGCCGTTGGCGATCATGGCGGCGTTGATGATAGTGACCGTGTTTTATATGCTGGTTTCGGTGGCGGCAGTTGGTGCCCAGCCTGCCAGCATGTTTGCTGGACAAGAGGCCGGGCTGGCGGTGATATTGCAAAATGTCACCGGCAAGGCGTGGCCAGCTTTGATCTTGTCGGCAGGTGCAGTGATCTCGGTTTTCAGCGTCACCCTGGTGACGATTTATGGACAAACCCGCATCCTGTTTGCGATTAGTAAAGATGGACTGATTCCACAATCATTTCAAAAAGTAAACCCGCGAACCAAGGCACCGGTCAGCAACACGGTGATTGTTTGCATCGTGGTGGGGATAGTCGCAGGCCTGGTTGATTCGACCTTTCTATGGGATATGGTCAGCATGGGTACTTTGGTGGCTTTCATCGTGGTCTCGACCGCAGTTCCCATCTTGAGACATAAGGGAATCGGTGCGGATCGTGCTGGTTTCCGCGTGCCGTTTGGCGCCTATCTGGTTCCGGCCTTGAGTATCGCAGCGTGCTTGTATCTGGTAACGTATTTGTCGCCAGCGACCTATAGAATATTTTTTATCTGGATGCTCATCGCGGTCGTCACTTATTTTGCTTATGGCTTGCGTAATTCGCGCCTAAACAAAACTAAGTAAAACTAAATAAGTCTGAAAAATAATTGAAAATTCGAGGGTGCCATGAAGCTTATTTACAAAATCGCCGCTGTCTTGTTCTTGTTGATTGGTGTGGCGCACGCTGAAACTATAGGTAGCGTCGATACTGCGTTTAACTTTATCGGACCAGATCATAAAATTGTGATTGAAGCCTACGATGATCCTAAGGTCGTTGGCGTTACCTGTTATCTTTCACGCGCCAAGACCGGTGGGATTAAAGGCGGGCTTGGCTTGGCGGAAGACAAATCAGAAGCATCGATAGCCTGCCGCCAGGTTGGTGCCATTAGTTTTTCAACATCACTCAAGCAGCAGGAAGAAGTGTTCAATCAAAGCCTGTCTATCCTGTTCAAAAAACTCCGCGTGGTGCGCATGGTGGATCAAAAACGTAATGCTTTAGTGTATTTAACTTACTCTGATAAATTGATTGATGGTTCACCTAAGAATAGTGTGACAGCCGTCGCGGTTGATCGCAGTATCGCGATACCTGTTAAGTAAAATCATCGGTAAAGCGTCCGACCATGTTGCGAAAAATAATCTTTGTTTTGACGCTATTGTTATTCGCCACACTCTCTACGGTCTTAGCGCTCGCGTATTTTGTCGAGCATTTTAATCGCACGCCACGCGAACTCGCGCCCTACATCGAACACCGAAGCGCAGGTCACAATGCCACCATAGTGAGCCTCGGGAATTGGGTGGGCAAGACGCTACGCAGCGTGGATCGCATGGAGCCTTTGGTCGCTGCGCTCCCAGCTTTGAAGCTAGGTGCGCAGCCACTTGATTTAAGTCAGCCGGTAGGAAACATCATTCTTGTCACGTCCGCAGATCAAGCCAGAGTTGCTATCGCGAACGCAAATCCAGGTGACGTCATTACTTTCTCGCCTGGAGCGTATCAATTTTCGGGCACTGATATTTTCGTGAATCGGGCGGGCCGCGATGACGCCCGTATTATCGTGCGCGCAGAAGTGCCAGGCACGGTCAAGTTGCAGTTTTCGCTGCTTGAAGGCTTTCATGTTACTGCTCCGTATTGGAGCTTCGAGAACTTGCATATTCAAGGTGTTTGCGAGGTGCCGGGCAATTGTGAGCATGCCTTTCACGTAGTGGCGAATGCCCATCACTTCCTTGCGCGTAATAACACGATTGTGGATTTTAACGCGCATTTCAAAGTGAATATGAGCAATCAACAAATTCCCGACGATGGTGTGATTGAGTACAACAGCATCAGTAACACTGATGCGCGCCGCACCGAATCTTCAGTCACTTCGCTTGATCTGGTGGCGGTTAGCCGCTGGCGAATTGAACATAATTTGATTACTGACTTTATCAAAGCTGGTAGCGATAAAGTGAGCTATGGCGTATTTGTTAAAGGTGGTGGCAACGAAAATCGCATCGCGAATAACCTGATCATTTGCGAACACCATCTGCGCAGAGAGATGGGACAAAGAGTCGGATTGTCATTCGGCGGTGGTGGTACTGGAAAAGCGTTTTGCCCAGATCATCAATGCGTGACTGAACAAGACCGGGGTGTGATTGAATCTAACCTGGTGATGGCTTGTTCAGACGACGGTATCTATCTCAACAAAGCCGCTTCCAGTCGTATTATTAAAAACACCTTGATCGATACTGGCGGGATAGAAGTGCGCTTTGCCGAAAGCACAGCTGATGTTGAGGGAAATCTGGTTGATGGAAAAATCCGTTCGCGTGATGGCGGCTTGATACGTGCAAGCGAGAATATCGATACGAATATGCTGAGTTTATTTGCCGGATATCACCCAGTCAGGAACATGTTCAATGATGCATCGATGATGGATCTAAGATGGCGCCAACGACCGCCGGTAAAGTCGTCATCAACTCTTGGGTCGAATGGGACAGGTGAACTTTGCGACAGCAAAAAATCAGCAAAGGTGATCGGGGCGTTTGACGATTTTAATGCCTGCTTGCTGTCAGAACCAAAGAAGCCAAATTAATAAAGGTATCTGGGTAAGGCTTTCATCTCATTCCAGCCGACCTTAAATTCAAAAAACTTGAAACTTGAAACTTAAAGTTTAAGCTTTCATCCAATGCCAGGCCAAACCCAGCCATTCGTACATGGCGTAATGCGATCTGCGCAATCCTTCTGCACTTGGTAGGTAGCTGAATAGGCCAATTTCATCGCGCGAAAAAAATAGCGTCGGAGCGCTGGTGACACGCAAGCCGGCTTGCTCGAAGACCAGTTTGGCGCGCCGCATATGCATCGCGTCTGTGACTAGCAAGATATGTGTAACGCCATCTTTCTTTAATATCTGTGCCGAATAAATTGCGTTCTCACGGGTGTTGGTGGATAGCTCTTCATGCCATTTAACCGGGATGGCAAATTCATATTCAAATACGCGCGTCATACCCTGAGCAAACGAATCATTCTGCAAACTTTTACTGCCAGATCCACCGGTGACTAAAATCGGCAAACCGGTATCACGGTAAAGTTTTGCGGCATAACGTATACGCCCCAGCGCGATATAGTCGGGAATGGATTTGTCGTCATATTCTGGATTGCTGGCCAATGATCCGGCCGATAAAACGACTATGGCTTGTGCCCCTGTTTGTGTTGTAGCGATCAAGGGTTTTTCTAAATTTTCCAGAGGTGTTACCAATAACCACGCGCCTGCGCAAGTGCTAAGTATCAATAATAAAATCAGCGAGGTATTGCTGATGATCTTACCGATTCGTGGGTGCCAAACTTTAATCCATCGTCCAGCGGCAAAAAATATTAGCAGACTGACCGGCGGGAGTATCAAGGTGCGTACCACGGCCATGAGCATTGCACTGGTCATAGAGTTTCTTTCTTATTTATTGATGCGACCGCCTTAGCGACCGCGCACTATCCTGGCGGGCAACATGATCACGGCACGGAGTAATTCAAACACGCCTCCGACGGCAATACCCAATAATTTAAACGGTAGCAAGACCAGCCAAATTATCGGGTAAAGCAGTACAGCAAGCAAAGCTAGTGGCCAACACAGGCATAGCAAAATAAGCCAAAGAATAAACGTTAACATGTTCAGGTAGTCAGCTGGGCCAAGATACTCATCATCATAAAAAGAGCGATCGTGGCGATCAGCATTGTTTCCATTTTTGTAGAGATGTTCATGATACTTCCTTTCGAGGAGGGTTGGTGTGACTACACTGTAGCAACACGCAACGAGCTTCTCTAGCGGCATGTGATGAACTGCAAATTTCTTGGTTTAAGTCTGAGGTTTTTGCGGATGGATGGAGAGATGTAGGTCGATTTTCGCTTTGATGCTGGCAACGCCATCATCTAAAAAAATTATTTTCCATGCAGTAAATTGTGCGTCTTTCAATCGATGAAAGACTGAAGCATTGAAGCCACATCATGGCCGTCCAGACGCTACCCATTCGATCAATTCATCCAGCACTGCCTTGCCTTTGCGCGCCTCGTCGCAGTTGATGATGCCGACTACAATCCAGTTAATATCGTTGATGTCGCGCACGTAACCGCTGACTGCGAGCGTGTTATTCAAGGTGCCGGTTTTGATCCGGGCGCGCCCCTCGGCAACCGTGCCCTTGAGTCGTTTTCGCATGGTGCCGTCGACAGCGACTATCGGCA
>JAZJYB010000225.1:18953-34176 GCA_040390685.1 Pseudomonadota bacterium | reverse complement strand
AAGGATTAATTTTGAAAAAGAGCCTTGACTTTGTTTCTCATAGAAGGTTGGGCTAGGTTTTATCAGCCCAACAATATGCACAATATGTTGGGCTGTTGAAGCGCTAGCCCAGCCGAATTACAGAATTCATTGAAAGAAATGGCAAGATGAAACTCCGTGATTTTAAAATTGGTTTCCGGCTCCTGATACAAGAACCCGGGTATTCCGCAGTGGTGATCTTAGGCCTGAGTGTCGGCTTTGCTGCTTGCATTCTGTTGCTGAGTTTTGTGCGCTATTCGTTCAACTACAATGCGCAGGTGCCGGATGCACAAAACGTCTACGTGTTGAAGCAGCGCTTCAATCTTGATCCGCGCGCGCCGTGGTTTGAAATTGGCCCGCTGGGCCTGTTTGCATTAGCGCGGCAAAATCCCGCGGTGCAGGGCGCCAGCGCCATCTCTAAAATCGACACCTATACGGTACGTATACAAAACCAGACGCAGCAAGAAGAGTTGCTGCATGTCTCATCCAATTTTGCACAAATGTTGGGGATTAAGGCGCTGGCCGGCGATGTGAAGCTGGCATTGGCGCGGCCTGATGGTCTCGCGTTAACGCAGGATGTTGCGCAAAAATGGTTTGGCAGCGCCAGCGCCGTTGGCAAGAGCGTGCTGATCGACAATCACCTGTTGCAGGTACTTGCGCTGATACCTAATCCGGCTACGAATACGACTATGCCTTACAACGCCTTAGTGGGTGAAGCTAGCGTATTGATGGCAGAACAGGACAGAGCTAATTTGTCAAAAATGGATGGCAATTGGGGTCGCATCTTGATTAAATTAAAACCTGGCGACTCGCCTTCGGCCATGACACATTTTTTGCAAGACGCAGTAGACCACTCGATTTTGACCGGCAGGTTACAGCCAGAGCAACGTCAACAATTGGGCAAGCGCAGCGTGATGGATATTCGCCTGACACCTTTACTCGACAGCTATTTTGACCGGGATGTGGTTGGCCAACCATTTAGCGGTCCGCGCGGCAATCGTAATAGCGTAATCGGGCTGGCCGCGGTTGCGCTGCTGGTTCTAGCGCTGGCAGTAATTAATTATGTCAATCTGGCTAGCGTGCGTGTCTTGCGCCGTCAGCGCAAGATCGCCATGCGCAAGCTACTTGGTGCCAGCGTACCGGGTGTGATCGGGCAATTTATGCTCGAATCTATACTCGTCTCCATCCTGGCAACGGCAGCCGGTTTAGTACTGGGCTGGCTTTGCCTGCCGCTGTTTGCAGAACTGCTTGAGCGCAAATTAGACAGCTTGTTTTCGCTGGCTAACATCAGCATGAGTATCGCGCTAGGCCTGTTGGTTGGCATGCTGTCTGGCATTCAACCGGCGTGGATAGCCTTGCGCGTTTCCGCTGCTAAGGCGCTGGCAGGTCGACCGAATACTGAATCAGCCCGCGGCGCACGCCTACGCTGGAGCATGACCGTGCTGCAATTTGCCACGGCTGTCGGTCTGGCCGGTATCACGATGGTGATCTCCTATCAGACCTATTTTGCCAGCAATGCCAACCCCGGCTTTGATACCGCACCTTTATTGGTGGTCGATAGCCACTCGATTGCTCAAGCCGATGGGCGCGCATTTCGTGATGCGCTGGCCAGATTACCTGGCGTCAGTGGCGTGGCGGGCGCTGGTGATGCGATCGGCCGACATCAGATCGCGGCGCTCGCGGGTTTTGCCCGCCCTGGCAAGCCCGAAGTGAGTGTGCATTTCAAGGCAGTCAGTCCGGAATTTTTTAAAGTTTATAACTTAGCTGCCGTCGCCGGGCGCGTATTTAATCCCCAACTCGACGACCTATACGCAAACCCAAACGCCGCTGTGATCGTCTTGAACGCGGCAGCGGTGAAAGATTTTGGTTTCGCGTCGGCACAGGCGGCCATCGGACAAATGCTGGTCGCCACAATCGATAGAAAAGGCACGACAGTACAATTAGAGATCATTGGCGTTGCGCCAGATTTGCTGCACGAGTCTTTGCATGAAGCGCCTGTGGCAACTGCCTATCGCCTGTCGAATAATGTCAGGGTATTGACTTTGCGCGTAGAGAGAGGAATGCAAGAAGTAGAGCGTGCGGTAGAAACTCTTTGGCAGCAGCATTTTCCGGATGAAGAACTGCGAATGAAGAAGGCAAGCAGCTTCTTTGCCGCCAATTATGCAGAGGACGCCCAACTTGCCAAACTGTTGGCAGCAGCCAGCTGCATCGCATTAGCCATTGCAGGTTTCGGCATCTATGTTTTATCGGCCTACAGCGTCAGGCGCAAAGAGCGTGAAATCGTTTTGCGCAAATTGTATGGCGCATTACCGCGCGATATCGCACAGCTGATATTGCGTGATTGCCTGGCCGTGATCGCGGCCGGAGCCGCCTTAGGTTTGCCATTCGCTTATCTTGCTGCGCAGCGCTATCTGGCTGGCTTCATGCTACAGGCACCGCTGGCATTATGGGCAACCGTGGTTGCGGCACTCTGTGCGGCGCTGTTGGTCCTGCTGGCCAGCCTGCGCCAGACTATGCTGGCCATGCAAACTTCACCGATGCTGGCGTTTCGCGATGAATAGTTGCTGGCACTTGCCCCACCTGCCAGCGATATCTTCACAGAGCTAGGACATCGGCGTATATTGGGAGGGATCGTAGTCTAGCCACTAGAACGGTGTTCGATGCATACCCCAGTATTTTCCTCGACAGTTGGCTTTACCCTGGCCTTAGCCGTAAGCTTAACGTGCCAGTTTTCCGCTTGCGCAGCGCCAGGGATTGCGCAAGCTAGTACACCAGTTGTTGTGGCACGTGTTGCGGAAAATTCAGCTAACGAGACGACTTGTAATCGCACGATAACAATCGCCGCCAGCCCGCTCGGACGCTCGATGGTAATTTCACCGGAGGGGAAAATTACTGGTGCCACCAAGGTCTTCTTTGACCTGATCGCCAAAGATACCGCTTGCGTCTTCGAATATATTATTGTGCCACGGGCGCGCGCCTGGCATATGCTCGACAGTGGCCAGATTGATCTGGTCGCTGACGCCACGCGCTCACCGGAGCGCGACCGCGTGGCCCAGTTCTTCGAGGTGGGGAAAACTCGGCCAGTGTTGATTTCTCTGCCAGGCCGAGTCTTGAAGCACAAGACGGTCGAGCAATTGATCGATAGCCCGATTACCCTGATTACCTTTAACGGACATTATTGGGGCCAAGCTTATAGCGATCTATTGACGCACCCAAAAATGCAGGGACGAATCAGCTCAATTCCATCGCCGGATATTGCCGTAAAAATGCTCCTGAGCGGGCGCGCCGATGCCATCTTGACGGGGCAGGCAGTCATTCTTGATGCCTGGGAAAAGTCTGGCGGCAACACCAAGCTCAACATCAGCGTGCTCGAAGAATTGCCTGCGCTGACATATGGCCTGTACATGTCCAAGGATAAAATGTCGGAACACGATAGAACGCTGATCGAAGCCGCGACTATTGCGCGCATCAAGAGCGGCGATCTCGCCAAGATCGTCAGCAATTACTATCCGGCCTGGGCAATTTACCATGACCCATCCAGCGAATCGGCTAACAAGAAGTCTGAAAAAACTAAGAAATAGCCACTCCAAATAAAATAAAATGAAGTCAGCTTATTCGCCCGATTTTATTGCAAAAGTCGCCTTCTGCCTGGCGCTGCAGTTGCCAGCCTGCGCATTCGCCGCCTGCTCGCGCGTGATACAGGTGCCGGTTGCAGCAGTCGGCCTGACGCTGTTTATCGACGGCGAAAAAATCAGCGGCCTGTATGCGGATGCACTGCAAGAAATACAGAAAGACGGCTGCCAATTGAAATTGACTAACGTGCCACGCGCCCGACTCGAGGCGATGTTTGAAGCAGGCACTGCGGATTTACTTTTCCCGTCAAATAAAACTGCACATAGGGATGAACTTGGCGTGTTTGTTCCTATGATAAAAAACCGCGCGATGCTGATTGCGCTCACTGCCTTCAAACACAACATCAAGTCAGCACAAGATTTATCGGCCAACAAAGAGGTGCGACTGGTGTTGGTGCGCGGCTACGATTATGGCCCTGCGTATCAACAACTAGTGACAGAAATGACCAAGCAAGGACGGGTGTTTCTCGATACCGATGTCATCTCGGTGGCGCGCACGCTAAAGAGCTCCGATAAGTATTTAACCATCATGGCGCCGAACACTTTTCTCGGTGCCATTCACGATGACAACAGAGTGCAAGACCTGCTTGGCAAGCTCAGTTTTACAGTCATGGATGAACTGCCGTGGAGCGACACCGGTATATATATCTCGAAAAAATCCTTAAGCGCGGACGATAGGGCCAGGCTACAAACTGCACTTAGCCGCTATGCCAGATCCGGCGCCATTTTGAAAAAATTTCAAAGCCACTTTCCGCCTGAGGCATTAAAAGACAGCCTGCGCCCACTCGATGCAAGCCATTAGTTGCACAACAACGAGTCCGCCAGCGCCACTCGGTTTATTGCACCTCAACGCTAGTCACAAACTTGCTGCGTAAGATGGAAAAGAAACTCCGCACATTCCTCACGTTAGATTGCGTGGCAAACAAGCGGTGCGCCAGCGCATGGTAAGCCGCCATATCCGCCACTTGTATCAGCAAGACAAAATCCGGCCCCGGCGAGACCCGATAACATTGCTTCACAGCGGGTTCGCCCGCAACGAGTTTCTCAAATTCGATTTGCTTCTCGGTGGCCTGATGGTCCAGCGTAATCTCGACAATCGCCGTTAATCCTGCCCCCACTTTTTCTGGTGCCAGCAGCGCGACCTGGCGCGCAATCACACCTTCCTTGATCAGCCGGTTCACCCTGCGCAAACAAGTCGGCGGCGATGCATGCACCAAAGCCGCCAAAGCATGATTGGTCAGCGCCGCATCTTGCTGCAATTGATTGAGTATCCGTTTATCCAGGTCATCAAGTGTCATTGCTTTCTTCTCGGAAATAATATTTTGCAATATTTTGAATAAATTTTATATTTAATGAAATATTCTATCATCATCGTATATCAATGGAATATTCAGCCATTTTATAATTTATTTTGACAGATAATTTTATTCAAACTCCATTAGCATGATGTCAGTTCGCGGCAAGGCTCACCTATAGTCAATCCCGCGCAGGCGGGAATCCTTACCCACAAGTCTTGGCGCTTTAGCTGCGCTTGGCTTTTCGCTCCTTCCCCCAGCCAGGGGGAAGGTTGGGATGGGGGTCGAACGGTCAAAATTATCCTTGTTTTCATTTTGACCGCCACACCCCCATCCTAGCCTTCCCCCTCAGAAGGGGAAGGAAATGATTCGGCAATGTCGAATTTATGGGTAACGATTAGCGCCTGCGCGAGAATGACAAAGAAAAAGTATGAGCAATGCCATCCAATTAATTCAGCATTTAGTTCAGCAGTTAACTCATCAGAGAGGTTTCTATGTGTGGCATCGTCGGCGCAGTAGCACAACGCAATATCACTCCAATTTTGGTCGAGGGCTTAAAGCGCCTGGAATATCGTGGCTATGATTCCTGCGGCGTCGCGCTGCACGTGAACGGCCAGTTGCAACGTTCACGCAGCACTTCGCGCGTAGCGGAGTTGCAAACGCAAATACAGGAAACCGCGCTGGCAGGTTTTACCGGCATCGCACACACGCGCTGGGCCACCCACGGCGCACCATCATCCGCCAACGCCCACCCGCATTTTTCACCTAGTAATGAGAATGCGCGTATCGCACTGGTGCACAACGGCATTATCGAAAACCATGAAGAATTGCGCACCGAGCTAACCGCGCTAGGTTACGTATTTGAAAGCCAGACCGACACCGAAGTCATCGCGCATTTAGTCGATCACCTGTATCAAGGCGATCTTTTCGATACCGTACAAGTTGCAGTCAAGCGCCTGCACGGCGCCTTTGCGATTGCGGTATTTTGCCGCGACGAGCCACATCGCGTAGTCGGCGCACGCCAGGGTTCGCCACTGATCGTCGGCGTAGGCCAGGGCGAAAATTTTCTAGCTTCAGACGCGATGGCATTGGCCGGCACCACCGACCAGATCATCTATCTGGAAGAAGGTGACGTGGTTGATCTGCAATTGCAAAAAGTCTGGATCGTCGATGTCAATGGCAAGCAAGTCCAGCGCGAAGTGCGCACGGTACACGCCCACACCGGCGCGGCCGAACTCGGCCCGTATCGCCACTACATGCAGAAAGAAATTTTCGAACAGCCACGCGCTTTGGGCGATACGCTGGAAGGCGTCAACGCCATCATGCCCGAGCTGTTTGGCGACAAAGCCTTCGGCGTTTTCAAGCAAATCGATAACGTATTAATCCTCGCCTGCGGCACCAGCTATTACGCCGGTATGACCGCCAAATACTGGATAGAATCGATCGCGAAAATCCCGGTCAACGTGGAGATCGCCAGCGAATATCGTTACCGCGACAGCGTGCCAAATCCGAATAGTTTAGTCGTGACGATATCGCAAAGCGGCGAAACCGCCGACACACTGGCCGCACTAAAACACGCACGCGAACTCGGCATGCCGCACAGCCTGACGATTTGCAACGTCAGCACCAGCGCCATGGTGCGCGAATGCGAACTGGCCTACATCACGCGCGCCGGAGTCGAGGTCGGCGTGGCATCGACCAAGGCATTCACCACACAACTGGCCGCCCTGTTTTTGCTAGCTCTAACGCTGGCACAAAGCAAGGGCCGCCTAAGCGACGAGCAAGAAGCCGAACACATCAAAGCCCTGCGCCACCTGCCAGTAGCGATCAGCGCAGTGCTGGCGCTGGAACCGCAAATCATCGCCTGGTCAGAAGAATTCGCCAGAAAAGAAAACGCCCTATTCCTGGGCCGCGGCCTGCACTACCCGATCGCCTTGGAAGGCGCACTCAAACTCAAGGAAATTTCCTACATCCACGCCGAAGCCTACCCGGCTGGCGAACTCAAGCACGGCCCGCTGGCCTTAGTCACCAAAGAAATGCCGGTAGTCACGGTCGCGCCAAAAGACGCGCTGATAGAAAAACTCAAATCCAACATGCAAGAAGTCCGCGCCCGCGGCGGCGAACTCTACGTCTTCGCCGACGCCGATTCGCGCATCATGCCTAGCGAAGGGGTCCATGTCATCCGCCTGCCGGAACACTACGGCATGCTGTCACCGATCTTGCATACCGTGCCTTTGCAATTGCTGGCGTATCACACGGCGCTGGCACGCGGTACCGACGTGGATAAGCCACGGAATTTGGCTAAGAGCGTGACGGTGGAGTGAACGCTTTCTAAGATTTTTTAATGCATTGCGAGTCTAGAGCCGAAGTGCTTCCCAAGTCACTTTCGGAAGCGTTTCACGCCATTCCAACAATGGTAAAGGGAAGACATGACATCTGACTTAACGGCGTTGGTAAGCATTCCTCAGCGCATAGCTTTATTACGCAATCACAAAGTCTTGCTGGATGTGGATTTGGCGGAACTCTATGGCGTACAAACCAAAGTATTTTTGCAGGCGGTTAAGCGCAATCTGAATCGATTCCCTAGTGATTTCATGTTTCAACTTGATGCCGAAGAGTGGCAAATCTTGAGGTCACAATCTGTGACCTCAAGTTCGAAACACGGTGGTCGGCGCTACGCACCGTATGCGTTTACCGAACAGGGCGTCGCCATGTTGTCTTCGGTATTAAACAGCCCGCAGGCAATTGCCGTCAACATCGAGATCATGCGTGCCTTCGTGCGCTTGCGCGAAGTGATCGTCTCGAACAAGGAATTGGCGCAGCGCCTCGATGAACTGGAGTACAAGGCCGACTTGATGGAGTTGAAGCACGATACCTTTGAACACAATACCCGCGTGCAGCTCAAGCAGGTGTTTGAAGCGATTCGTGAATTGATGACGCCACCCGAACCGGCACCGGTGAAGAAACGCTCGATAGGTTTTATTGAGCAGGATGAAAAACCGGACAAACCGAGAGCGGCTAAAGAAAAAAAATAACGTCCTTTTAGAGCTGCCTAATTAAAAAAGACGAAGGAGTCGAGCGCTCAAAAATAAAGCCAAGACGACCCCTTTGATTTGGAGACGGTGACAGGCGGTTTGATGATGTTGGCATTACTCGGTCTTTGCAGTTTCTTAACCATTCCATTCGGCGTAATACGCTTCGCTATTAGCGCCCTACGGATTACGCCTTACGGCCTTGAAATTGTACAGCGGCAGGCCGATTGGAATTTCCCAATATGCCCAAAAGACGCGCAGGAACTGCTGAAAATCTTAGATGCCCTTATCGATCTTGGAGACCGGCGTAGCGCAGCGCTGGAACAGACCGAGACATTCCGTGGTGTTCAGGGAAAGTTAGATGCGCTATCTTACTCAGCAGCATTGTCAGTTAAATCGATCACGATTCTCTCCGGCATCCCGAGTTGGCAGTATCGCATCGTTTCCATTAACGGTTGCCCTTTCAATATTTTGTCCAAAATTATTGGTATTGTGAGGGACGTCGCTTCAGCCAGCCGCTCTAGGACTACTGAGTACCAGCTAGGATTTAACGAATTAATGTTAAGACTTGCCTCCATATGAATGTCATGGCTAACTTCTTCGCTGATTAGGTTGAGTTCATTGCACAGATATCGTAAAACGTCTGTCGTATAAGACATGCGCAAGAATCCGGTAACGAAAGTGCGCCAAGTTATTGACGTGATTTTCGTTTTTTGTAGCGCGGTAAGAAATGCATCGATTCTGTAAATGATGCGAGCTACGAAAATGGAGGAATGAATACCGTCCACTGGCAATAGCGTACCTATGACACTTATCGCTCCGCACCGTAACAGTCCAGTAGCTACTGAAACATGTGATCCACCAATTGCCGACGTGAGGCACGCACTCAGCATTACGATTGGTGGGACACGAGCTCGGTGCGCCAGCTCCCATGTAATCACTCGATCGTCTCCGATTTGAAACCACCCAGCTTCCGAGGTGCCGCCGTGATTGCCGTGACAGTCAAACACAACGATATAGCCATCATATGAATTGAGGGCTGCAATTAGATCCATCTCTGTCCGCACGTCGACAAATTGCACCTGCATCGCATCACTTGTAGGGTAGCCAGATATAGCCCTCTCCAAGATACTTTTGAGCGGGTCTCCTTCGCTGAATGAGCGTATGACCAATATCTTGTTGAAGGCCTTCGCATGGAAAACAAGGCGGCCTCCACTTGCTATCGACTGGAACAAGACGTTGCCTGGGGTCATCGGTATTTTTGAAACTTCGTGGCTAATCATTAGAGGTAATGTGTCCAAATACGCCCACTCAATGGGCATATCTGCGCAGATCGTACATGCAGTAGTGCGGTCAAGTATTGCCTTCCGAGTGTCATCTCCCATTGCAAGAACTAGTTCGGTATTTAATTCCGAAAATTTTTTCTGAAGCTGTTTGCTAGATTTCTTTCCTTCTAATTTAGAAAAATATTCAATATTTTTATAATATGAAGCGAATTGGTTCAACTTATTGGAAAGCCGTAGACTAGGCATGCTCTCTACATTGCACATAAGTGCCACCGCCGCACTTGTCGCTGCAAGCTCCGCTGCCCGCGTTCTAAAAATAAAATGCACAAGTGGATCACGCATTGCAGCGTTTGGGTCAAAACCGGCGGGCGCTTCGCCCCCTGAATATGAGAAATTTCGGAAAAACATTTGCACGAATTGCCTATTAACCTTGATAGGTATTTTTCGCAGAATCTGATTCCAAAGATGACTCTTAAAATCATAAAACGCCGCTTTAACCGCAGGCAGATAAATTATGGCCTCGGATTTCTTTGGCTTCCAAACGTCAATTACCAGATTAAACGTATCAACTATCGCTTTTTCTGCGCGGGCATGCTCGGATAACACTGCATCACGCACGCCTTTTACGTTGAACCCAAGGCTTTCCAAGAGGAGTTGGTTTGGCGCTGTAATTCCATGCTCAAATGGAATCTGAATTGGCGCTTCATATTTCCCTCGGCGAGTAACGGTTGACTGTTTATCTAGCTCTG
This sequence comes from Pseudomonadota bacterium, assembly GCA_040390685.1. Classification (GTDB taxonomy): domain Bacteria; phylum Pseudomonadota; class Gammaproteobacteria; order Burkholderiales; family Burkholderiaceae_D; genus Undibacterium. The sequence goes on along the minus strand of JAZJYB010000225.1, from coordinate 24,164 downwards.
CAATGTCCCACAAAATTTCATCCAGAACCTGACAGGACTCTTCTGTAATTTTCGCGAGATCAAAAACATCCTCTGTGTCTCCACTTTCAAATGAAACCACGATCGCTTTGTGGTCATTGCCAATGCAACTGCGGACTAGTGAAATGTCATCCGGCATGCAACCGAAAACAGTAACGGACGTGCTGGACGTTGGTTCTATTGCAGGAAGGATATGCGCCCCTGCTGCGATGATCTGCTTAGGAAAAGAACGTTTCCGATGCTGCAGTAATTCAGGTTGAGTTAATGTCAGCTCGAATAGTGATGAAGGTAGGCGGGCAAAAAAATGAACGAGGTGAATAAAGCCTTCTTTTTGAATAGCTGGCGTCCAACCCTGAAAGAGGCTTGCGTCCTCTTCCTTTTCTTTTTCATCATACGGCACTACTAGAACATATTTTAAATTTAGAATCGTATCGACTAAGGGATCCATTGATCAATCCATATCTGTCAGGTAGGAGGAGTATCGCATCCTTCATCTCTTTCTACTACTATAGGCGTAGAATTAGAGGTGTCGTCTTCGCTTTAATTTTGAAGACTCGACAATTCCGTTTTTTGGAAAAATAATTCCACTCTCCCCAGCCCGTCAGAAAAATCTAGCGCCTTCCGGCCTTCAATACTTAGCGAGCTACACGCTTAAAGACAAATTCAATGCGCGGTTTGGCGTGCCGATCCAGATGATAAGTCAGCACAGCGCCATCCGCACTGAAGCTGGTGGTCCACACGTTGGTTTCTGAACCTGGAAATACCTTGAAGGTGTGTGCGTCTGCGAGAAACGACTGCGACAATGCGGAACCCGCGTCATTCGCCATACCGCCGTACATCGTCACTTCTTCTGGTGTGCCGTCAGGATGGAGGTGGTCGTGCCGCAAATCCAGGCCGCCAGGGGTGCGGGTAAAAATCCAGGGCGGGAACGATCCTCGTCGACCAGCACCGGCATGCGAACGTCGGTGTTGACGGTGCAGATGACAGTCAAGAAAGCGGCGGAGAATATCGATAAAGCTAATTTCATGGCCATCCCTAAGTCGATGCAAACAGAGATGCAGGGTATCACGCTGTGCGACAATTTTTTCGACTTCAATTTTGATGATTGGCATCTCGGTCGATCGTGAATGCTGTGGCCAATTGTCGGAAGGGTGCAGCAGGGGTTTCGGATCGCCTGTGATCAGCCTGCGAAACGGGATCCGCTTGAAGGCGGATACGCGCCCTGCAAGAGCTGCGCTTTTCCGACCTCACACTGCGGTTAGACCCAAAAACGGAAACATCGGGTAGCATGTCAAGCTCGTGAGAATTGAGCTATTCTCCACATCAACAATTTTAATCAGAAAGCCAAATATGCTACGCATGTCCGACGAAAAAGAAAGTAACAACGAAGAGCGCAGCCCTTTCCTGGAAGAGAAAGCCTTCAAATCCCGCACGGTGCTGGTGTTTGGCAGCATCAACGACAAGCTCGCGGCCGATGTCAGCAAGCGCCTCATCGCTTTGGCGGCGGCATCCAAAGAGCCGATTACTCTGCTGGTATCGTCACCTGGCGGCCATGTAGAATCGGGCGACGTGATTCATGACATTATCCGTTTTATCGATGCGCCAGTACGCGTAGTTGGTACCGGCTGGGTAGGTAGCGCTGCCGTGACGGTGTTTTTATCGGTACCGAAAGAGCGCCGCGTCTGCCTGCCGAATACCCGCTTCCTGATTCATCAACCTAGCGGCGGTGCTGGCGGCCAGGCTACAGATATCGCTATCCAGGCGCGCGAGATTGTCAAGATCCGCGAGCGCATCGCCGCCTTGATCGCAAGAGAATCCGGCCAGACGTTAGAAAAAGTGAGCATCGATATTGAACGCGATTACTGGATGTCGGCAAGCGAAGCAAAAGAGTACGGCTTAATCTCGCGCATCATCGTGCAGCAAAACGAACTCGACGCATAGCTGTAGTTCGCAATCACAGAGTCTTGCTGGCTGTGGATTTAGCGGAACTCTGTGACGTGCAAACCTTAGTGTTTTTTCAGGCGATCCGCGAATTGTAGGTGCAGCCGAAAACAGATTCGAAAAAACGTTCGAATCTGTTTTATTGAGCTGGGCGAGAAATCGGGCAAACCGCAAGCGACCGCAAACTAGGCCGCCAAAAATGACCAAATATTTAAATGCTCGTATGTGTCTTATTAATTGATGCAAATCAAGTTCACCTTTGATTCTAAAAAAGTGAAGCAAGAGACTAATAGAATGCACATTGATTAATGCCGAATCGATCAATGTGGATTACGGCGAACCTTTTATACGCCTAGAGAAAAAATATATGGAACTTAGAAAGCGGGCATGGCTGTCAACTGCACTGTTCACCATTACATTTATGGCTCTGGCCAATTGCGCGACAGCGCAGACATCAGCACTCGACGAGCGTATGAAAAAGGTGCTGGCGGATCCTGCCGCCACAGCAGCGGCCATCACTGCCGCGAAAAAAGTCACTTTCTTTTGTGATGCTTGTCACGGGGCGGAAGGTAGCAGCAGCAAGGTCGATGTGCCAAATCTAGCTGGACAAAACCCGAGCTATCTGCTGATCCAAATCGACAAATTCGCGCGAGGTCTGCGTCATTACAGCTTTATGGAAGGACTGATGAAGTTGTTAAGTGAGAGTGATCGTATCAACGTGACTATTTTCTATTCCAGCAAGCAAGTAAAGCCAGCCGGCACAGAAACCTCAAGGGCAGGCCAGGCAATTTACACCGGGCGCTGCATCATGTGCCATGGGCCACAAGGCTACGGCAACGAAGCCACACCACGTCTGGCGGGCCAGCAAATCAAGTACCTAAGCCAATCCATTATGCGCTACCGTGATCGCAGTGGAGAACGTATCTATGAACCGATGAGCGCCAGCACATCCGGTCTAAAGGAGCGCGATATCGTGGCGCTAACTACTTATCTATCAAGCCTGCATTGACCCGGCCGGTCGGAAATGCATAGCGCCTTCCGACCCGCGCTACAACGCTTAGATCCACTGTCAGTTTTTATTTCCCACGAGGCCGGAGTTAATTGGCCTCGCGAACGATCGTGATTGCTGGCGCAAATTGTCGGAAGGCGCTATGCTTTTCCGACTTACTGCCTGCGCATCGAGCTTAAAAATAATGCCAATCCACCAAACGCCAAAATCAAAATGACGATCAAGTCAAATAGCGACATGCTGCGTAAATTGAAATGCAGTGAAGCGATCACACCGAAGATCAACGCGCCCAGTGAGCCTAGCGCCAGCACCCAGCCGAGCAGGCTCTTGACGTTGTAAAACACCATCGCAATGCCGATGATGAAGGGGATCATGATCATGCCGCTGGTGATGTTGAGGTTGCTGCCAAAGGCTTGCAGCCCATACATACCGTAACCCAGGCTAAAGCTCGATTGCACCATGACCGCGTTGAACAACATGTAAAAACCACCGCACAGCATGAATAGGCCGATAAAAAATTTCCCTACTCCGCCTTCTGATCCGCCTGCACCTTGCATAGATTATTCCCCTAGTGTTGTTGTCGATTATTTAGCCGTGGCGAAACCGGACAATTGCGCGAATTGTAGGTCAGTTGAACCGAACTGCGTATGGTAATAGCGGCAAGAAATTACCGTATCACCTATTATCTCGTCGAGATACATTGGCGTTTGCAGAATATCCGGAAGAATATTTTTCTTTGGATCATGGAAGAAATATTTATCCTGACTCCCATGAATAATCGAAATCAATAATTACAAAAGGCAACAACTATGAAAATGCTTTTAATCGCACTACTTCTGAGCAGTTTATTTTTATCCGCTTGTAGCAAAAACGAAGCCGGCGGAAAAAATCATGTCGAAATGACTGAAAAAGAGTGCATTCAATTTGGCGCAAAATACGATGAAGAGCAGGGAAGAAAACTGGGAAGCTGGACAATCGGCAAAGATGGTAGTTGTGGAAGCAAGACCATCACACACGTCAAAAACACAGAGCAGGAATGTATCGTATTTGGCGCTAAGCGCGACAAAGATGAAGGAAGAGAAGCTATGGTCTGGACAACCAATGCTGATGGAAATTGCACTGGCAGGTCAAAAGGGAAGTGAATCAAAGCAAGCGCGTAGGTCGGAAAGCGCTGCGCTTTTCCGACCTACTTACTTTTCCGAACTTTCTAGCTCCATTGCTTGCCCAGAGCTTCCAGCCCAGCTTGTTGCAAATCTTCCGGCGTCATTGCGATGCGGAACTTGCAGTCGGCATTGAAATACAGAAACCAGGGCTCGGCGAACGCCGGTATCTGTGCAGCATTGTCGACATTGATGATGAGCGTTGCGCCACGGTGCCCGTCCTGCTCGCTGAAGTAAACGGCTTCCGCTTTGCACGCTTCCAGGATGTTGCGGATTTTGGCACCGGCGCTGCCATTTCTGACGGCACTATTGAATGGTTCGTGGGGAATTTCGACGTTGAGTAACATACGCATGACGACTCCTTAAAGTAAGGTAAGGTGAGGTCAGCATTGCCATGCTGACCGGATAAGAAATGACCCGGCGATTTTTATAACACTGGCAGCTGCCGGGACGAAGCCAGTGTTATTTTCAGCTTTAAATTTAAAAAATTCCATAGCGTGCAGCAGTATCGAAAAAACCGCGCCAGCGCGTGACCCTGCCATTTTTTACCGTGAACACATGCACCCATTCTGACGCGAATTTAGTATTCGTCTCGATCGCGGTCGACTCCTCCCATCCGAGCACAGTGACATGTTCGCCGGCTGCGATAAATTCGCGCGGTTCAAACACATGAATATTGTCGCTTTGCGCGACAGACTCAAAGAAAGCCCCGACCTCGTTGCGGTTGCTGCGGTGACCGGCATATGCCAGTTTTTTTGGTCCGACCAATTCCCAGTCTATGTCATTGGCGACCAGTTCCAGGATGGCTGGGACGTCGCCCCTGCCGAAAGCGGCATAGGCCTGTTGTACAACTTCTGTAGCTGTAAGCATGTTGATGTCTCCTTGTGATTGAGCTTGGTCACCAGAAAGATCAGAGCAGTGTTGAAGCGAAACCAGCACCGGAAATTTGCCCGACGCAAAGCTTTCTACCAAGCAGTAATTGAATTGAATTGCCTCAAGAGCGCTGAAAAGTTTAGCAGCTTTTATTCTAAATTCAAGGAAGGTCTGGCAGGTACTTACAATCGGTGTTGATAGTGTGTAGGT
>JAZJYB010000225.1:12357-18903 GCA_040390685.1 Pseudomonadota bacterium | reverse complement strand
CTTTTCCGACCTACAGCGATGGCCTTAGGCCAATTGCTATCCGCGCATGATGCTATCTATCCGCCCTAAACATGCGACTCGATGAGATAATTCGGCTAGACTTTTTTAATTGCACGGATTGCATCTTGCGTACCATTCTCAAATACTGCCTTATTTTGCTTTGCTGGTCGGAAATACCAGCCCGGGCTGATGTCAATTCATTGCAGCTTGATGACCTGACCAGCACCGAAGTGCGTAGCAAGATCGCAGCCGGCGCTACCACCATCCTGATACCCATCGGTGCCACTGAACAAAGCGGTGCTCACCTTGTGCTCGGCAAGCACAATGTCCGGGCGCGCTTATTAGCGCAGCAAATTGCCCAAAAATTAGGCAATGCAATGGTTGCTCCAGTGATGGCGTATGTGCCTGAGGGGGCAATTTCACCACCCGCCGGACATATGCGCTTTGCTGGCACCATCTCTATCCCTGAGGCGGCGTTTGAAGCGGTGTTGGAAGGTGCAGCGCGCAGTTTCAAGCAACATGGTTTTCGCGATATCGTGTTTCTAGGGGATCATGGTGGCTATCAAAAAAATCTGCTGCGAGTCGCGCAAAAACTCAAGCATGAATGGGCACGTGAGCCGCATTGTCACGTGATTGCAATGACAGACTACTATCGACTTGGTTCTGCCAGATTTGCCGAGATTTTAAAGAAACGCGGATTTACCGATGCTGAAATCGGCAAACATGCCGGTCTGGCGGATACCGCCTTGAGCCTGGCTTTAGATAAAAATTTAGTGCGTAGCGATGCCCTGGCACAAATGAAACAGTCTGGTGAAGCGGATGGCGTAGTCGGTGATCCGCGCCGCGCCACCGCCGAACTCGGGCAATTGGCGGTACAGGAAATTATCGATGGCACTGTGACTGCGATCCGTGCGGAAGTCAATGCGCATTGAACACCTTAAGAATTTAATGTAAGAAAGTTTGAAATGAAAAAAATGACCTTGTTTGGCCTGAGCTTGTTAGCGACTGCCACAATTTTTGCCGTACCGCAGGCGACTGCGCCTGTTGCCGTAAAAGGCATAACGACAGTAGCGGGCATGCCGCCTGTGATTAACCCGCAAAATCTCTATAGCGAAACTGCAGAAAATAAACTCAGCCCAGCTGTTAAAGGTGACTTGGAACGAATTTATGTGCCGAATTTGCGCTCGAACAATGTCAGCGTGATTGACCCGGCCACCATGACGGTGGTGGATAAATTTAAAGTCGGCTACGCGCCGCAGCACATCGTGCCATCCTGGGATTTGCGCACGCTGTGGGTGGCAAATAATGCCGAAAGACGTAAAGACGGCAGCCTGACACCGATCGATCCGCGCACCGGCAAACCCGGCAAAGCTATCCCGGTAGATGATCCTTATAATTTGTATTTTTCACCGGATGGAAAATCTGCGATTGTGGTGGCCGAGGCATTGCACCGGCTCGATTTCCGCGATCCGCAAACCATGCAAATGCAATACTCGATTGATGTGCCTAAGTGCGGCGGCATCAATCACGCCGATTTTTCTATCGATGGCCGCTACGCTTTATTTACCTGTGAGTTTGAAGGCAGTCTTGCCAAGGTTGATCTGGTGAACCGCACGGTATTGGGTTATTTAAAACTGAGTATGCCAAGTACGCGCTTCAAGAAAGTGCCAAGTTTAGGGCCAATTAATCCTACCGATACCGAGATTTGTAGCTCGGCCAAAGGTATGCCGCAAGACATCCGTATTTCACCGGATGGAAAACGTTTCTATATCGCCGATATGGAAGCCGATGGCGTACATATCGTCGATGGCGAGTCATTCAAAAAAATCGGCTTCATTGCTACTGGCGTTGCCGCGCACGGCATCTACCCTAGCCGTGACGGCAAACAGTTTTATGTCGCCAACCGTGGCTCACATAAAATCCATGGCCCTCGCCATGGCAAAGGCAGCGTGACTGTGATTGATTTTGCCAGCGAAAAAATCGTCGCACAATGGCCGATTCCTGGAGGCGGCAGCCCGGATATGGGTAATGTCAGTGTCGATGGAAAATCGCTTTGGTTAGCCGGCCGCTTTGACGATGTGGTGTATCACATCGCCACCACGGACGGAAAAGTGACACAAATAAAAGTGGGGGGTGAGCCCCACGGACTTACTGTCTGGCCGCAACCAGGACGTTATTCATTGGGACACACCGGTAATTTGCGCTAATTTTATTTTTGATTTGCCATGAAAAGCGCCGTGCCACCTGCCAATGAAATTGCATCGCTGCCTGGCATAGACTCGACTTCTTGCTTTGCTTTACTCGATGATGCCTATAGCACGCCCTCTATATCTCGCCTATATTCTGATTTAAGCGAAATTTTGCTGTGTGCCGATGCACACAGCTGGCCAGAGTTTTTTCGCGCCACCCAAGCCGCACTTGAAGCAGGCTTGCATGCTGTCGCCTTGCTCTCCTACGAAACCGGGGCGCAATTACAGGCTATCGCCGCACGTGAAGGAAGCGCCACGCCCTCTCGCATGCTGTTGTTTAAACGCTGCGATAAATTGGACCAAGATCAACTTGGTGCATGGCTAGCGCAACAAGAGCCGCAAACCATTGCGGGCATCGCAAACCTGCGCGCCAACGTTGATGAAGCCGCATTTTCCACTGCCATCAATAGCGTGCGCGACTACATCAGTGCCGGCGACACGTATCAGGTGAATTACACCTACCGTTTACATTTCGATACTTACGGTTCGCCAGTTTCCCTATATCGCCGCCTGCGCCAACGCCAGCCTGTGCCGTATGGCGCCTTGATCTGCCTGCCAGAAGGCGAAGCAGTGTTGTCGCTATCGCCGGAATTATTTGTGCGCCACCAGGCTGGTCGTTTATTGGCGCGCCCGATGAAGGGCACGGCTGCGGCCACTGGCGATGACGCAAGCGACCAGCAATTGGCGAAAGCTTTGTCGCTGGATAGCAAGAATCGCGCAGAGAATTTGATGATCGTTGATTTACTGCGCAATGATCTGGGCCGCATCGCCACAACCGGGTCGGTGACGGTACCGCATTTGTTCGAAGTCAATCGGTTTTCCAGCGTCTTGCAAATGACTTCAACCATCGAAGCGAATTTGCAGCCAGATTTACCCTTAGCTGAAATCATGTCAGCCCTGTTTCCTTGTGGCTCGATCACTGGCGCGCCGAAACACCGCACCATGGAAATCATCCGCGAATTGGAAACTGAAGCACGCGGTATTTACACAGGCGCGATAGGCTGGTTCGATGCGCCCGTTGCAGCAAATACGGTCGGTGATTTTTGCCTCTCAGTACCGATCCGGACTTTAGCTTTACAAGCGCCCGATACCTTTGGAATTCAATCAGGGGTACGTGCGGGCGTAATGGGCGTTGGTGCTGGCATCGTCTACGACAGCAATAGCAAAGAAGAGTACGCAGAATGCCAATTGAAAGCGAAGTTCTTGACTGGTTTGACGGCGCAATTTTCTCTGTTTGAAACCATGCACGCGAGTCAGGCGCATGGCTGTCGTCACTTAGCACGGCACTTGCAGCGTTTGCGTACTTCGGCACAGTATTTCGGTTTTCCGTATAACGAGAATGCGATCAGACAGGCCTTGCAAGATTGTTGCAATAATCTAGCGCCAGAAGCTGAATTTCGCTTGCGCTTATCCCTGCACCCAAATGGGGAGTTTGAATTAAGCAGCGCTATCTTGCAGGCCTTGCCGGTAACCGTAAAAATACTGCTGGCACCTCAGGCTTGTCAGATCGATCCGCTATTTTTGCGCCACAAATCCACCGTCCGTGAACAATATGATCTGGCCTGGCAAACCGCCGAATCGCAAGGCGCATTCGACATGCTGTTCTGCAATCAACATGGCTACGTGACCGAGGGTGGCCGCAGCAATGTTTTCATACGCAAGAACGGTGTCTGGAACACGCCGCCACTCAGTGACGGGGTACTGCCTGGCGTGATGCGTGCAGTGATACTGGATGATCCCACTATACCGACTTGTGAAAAACAATTGACGCTGGCTGAGGTATTTGCCGCCGATGAAGTGATGCTATGCAATTCTCTACGCGGCACCCTGATTGCTGAATTGATTAAACCGTAAAAGATTCAGGATTTTTTATTGGCAGAATGCAATTTCATGGTCTAGTATGGTAATTCTAGCTAGCCGAGAAGAAGATCATGACGTCGCCTACGTTCCGCATTTTCTGCCCGATTTCCTTTATCTTGATCGCCTTGTTCTGCTCGAACATGGCATTTGCACAAGTCGCACAAACGGGTGTGCATACCGGTGTACATACGGCCAGCGATAGCGAAGACCTGACCAATCTCTCACTCGAGGATTTGATGAAGGTGGTGGTGGTCAGTGCCTCTAAATTTCCCCAAGCCAGTAGCCAAGCCCCCTCGGCGGTACAAGTATTAAGCGCAGAAGATATTCGTCTTAATGGCTGGCGCACGCTGGCTGAAGCTCTGGACAGTTTACCCGGCCTGTATGCCAGCAATGACCGCGCCTATGGCTTTCTCGGCGCGCGTGGTTTTATGGTGCCGGGTGATTACAATATGCGTTTTCAGTTATTGCTAGATGGTCAACCGCTCAACGACAATTTGTATGGCCAGGCCAATCTGGGGCATGAATTTCAAGTCGATATGTCACTGATAGACAGAATCGAGTATGTACCAGGGCCAGGCTCCTCGATTTATGGTTCAAACGCGATGTTCGGGGTAATCAATGTCTTGACGCGTAAAGCCAGCAGTATGCCGCGCTTGGGCGCTAGCATCCGCATTCAAGGTGATGGTTGGAAAGAGCTAGATTTACAGGGCGCCCATCACAGCGACAACGGTGGCCCAGACCTGATTTTTTCATTGAGTCGCGCGAATAAGTCTGGACGCGATCTGTATTACCCCGACGCAATGGGCTTAGCAACCGCAGACGGTAGCGCATCGGCTGACGGCATTGCACGGGGCTTAGATCGCATGTTGGTGACGCGTGCCTTTGCCGGAATAAGGCAAGATGGATTCGCAATATCAGCATGGGCGGCACAGCGCGATGTTCGCCCATCGTCTGGCCTGTCGAACGGCAATTTCAATGATCCGCGTTTACATATTGTTGATACCAGTTATGCGCTCGCAAGCACATATCAACGCAGGCTCCAGCAAGATCTTGATCTGAATTTCCGGCTGGCGTATCAGAAAATTACTTTTCAGGGTGACGTGCCCTATTATTTTCCCAGCGTAGGTTCATTTGTGATTCGTGACCAGTCAGACGGCAGTTGGCTATCTGGTGAGGCACGAATTCTTTACACTGGCCTGCCCGATCACAAGTTAATTGCTGGTCTGGATTTTCAGTCTGACCTGAAGGCATCGCAAGAGAATGCAGCACTCGACATTCCGGTTATAGCGCCATTTTCTATCAACGCATTGAAACGCAGGCTAGGCGCTTTCATGCAAGACGAGTGGAATTTTTCCACTGACTGGCGCCTGAATATCGGCCTGCGCAACGATACCTATTCCGACGGGAAATCCAAATTTAGCCCACGCCTTGGGCTGATCTGGAATTCCAGTGAAAACGCCACTCTAAAACTACTGGCTGGCCGTGCCTATCGTTTCGCGAATAAATACGAAGCGGAATATGCGCGTGGTGTGAACGTTCTTGCCAATCCATATCTACAACCCGAAACCATACGTACCATCGAGGCAGTCGCGAGTTATCACATTGAAAGCGGCCAGGAAATCGGCGCTTCACTGTTCGACTATCAATTGAAAAATTTAATCCGCCAGACCAACGATGGAAACAATGTACTGCAGTTTCAAAACCAAGCAGATGTGAACGCCCACGGGCTGGAGATCTTCCATAAATTACGCAGCAAAAGCGGTATCAACATGATCAGCAGCATCGCCTTCAATCACAGTCGCGATATTTCTGGCCAGGAGCTAAGCAATAGTCCGCATTGGATCGCCAAACTCAACTTGCGCCGCCCGCTATGGCAAGAAAATCTGGTCGCCGCCATTGAGATGAATGCGGTCGGCCCGCGCCGCGTCGACTGGCGTGGCGAGCAACGCCATCTCGGCACGCAAACCCAGGTAAATTTAGCGCTGACAGCGAGCCGGATTGCGCAGGGTCTAGACTTGCAATTGCGTCTGGTGAATCTATTCGATAAAAAAATTGCGTATCCCTCAGCGGATGTGACCGCGGTTCCCACCTTAGCAACGGGAGGCCGGCAATGGCAATTGGGGCTCAATTATGCGTTTTAAAACGCTAGCCGCGTGGTTGACGGCAATCGCCTGTCAACTTCCTGCAGACGGGCTGTTGGCACAGGAAGTGACTGCCTACAATGAATATCAAGTTAAAGCGGCACTGCTGTATAACTTTAGCGTATTCACCGAATGGCCAGTCATGCCGCCAGAAGCCTTCGATTTTTGCATACTCGGCAAAGACCCGTTTGGTTCATGGCTGGATAAGATTGCGCGCAAAACTGTGCAAGGCAAGGCTATCCACATACGGCGTATTGGCGCTAGCGAAGACATACGAGGATGCCACCTGTTATTTG
>JAZJYB010000225.1:0-12347 GCA_040390685.1 Pseudomonadota bacterium | reverse complement strand
TATTTGTCCCGGCATTGGAAAAAGAGCTTTACTATCGGCTTGCACCTCTGATCAAGCAACAAGCGATCTTAACTATCACCGATGCGCAACAAGTCGACGAAAAATGGCCGCAGATCATGATCACAGTAGTGCCAGAAACGGTCAGCACTCAAGTACCTGAAGGAAAACTGTACACGTTTGACATCAATCATGCCGCAGCCAAGGCGGCAGGTTTGACGCTCAGTTCGAAACTGTTGCACCTGGCACGCAACGTAAAATAAACAAAGAGGTCGGGCGATGAAGTCCTGGTTTATCAAACACACTCTGGGAAAAAAACTATTACTAGTCAATGTACTAGTCTTTAGTTTGACTTCCATTCTGGGTGGCGTTTTGATAGTGAGTTATTTTTGGACTGCCACACGTGCAGAACTATTACGCACGACCGAAATAACGGCGCTCGTGATCGCGCAGAATAGCGCCCCGGCATTTCTATTTTCCGACAAAAAGGCCGCAACCGAAGTCATCCGCTCACTCAATCAAGATCCAAACGTGCTTGGCGCAGATCTGTATCTTCCGGACAAAAAATTGTTTGCAAGCTATCGCAAGGCGAATATTCTTGATTCAGTACAGGTGTCTGTCGACAATTCCAAAGTTGATGTCAAGACGATGCGCGAGTCGCACTTTTACTCCACTCACCTACTGGTTGTGACGCCAGTGGTCAGCGAACATCAGTCGCTTGGTTCGCTGTATATGTATGTCGACCTGAGTACCACGTATTTGTATATCAAACGCCTGGCATTGGTGGTCTTGGCCGGGGCGCTGGCCGCAGTTTTGCTGGCGCGATCGCTTTTGAAACGTTTTCTACACAACATACTTGATCCGATCAATGAATTGGTCAGTACCATGTACGACGTCTCGAGCAATGATGATTACAGCCAGCGTGCCAACGTAAAAACCGAAGATGAAATTGGAAAACTCAGCGGTAGTTTCAATTTCATGCTGGAACAGATACAAAGGCGTGATAGCGCGCTCGGAAAAGAGCTGGCAGAGAGAAAACGTACCGAAATCCAATTGGACCACATTGCGCATTACGATAGTGTCACTGGCCTGCCGAATCGCCATTACTTCAATCGACATACCCAGGAACTGGCGCAAAGACGCGACCTGCAAGAATTTAATTTTGGTTTGCTATTTATCGATCTGGATAACTTCAAATACGTCAATGACACTTTTGGGCATTGGGTCGGCGATCTGCTCTTGGTGCGCGTCGCTGAACGGCTGCAAAGCGTTTTGCGAACCCGTGATCTGGTGGTACGTCTCGGTGGCGACGAATTCTGCGTCTTGCTGGATAACCCGAAATTTCTTGATGTCGCCTCAGGGCTTGCGCGCAAGATATTAAATGTCTTGAGTACACCATTTAATTGTGAAAATCATGAATTTATTGTCGGCGCCTCTATCGGTGTGGCGATGATGCCCGAACACGTTAGCCGTTTCGATGAATTGCTCAGCTGTGCCGATGCCGCCATGTATGCCGCCAAGGCATTGGGGAAAAATAATGTTCAGGTATGGACCCCCGAAATGTCGGAGCGGACTGCACAACGTTTTACCATAGAATCTGGCCTGCGCCATGCGATTGAAAATGGCGAGCTGGAAGTGTTTTATCAACCCATCATGGCGCTCGCCAGCGGAAAAATTGCCGGTATGGAGGCGCTGCTGCGCTGGAAACATCCAGAGCTAGGATTCGTCTCGCCAGTCGAATTTATTCCGGTTGCTGAAGAGAGCCAACTCATCGTTAGCATAGGCGAATGGGTCTTGCGCCAAGCCTGCCAGCAAGCAAAAATTTGGGCGCCACAATTTGGCCAGCTGTTTATTGCGGTCAACGTCTCGGCCAGACAATTTCGCGAGCCAGGATTTGCCGACAATGTCGAGCGCATCGTTCGGGAAACCGGCTGTCCGCCACACATCCTGGAACTAGAGGTAACGGAAACCATCTTGATGTCGCAAACCCTGGAAACTATGGCGATACTGGAAGATTTATCCAGCAGAGGATTCAAGCTCTCTCTGGATGATTTCGGGACAGGTTATTCGTCGCTGGCGTATTTGAAACGATTCCCGATTAACAAACTAAAAATTGACCGTAGCTTTGTTTCAGAATTGCCAAATGATAAGGACGATGTCGCTATCGCCCAAATCATTGTCTCGCTAGCGCAGCACATGGAAATGAAAGTGGTTGCTGAAGGCATAGAGACCCAAGAGCAAGCGGATTTTCTAAGCCGCCTTGGATGCACCTATGGCCAGGGCTTTCTGTTTAGCAGACCGCTGACAGCGGGCAATTTTGTGTTTTTTGCCGCAGCCAACCTGAATCTGGAACCGGCTCAGAAAGTCGTACACAGCGCAACGGAAACAAAGTTATTTTTCGAAATCGACACATCGAAAAATGCAGAAAAAATCAAGGAACATCGGGCTTAAGCTCAGCTTCGGCTGTAATCGGTTTCGCCGGACTGAGGATTAATCCCATTGCCATCAGCACGATGGCGCTTCCGACGATAGTAGAAATTCCCACGTTTTCATGCAAGAACAGATAACCCCAGAGCATGCCGAATACTGGAATCAAAAAGGTCACCGTCATCGCACGCGTCGGGCCTATCCGGCTAATCAGCGGAATAAAAATAGCCTGTGCCAATGCAGTGGACATCAGTGACAGCGCCAGCAAGCTTAAAGTCGCTGTGGTTGACGGGATCAGCGTGGGAATTGAAAACGGTATGGCTGGGGATAACATCAGGCCGCCCATGACCAATGAGCCACTTGCCATGGCGTAGGGATGGATGCCTTTTTCCGCGGATTCACCGCTAACTGTGCTTGGCGTTTGTCCCAATTTTTTAATCAGAATACTGGAAATTGCATAGGAAGCGGAGGCGATCAAGCCAGCAAGAGTGGCCAGTAGCGTGTGAATATTCAGTATCAATGTTCCTGCACCAACCAGGACCGTCACGCCAGTGATGCCGAGGAAGAGCGCGGTTAATCTGCGCAAGCTGAGGCGATCCGACAACCAGAATATCGAAAACAGTGCGCCGAAAAGTGGCGCGGTTGAATTGATAACCGCTGAATAGGCTGACGGCAAGAACTGCGCAGCATAAGAAAAACAGCTAAACGGCAAGGCTGCGGAAAAAAAACCGACGACGACATAAAATTTAATATTTTTCCGCCACAACATCGGAATGCGATTCATATAGGCAAATAACAGCAAGCTCAATCCAGCGAGGGAAATCCGCAAAGCAGCCATAAAAATTACGCCAAATTCAGGGACAGAAATCCGCATGAAGATGAACGATCCGCCCCAGACGGCTGCAAGAAAAATGAGTTTAACGAGATCGGATGAAGTCATGGAAGGCAGGAAAAGGTGGGCAAAGATAGGCAAAAAAGACGAGCCTGCGATTGTAGCATTTTAAGGTATCAAGCTCAGTCAGCTGGATTCGCTAACCCGCTGAGTTTCACCGCATACCGTACAGGCTAAATTACGTGCCACGCGGATTTGCGTCCATTCCATATTTTGTGCATCGAGCAGCAACAGCCGCCCCGTCAGCACCTGCCCGACTTTCATGATCACTTTAAGCGCCTCGGCCGCCTGGATAGCGCCGATAATCCCAACCAGCGGCGCAAACACGCCCATGGTCGAGCACAACACTTCTTCATACTGCTGATCAGGTGGGAACAGGCAAGCATAACAAGGTGAACTGGCATCGCGTGTATCAAACACGCTAATTTGTCCATCGAATGAGATGGCGGCACCCGAAACCAAAGGTACACCATGCTTCACGCAAGCTTGATTCACAGCGTGCCGGGTGGTGAAATTATCACAGCAATCGAGCACCACCGTCGCGCTTTGTACCAGCTGCTGCAAGCGCTCAGCATCAACACGCTCTTTCAGTGCGACGATTTCTATCTCTGGATTTATCTGTTGCAGCGCCTGCTTACCGGAGTTCACTTTGGGCTGGCCGATACGTTCGGTGGTATGCAAGATCTGGCGCTGTAAATTGGTCAGATCCACTTCATCATTATCAACCAGAGTTATTCTTCCTACGCCGGCACTGGCTAAATACAGTGCGGCAGGTGAACCCAAACCGCCAGCGCCGATAATTACTGCATGAGCCTGATTGATTTTTTGCTGCCCTTCAATGCCGATTTGATCGAGCAAAATATGGCGTGAGTAACGTAGCAGTTGTTGATCGTTCATTGTTTTTTGAGGGTGAAAAAAGGTCGCATTATCCGAGAATTTCCATTAGGATTTGCGCTGATGACGGTAGCACTTTTCGAGATAGTTTTGCTGCGAATGAGGCGCCAATAGCGAGCTATTGGCAACGAAGAGCAACAAAAATAGCCGAAAATGCGCCGTCAGCATGCAAATAGCACCGCAGGCGCGCCTAATGGAAAATCTCGGATTATCTGCGGCCTTTTTTAATTTTCCCTATTATTTTTTCTTGCTGTCGCTTTTACTGTCGGCTGCAGCCGGCTTGTCCTTGCCGGCCGCTTCGTCTTTCGCAGCGTCTGGCTTGGTGACAATCACAGGCAAACCTTTCAGGTGATTCAGCGCTTGTGCCAATTGAAAATCATCCTTGCTACCGTATTCCAGCGGCTTGCTTTTTTTCGCCAGTGCGATCAGGCGCTGCTCTTCTTCTAACTCATCTACCTTGATTTTAGATGACTCAGCTTCCTTGTCATTGCTTAGATGTTTTTGCAGATCGGCTTCGCGGGTACGCAGACCGTTAAAACCATCTCCATCCGCGGTTTCTTCCACATTAAAATCTGGAACAATTCCCTTAGCCTGAATCGAACGGCCATTTGGTGTGTAGTACCGGGCCGTGGTCAGTTTGACGGCGGTATCTTCCGAAATCTGGCGGATGGTTTGCACCGAGCCTTTGCCAAAACTTTGTGTCCCGATAATGGTTGCGCGTTTATAGTCTTGCAATGCGCCGGCGACAATTTCAGAAGCCGAGGCGGAACCCGTATTGATCAGCACCACCATCGGCACGTTCTTGAGCGCTTCTGGTAATTTTGCCAGTGGATCACTGAGTGCCCGCACGCCATAAAATTCGCGTCTGGCATAAAACGTGGCTTTGGAATCGGCTAACTGTCCATTGGTGGAGACGATAGGCACTTCTTTAGGAAGAAACGCAGCCGATACGCCGATTGCGCCTGGCAATACACCACCCGGGTCGTTGCGCAGATCGAGTACCAATCCTTTAATCGCCGGATCTTGTGCATACAGCGCCATGATTTTTTTCGCCATGTCTTCGACAGTCGGCTCCTGGAACTGTGAAATACGCAGCCATGCATAACCCGGCTCAACTATCTTGCCCTTGACGCTTTGCTGTTTAATCTGCTCACGGACCACCACCACAACGAGTGGCTTGTCTTCATTTTTTCGGGCGATGGTTAAGGTCACTTTGGTGTTCGGCTCACCCCGCATTTTTTTCACTGCTTCGTCCAGCGTCAAGCCCTTGATAGGCACTGAATCGACGCGGGTAATCAGATCGCCAGGTTTCAGTCCGGCACGGTAAGCCGGTGTATCTTCGATCGGTGAAATGATCTTGACGTAACCATCTTCCATCCCGACTTCTATTCCTAGCCCGACATATTTACCCTGTGTTCCCTCGCGCAATTCTTTAAAGGATTTTTTATCCAGGTAAGCAGAATGCGGATCTAGCGAGGCCACCATTCCCGTGATCGCTTCAGTCAAGAGTTTATTGTCTTCAACCGGTTCGACATAATCGGATTTAATCAGACCGAAAACATCGGCTAATTGGCGCAGTTCTTCAACCGGCAAGGGTGAACCACTGTTCTTTTGCGCAATCGCTGAAAACTGCACCGACGCGGCGACACCTGCGATCATGCCTAAACTGATCAAACCAAAATTCTTGAGCTTACTGCTGATTTTGCTACTCATGTTTCACCTAAATATTACTGAAGTTTCCGATATTCTCTGCGATGTTATGCGAGCTAAAATTGCACTATTTCCCTACCCAGCTAAGTGGATCGAATACCCGTCCCTGATGCCGTAATTCAAAGTATAGACCTGATTCTTCATTCCCACCGCTATTGCCTGCACTGGCAATCGTATCGCCCGCCTTGACCACATCACCGAGTCGCTTCAAGACCGCTTGATTATTCGCGTAAATGCTTAAATATTGGCCGCCATGATCGACAATTATCATATTCCCGAAACCTCTCCACCATTCGGCAAACACGACTCTTCCGGCCGCAATC
Source organism: Pseudomonadota bacterium (assembly GCA_040390685.1). Classification (GTDB taxonomy): domain Bacteria; phylum Pseudomonadota; class Gammaproteobacteria; order Burkholderiales; family Burkholderiaceae_D; genus Undibacterium. The sequence goes on along the minus strand of JAZJYB010000225.1, from coordinate 6,104 downwards.
GCTTTAATTTCTGCACCCTCAGTGGCTTTAATGAACAAACCTTTCCAACTCGGACCATCGCCACGCTTACTGCCAAAACGGGCAATTAATTCACCTTTAACCGGCAGTCGCAACGAGCCTTTTAACTTGCTAAACTCGGTTCCATCATTACTTCCCGCAAATGGTGTCTGTTCAATTTTCGTGACGGTTTTAGCTGGTGGCTCGTCGGCATCTATCGCATTGGGGTTGCTAATTTTCCCAGATTTTTTTTGTTGATTACCTAACTGCTTTTTCTCTTTTTGTGCTTTTTCAATTGCCAATTTTTCTAGGCGTTGACTCTCTAATTGCGCGGCCTTAGCTTTTTCAGCCTTAATTTGCTCATCCATCAAGGTCTTCAGACGTGAGACCAGACTGCTCAATCTTTGTTCATCTTTTTGTAAACTATCTGCTTCTTTTTTCTGTGCATGAAGTTTATGTGCCAATTCTGCAAGTAAGCCGCTGCGGCGTTTCTTTTCATTTTCTAGAGCCGCTTTGTGTTCCCGCTCTTCTTGCGCAATCTCATCGAGCTCGGCTTTCGCTTCGAGCGCCTCTTGGGTATTTTTTTCCACTGCCTGCAAACTGAGGCGTAATTCTCCTATCATTTTTGCCTGGGTTTGCGAGACATAGCCCATGTATTGGAGATCGCGATTAATGCGATTAGGGTTATCTCCCGATAGCAATAGCTTAATGCGGTCACTATCGCCACGCATATATTGATGACGTAGAAATTCAGATAATTGCTTTTTTTGTTTCTCTACTTTAGCGCTTAAACGACGCTGCTCTTCCAGCAATAGTTGAAGTTTAGCCTCGGTCTGAGTTTGCTCAATTTGTAGATCGCGTAAAGAACGATTGGCCACTGAAATAGCCTGTTCCGAATCTTCCAAGGCATCACTCGCCTTATCTCTGGCAGATTCCGTTTTATTAATATCTTTCGTGAGTATTTTTAATTTTTGCTGTAATTCGCTGCGTTCTATTTCAGCTTGTTTCTTTTGAGTCGCACGATTGCTGCTGGCATCGGCTTGCCCGACTATTCCGACGAGCAACAGACAGCAGAGCGCGCGCGCCAGAATCGGGGCGCGCGCGAACAGCATCAAACCAGTTTGCACGGTATTTATTTGGATTTTCCCTGGCTCGCAACGGCTTGCAAAGCAGCCGCAATCGCAGCCTGGTCGCCCAGGTAATAGCTCTTAATCGGCTTCAGATCAGCATCTAGCTCATACACCAGTGGTTGTCCGTTTGGAATATTCAAGTTGACGATGTCAGCATCGCTAATGCCGTCCAACATTTTAATCAAGGCACGCAAGCTGTTGCCATGGGCAGAAATAAGGATGTTCTTGCCCGAGCGGATAGCCGGTGCAATCGTATCATTCCATGCCGGCACAACGCGCTCAACTGTATCTTTCAAACACTCTGTCAGCGGAATTTGTGAACGCTGCAAACCAGCGTAACGCGGGTCATTAAATGAAGTTCGCGGATCATTTTGATCGAGTGCCATCGGCGGAGTATCGTAACTACGACGCCATACCAAGACTTGTTCGTCACCGTACTGCGCCGCGGTTTCTGCTTTGTTCAAGCCTTGCAAAGCACCGTAATGCCGTTCATTCAAACGCCAATCGTGCACCACTGGCAACCACATCAAATCCATTTCATCAAGCGTTCCCCACAGAGTGCGGATAGCGCGCTTAAGTACAGATGTGTACGCCAGATCAAAAGTAAACCCGGCTTCCTTAAGCAAGACACCCGCTTGACGCGCTTCAGCCACGCCTTTTTCGGTCAGGTCTACGTCGGTCCAACCGGTAAAACGGTTATCAAGGTTCCAGGTGGATTCGCCGTGACGCATTAAAACGATTTTGTACATAATTGTCAGAAATGATTGAGTTGAAAAAAGGTGGATTTAAGACTAAATGTGAATTTGCACGTGAATCAGATGCAGCAACGCCATCTATTTTATAATGCGGGGGTCTTAATAACCATTCAATCTACTGGAATACTGTGAAATTCATTATCGATAACATCTGGATCATTGCCATTGCTATAGTTTCTGGCACGGCTTTACTATTTCCTGCAATACAACGTCGTGGCGCAAAACTCTCTCAATTGCAAGTTACTCAATTGATCAATCAAGGTAAGTCCTTGATACTTGATGTCAGGAGTGCAGAAGAGTTTGCCACTGGGCATTTGCAAAATGCAAAGCATATTCCGCTGCCAGAATTGAACACACGTCTTAAAGAAATCGAAAAATCAAAAAACGCTACGGTTATTACCGTTTGTGAGCGCGGCACACGCGCTGCCAGTGCGGCTGGCTTGTTGAACAAAGCAGGATTTGAGCAGGTCTTCATCCTCGACGGCGGCGTTTCTGCCTGGAAATCGCAAGGTTTACCAACGGTAAAATGAGCTGGGGAATCTGATGACTGCACACGTAATTATGTATAGCACGGCCGTTTGCCCGTATTGCACAATGGCTGAACGCTTGTTGAAATCCAAAGGTATACAGGAAATAGAAAAGATTCGCGTCGACCTGGACCCAGCAATTCGCGAGGCAATGATGCAAAAAACCGGACGCCGCACTGTGCCGCAAATCTATATTGGGGATACCCATGTTGGCGGCTTTGATGATTTATCGGCACTAGATAGGGCTGGCAAGCTTTCTCCGTTATTAAATTTGGCGTGATTCCCGATTGCTCATTGTGTCTTCGGCTTGTTACAATACGTCCCCGACCTTGAAATGCTTGAAAACAGCCCCATCTTGGTATCTTGCTGTTCATTATTAATCTTTTGGAATTTTTAGAGAGTCTCACATGTCTGACGAAAATCTGCAGCCCGTATTTCAAATTCAACGCGTCTATCTGAAAGATTTATCGCTTGAACAGCCAAATTCTCCTGGCATTTTTCTTGAGCAAGAAGCACCTAGTATCGAAGTCGCTCTCGATGTTGGCGCAGAACAATTGGCAGAAGGTATTGTTGAATCAACAGTGACCGTCACCGTTACTGCAAAAATCAAAGACAAGATCGCATTTCTGGTTGAAGGCAAGCAAGCAGGTATTTTTGAAGCACGCAATATTCCTGCAGATCAGTTAGAACCATTGCTTGGCATTGGTTGCCCAAATATTCTTTACCCTTACCTGCGTTCCAACATTGCTGACGCAATCACACGCGCTGGTTTCCCTCCGATTCATTTGACTGAAATCAATTTTGAAGCTTTCTATCAACAGCGCATGCAAAACGCTGCTGAACAGCAGGCAAAATTGCAAGCAGAAGCAGGCACTGAGCCAGCTCCGGCAACTACGCATTAATTCAAAAGCCCCATTAGCTTAATGAGCTGATGGGGCGTTCGAGTGGAATTTAAGGCTTATCGTTTATGCGTCGTCTGTTATTTGCTTTTATCCTAGGCTCGTGTTTAGTTGCCAATCTCGCGCATGCCTTAGAATTTAAGAGCGTCGGCGCTACTCCTGTCGTGTTATATGATGCGCCATCCGCTAAGGGTGGCAAACTTTACGTCGCACCGCGTGGCATGCCGGTTGAAGTCATCTTGACTTATGGTGCCTGGAGTAAAGTGCGTGACATGGCTGGCGACTTGAGTTGGATAGAATCCAAAGAATTAGTCGCGCGGCGCAATGTCATGGTACGTGTGGCAAACGCTAAAGTTCGTGCAATGCCCGACGAAAATTCAGCTTTGGTTTTTAGCGCTGACAAGAACGTATTGTTAGAGATGGCTGAGTCGGTTGCTGGCGGATGGATCAAAGTAAAGCATCGCGATGGACAGATGGGATATATCAAAGTATCCGAAGTCTGGGGCGTATAATTCGATAGCTTGGTTCAATAAAGAACTCAAAAAAAGGACAGCTTTCTGTCCTTTTTTTACGTAGACACCACATATATAATTCATTCAGGTCTTGATATGAACATTTCGATACTCGGCGCTGGTGCTTGGGGCACGGCATTGGCGATTTCCCTGGCGGCAAAAAATGACGTCGTCTTATGGGGCCGAAATCAATTGATGATGGCGCAACTACAGACTGATAGAGTTAATCAAGATTACTTAGCTGGCTTTACTTTTCCACAAGCCTTAATTGCAACTTCTGACTTCGATCTCGCATTAAAACATATCCAGGCCTCGGGCTTGCTGATCATTGCCAGTTCAGTTGCCGGCATGCGTCCTATTCTTAGCTTATGTCTGCCCTACCAATTAAAGCAGGTAGTGTGGTTGTGCAAGGGTTTTGAAGAGGGAAGCCAATTACTTCCACATCAAATCGTTAAAGAAGTACTGGGCGATCAGGTCGCTGGCGGAGCGTTGTCCGGCCCGTCCTTTGCCCAAGAAGTGGCAAAAGGATTACCCTGCGCATTGACCATCGCGTCTTCCAGCCCTGAACTTTGTCAACAAGTCGTTACTGCCGTTCATGGAAAATCGATTCGCGTCTACACCAGCGACGACGTCATCGGCGTTGAAGTGGGCGGCGCGGTCAAGAATATACTGGCGATTGCGACCGGCATTGCCGATGGTCTTGGCTTGGGATTGAACGCCCGGGCGGCCTTAATGACACGCGGCCTAGCTGAGATCAGCCGATTAGGCGTCGCGCTTGGTGGATTGAGCGAAACCCTGATGGGGCTCACGGGCGTTGGTGATCTGATACTCACTTGCACCGGAGACTTGTCGCGCAATCGCAAAGTCGGCCTGGCATTAGCACAAGGAAAGTCATTGGCAACAATAGTGGACGAATTAGGTCATGTAGCCGAGGGCGTACGATGCGCTCAGGCAGTACGGTCATTAGCGGAGCGACTCAAAATTGAAATGCCGATCAGCGCTGCGGTTGCTGGTGTGTTATTTGACGGCGTTTCTGCACAGCAGACGATAGAGAGCTTATTGGCACGTGATGCCAAGCAGGAAGGTCACTAGCTTTTTTTAACCTTCGTCGAGTATGCTGGCTTGCTGGCCCTGCATCACCCTGACGATGACATGTTCCGGCACTTCTTTCACGCGTAAGAAATCAGCTGCTTTAGGGTTGCCCAAAGTCGGCGCATAAAAAAGGCCGATATCAACCAGCATTCTGGTGATCATATCCTTGCGCTTTAATGGGCGCAGGCGCTTCAATTTCTTTTTCAGTTTTCGACTTCCTGACACTATCGCCCCCAAAGCTTGAAACCTGCGATGCAAATGTACAGTCTAATCCTGATCACCTTCAATGGGAATTTTTTTAAGAATTATTTTTTGCGTCTGACGTATCGACGATTTTGATTTCTGATGGCTGCCCGCGCCACTTTGTTTGGCGGCAAGCGCAACCGGATTACGCGGCTTAGTTTGTGCAGGGTCGAGGCGGAAGATTAACTTCTGCCGCGTACCCAATGATTTATTTGCCATAGCTCGCCACCGTCTTTAATTCTTTTCAACGATTACAGCACATAACGGGATAAATCTTCATCAACCGACAAAGCCTGCAGACGTTGGTCAACATAGGCAGCATCAATGATGAAAGTCTTGCCAGTATATTGATGCGCATCAAAAGAAATCTCTTCCAGGAGTTTTTCCATCACAGTATAAAGCCGGCGTGCACCTATATTCTCTGTCGTTTCGTTGACGGAATAGGCGATCCCCGCCAGCCTATGCACGCCTTCTGAAGTGAAATCAATCTTCACATCTTCGGTCGCCAACAGAGCTTCATATTGTTTGGTTAGGCAAGCATCGGTACCAGTCAAGATACGCTCAAAATCGGCAATCGAGAGTGACTCCAGTTCAACCCGTATCGGAAAGCGGCCTTGCAACTCAGGGATTAAATCTGATGGCTTGGCGAGATGAAAAGCACCGGACGCGATAAACAGAATATGGTCCGTTTTAATCATGCCGTATTTGGTATTGACCGTAGTACCTTCTACCAGCGGCAATAAATCTCTTTGCACGCCAGCGCGCGACACTTCAGCGCCACCGGTATCAGAACGTGATGCAATTTTATCGATTTCATCCAAAAATACGATGCCGTTTTGCTCTACATTATTGATCGCCTCTTGTTTCAACTCGTCTTCATTGACCAGTTTGGCTGCCTCTTCCTCAATCAATAATTTCAACGCTTCCTTGATTTTTAGCTTACGGCTTT
>JAZJYB010000224.1:0-4585 GCA_040390685.1 Pseudomonadota bacterium | reverse complement strand
GAATGTATAGCCGGCTAGGCCGGGATATCCGGGTCGTCAAAGAATTATATTGGCCAAGAATGTCATTTTTCTATGTGTTAAAAAACGAGAAGAATGAGGTGGTGGCTTCAGCAAAAGAAGACATCAAGGACATGAATTTCATGACGTCTATCAGCGTTCATGCAAATGGTAGCGGTTTCGACTATGAAGAGAAAATGCTGAATGACTGGTTTAAGGCGCAACAAAAAATGAAAAAATTTCCAGCCAAATAGTAAAATTTATTGTACCTATCTACACCCGTGTAAAATAGGGGTTCCGCGGGTGTAGCTCAATGGTAGAGCTTGAGCTTCCCAAGCTTACGATGAGGGTTCGATTCCCTTCACCCGCTCCAGGAATGTCACTTTTCGCGTCGCCAAATAAAACTCAAATTTCATTCAATTGTTTTTGTGAAATTAACAATTTTTCCTTGAATGTCTCTCCGAGAATTCAAGCTTGTACCGAGAATTGCTTCTCCACTTCAGTCCGTATCAGCTTTTCATTACACACTCTTTTGGAACCATGGTAAATTGGTCATTGGATTGACAATTTGATGTGACATCAAGGTCGACTATGAAGCTGTTTTCGCTAAACGAAGAGGTAAGCGTTCAGGAGACCTTGCTTGTGTCTTTAAAGGGCCAGGCAAGACTTCAAAGCTTGGTTGCTTTGGCATGGGCTCTGCGCGAACGCGATTTCAGTCGTGCTCTTATTTTGGCTGATGAAGCTGACGGCCTGTTGCTTGATGCAGAAATTAGTGACGGCCTTAATACAGAAATTAGTAAGGGAATTAGTAAGGGAGTTAATTCAGCGGAACGGCAGGCCATGCAGGCCCGGTTGATGCTGGTACGGGGCACGATACATTGGCTTTTTGTCGATTTGAATGCGGCAGAAAAATGCGCCAATTTAGCCATAGCGTCGTTTCAGCTCCTTGCTGATCGTCTTGGTGCCGGAGATGGAAAATGGTTGCTGGCCTCGATCTGGGAAGAGCGTGGTAACACGCAGCTACGTGATGAATTCCTTGAAGTGCTGATAGAAGATTATCGTGCCGGCTCCGATCAGTTGCGCTTGGATACAGGTATCGCGCGCTTGATTGAACGTACCTGTTACCGCGATGCAAAGATCAGTGCACTTCGCTTAGATCAATTATTCAGCGCCAAGCAAGAAAGCGAAATTGTCCTGACGGCGTGGTTGGCCAGCGCACGCGCTACCGTGGCTTCTCACAGCGGAAAATCTGGCCGGGCCATCCGATATTACATGCAAGCACACGAAGCCGCGCTGGATACCGGGCAAACCAGGCAGGCGGTTTTAACGGCCTCGAATGCCGCCGATAATTTTGCAAATTTGGGTGATCTCGATGCCGCCCTGGAATGGAATGAACGCGCCCTGGCTTTGGCGCGTACTACCAAGTGTCCGAGCATTATGGGTATTGCCTTGATGCAGACCGGAAACGTCTTGCGTTTACTTGGACGTCATGAAGGTGCGAAGGCCTTATTAATTGAGGCGCTGCGGGCCATGGATGGGCTAACACAATCCTACCGGTATGCACTCACTTTGCAATATCTGGGAGAGCTCTCACTAAATATTGGCGAACATGCTAATGCGCTGGATTATTTTTGTCGGGCCAAAGAGCATAAATCGGTACTCTGGGAGGCAATTTTTGTCTTGATGTGCTGGCGTGGCGAAGCAAATGCCTTATGTTGTCTAGGCAGATTTGAGGAAGCCAACGCGAAAGTGGCCGACGCACTGGCCCTGGCAAGGCAAGTTGGCAGCCCTGGTGAAGAAATTAAAGTCTTGCAGATTTGTGCGCAACTTATTGCAAAGCATGCGCTGCCACCGCCATCTGGCATGACACCGGCTGAAGCAACTTTAACTTTTTTGCATCAGGCCTTGGCCGTTGCCGCTAATCTTGAAGGTTATCTGTTACCCATCGATTTACTCGATGAAGTCGCAAGTGCCTATGCCGCTTGCCATAATTTTGAAAAAGCGTATAGCTTTGGGCGGGTCGCGGCGACAGCGCGCGACAATGGGCGAGTCGAGCGCGCGCGCGATCGGGCAATTGCGATGCAAGCGCGTGAAGAGACAAAACGTATTCGTGGCGAGACAGAAAATATGCGCCAACTGGCACAGACTGAAAGTCAACGTGCAGCTGTTTTGCAAGAAGCCAGCGCCACCCTGGAAACCCTCAGCGTCATCGGTAGGGAAATCACTGCCAGCCTCAACACCGAGGCGGTTTTTGAAGCGCTGTATCGACACGTTCATCAATTGCTCGACGCTTCCTCCTTCGTCATATTTTTAATCGACGCCAAATCCAAGCGACTTAATCTGGAATTTGGCATGGAGGCGGGGGTGCGGCTGTATAACCATGGTTTTTCACTCGATGATGCAAGTTCGAGATTTGTCCAGTGTGTGCGCGAGCGCCGGGAAATTGTCGTCAATCTGGAGCCGGCGCTAGGTTCATCCAACGCCATTCCAGGCACCTTACCGACTATCAGCATGCTGTATGACCCCTTGGCAGTGGGCGATGACGTGCTTGGTGTGATGTCGATACAATCGGTACACGCCCATGCGTATGGCGAACGCGAATGTTCAATTTTTCATACGCTTTGCGCGTATGGCGCGATCGGCCTGGGCAATGCCAGTGCGTATGCCGCAGCAGAAAATGCCAGGCAACAAGCCAATCAAGCTTTGGTCGAGTTACGCCACGCGCAAGTGAGCCTGCGTCTGAGTGAGGAACGCTGGGCCTTTGCGCTTGAGGGCAATGGTGATGGCGTATGGGATTGGAATGTCACGAATGGTGAAATACTCCTGTCCAAGCGCTGGAAAAAAATGCTGGGATACGAGGAACATGAAATCGGCAATCAGCTGATTGAATGGTTAAGCCGGATTCATTCTGATGACCTGGCTGCGGTAACCGATAATGTGCAAGCCAATTTGAATGGTCATATCTCGAGCAGCTCCATTGAACATCGCGTTCAATGTAAAGACGGAAGTTTTCTATGGGTTTTGGGGCGCGGCATGGTGGTGCAGCGCGATGAACATGGCAAGGCCTTGCGCATGGTTGGCACCTGCACTGATATTTCAGAACGGAAAAACATCGACCGCATGAAATCCGAATTTATTTCGACAGTCAGCCATGAATTGCGCACGCCACTCACTTCTATCCGTGGCTCTTTAGGCTTGCTCGAAGGTGGCGTTTTGGGTAACTTACCGCCGAAGGCACTCAATCTCATCAAAATAGCCAACAAAAATAGCCAGCGTCTGGTGATGCTGGTCAATGACATCCTCGACATGGATAAACTGGTCGCCGGGAAGATGACTATCCTGACTGATAAGATCAATTTGCTAGAGCTGGTAGAGACCGCGATCGAGGCTAATTCCGCGTATGCAGCAAGTTATCATGTGCGTTATGTGTTAGGGCAAGTGCAGCAACCGGCGCGCCCCATGGTCAAGGCTGATGCCAACCGGCTGATGCAGGTGCTCACCAATTTGCTCTCGAACGCGGCCAAATTTTCACATAGCAATGGGGTGGTGGAAATTCGCATCTTGCCAGAAGCTGATTTTTATCGCGTCGAGGTGGAGGATAAGGGCGACGGGATACCGAATGATTTCAAAAACCATATTTTTTCTGCGTTTTCTCAAGCCGGTAGCGGCAATACCAGGCAGCAGGGCGGAACCGGGCTAGGGCTTAACATCAGTAAAAAACTGGTTGGGCATATGGGTGGCGATATGGGGTATATCAGCGAAGTCGGCAAGGGCACCACGTTCTGGTTTACGCTGCCCGCAGTGAAAGAAGAAAATGTTGACGCCGTGCTTACATAAATGGCGGGTTTGAGCTATCTGTTAGAATATCGGACTAGCGGACGGGGTAAGAAACACGCAATCCCGATCTCCTGTGCCAGCACTTCGCTTTACACCAACTATTTCTCTGCCCTCCACCATGTCCGATAATAAACCCCTTGATGGCAACAACAAGCCACTTTTTTTTGATCCTACCGACCGTCGTATCCGCAGCTTTGTTACGCGTGCCGGGCGCTTGTCTGAGGCACAGGGCAGGGCAATAGAAACGCTGAGTCCGCTGTACTGTATTCCGTATCAAAAATCTCCCTTGGATCTGGTTGCGGCTTTCGGCCGACCGGCAGCTACGGTGTTTGAAATCGGTTTTGGCATGGGCGAGACCAGCGCTAAAATTTCCGCCCTGATGCCAGAGAAAAATTTCATCGGTGTCGAAGTCCATACGCCGGGCGTAGGAAGTTTATTAAAACTAACCGATGCACTGGGTTTGCAAAACCAGCGCATCATCCAGCATGATGCCTTTGAAGTGTTGACCCACATGATCGCGCCAGACTCTTTGGCCGGCGTACACGTGTTTTTTCCTGATCCATGGCATAAGGCACGCCATAATAAGCGCCGTTTGATCCAGGGCCCTTTAGTCGCCTTGCTGGCCTCGCGCCTGGCACCTGGCGGTTACCTGCATTGCGCTACCGATTGGGAAGACTACGCAGTGCAAATGCTGGAAGTATTGAGTGCCGAGCCCCGCCTGGAAAATACCGCCGATGGCTACGCGCCAAGG
>JAZJYB010000223.1:0-4191 GCA_040390685.1 Pseudomonadota bacterium | reverse complement strand
GGTTCTTCAGAATGGTTTGACTGCGGTTTTGTGGTGTATTCCAACGCATCAAAAACCGAAATCCTTGACATACCCGACTCACTCATCGCCCAGCACGGCGCGGTCAGTGAAGAGATTGCTGCGGCGATGGCTGAAGGTGCGCTCGCCAATTGTGAGGCGCATATTTCACTCTCCACCACAGGTATCGCCGGCCCGACTGGTGCAGTCCCCGGCAAACCGGTCGGCACTGTCTGTTTTGGCTGGGTGGTAGGCGGCGTGACGCATACTGAGAGACTGGTTTTTGCCGGAGACCGCCGTGCGGTTCGAGAGCAAACGGTGGCACATGCGCTAAGCAGATTACTGCGCTATGTAGACGAAATCTGAATTGGCAACAAACAAGCCGATCTCTGCATTATTGGTCGATGACGATATAGAGATCGGCGAACTACTGGTTCGCTATTTAAAAAAATTCGACATCGACTGCATTGCCGTCACTGATGGCGATGCTATGCGCCAACAATTGCTAATGGCGCAAGTCGACATCATTTTGCTCGACCTGATGTTGCCGGGCGAAGACGGCTTATCCCTGTTACGCGGCTTGCGTAGTAATCCTGCGAGTAGCGAGTTACCCATCCTGATGTTGACAGCGCGCGGCGAATTTGCCGACAAAATCATTGGCCTTGAAATGGGTGCGGATGACTACCTGGTGAAACCATTTGATACGCGTGAATTGGTGGCGCGCATTCATACGGTACTGCGGCGTAGTAAGGCAAAACCGCAGCAGCTACAGCCACATTGGCAATCAAAAAATACTAATGCAATTCACCCACCACAATCTAAGGAAATCGTCTTCAATCAAAGGCGACTCAATTGCCACAGCCGCCAGCTCACCACGCCAAAGAACACCGTCATCCCCCTATCGAATGCAGAATTTCGCCTACTGATGGCGTTCATAGAGAACCCTGGACGGGTGCTTAGCCGCGAACAATTGCTCGACATTGCCCGTGGCAAATCGTCGGACGTATTCGACCGCAGTATCGATTTATTGGTGTCTCGCTTGCGGCTGAAACTCGATGACGATTCACGTCAACCCCTGATGTTAAAAACCGTCCGCGGCGAGGGTTACATGTTCACGCTGCAAGCATGAAAAATATTGTTTCCGATACGATTTTCACGCGGTTATTTGGCTTGGCGATGGCGGCAGTGATCATCAGCCACATCATGACTTTTATTTTATTGTTCGTGTTTTTGGGGGATCATTTACCACCGCATCCACCTGAACACCGACACGAGGCCAGCCAAATTTTCGGCCCGCAATTAATGGCATCACATGCGCCACCATATGCGCCACCACATCATGAAGATGGCTTGCCGTCGGGACCATTCTTAGGCTTCCTGATGACTATGATCCTGCAATTTTTTATCCTGGCAATCGCCGCATGGTGGGGTTCGCGCAGTCTGGCCAAACCGATACAGGGTTTGGCCCGCGCCGCCAGTCAAATCGGCGAGCAATTAAACACGCCAGCGCTGGCAGAAAATGGCCCGGCAGAAGTCCGCCAGGCAGCGCAGGTATTCAATAAAATGCAAGAAAAAATTAGTGCGCAACTGGCAGAGCGTGGGCGCTTTCTGGCCTCGGTATCACATGACTTACGTACCCCGCTCACCCGCATGTATCTGCGGGTTGAGCATCTGGAGGACGAAGCGAGCAAGAGTAAATTGCAGCAAGACATAGAAGAAATGCGTCAAATGCTGGACGCTACACTCGATTATCTGCGTAGCAATGAGCAGGAAGATCAGATAAATCAGCTTGGACAAACATTCGATATACAGGCCTTACTTGAGGCGCTAGTGGATGACGCCAAAGAGCAAGGCAAGGACCTCAGTCTAACTGGCAGCGCCCAGGTGATTGTGGCGATACCGGCTGATATACGACGTTGCATTAGCAATCTTCTAGAGAACGCAATCAATTACGGAAACGTCGCAAGGATTAGCCTGCACGACAGTGCCGAGCAATTAATCATCCGTATTAGCGACGCAGGGCCGGGCATACCAGAAGACGCCCTGCTGCAAGTATTTGAACCGTTTTACCGCCTATCGTCTTCGCGCAACAAAAATAGCGGTGGCGTTGGCCTGGGCCTTAGTATTGCCCGCGAAATTGTACGCCGCCATGCCGGTGAACTCATCCTTTTTAATCAAGCTGGCGGAAGCGGCCTGACTGCACAAATCATCCTGCCCAGGAAATCATAGACACAGAGGCATTTATTTGCAGGCATGGTCGAATATGTCAAACTTGATACAAAGCTGACATACGCAAGCAACATCACTCAATGAAACTGATAACGGCGGAAAATTTCGCAGTTTATTAATTACACAGGAGTGAAATGATGAGTTCAATCGGAAGCATAAGCGGTTCGTCTGCCTACAGCAGTTCTGCAAGTAATGTCCATAGGCAGCGCCCTGATCCCTCAAAAATTGCTGACAGCGTTTTTTCGAAACTGGATACCAAGAGCCAAGGCTACCTGGAAGTCGCCGACCTGGAATCTGCCTTTAACAACATCAGCTCTGGCACCGGCAACTCGTCCTCCACCAGTACCGACAACAGCACTGCCGATGCACTGTTTAAAAAACTCGATAGTGACGGTGACGGCAAGGTCACCAAAAGAGAATTTAGTACCGGATTGAAAAAGTTGAGTGACGAACTGGAAAGCCAGTTCAATGCGCGCCGCACAACGGATGCCACTAACACCCAAGGTCCGCAGGGTGCCAATCGCCCCCCACCGCCGCCACCGTCTGATAGCGATCAGGATGCAGGCGTAAGTCAAACGCAGCTGGCGGCGATGGCAAGCGACATCAGTAGTACCGACAGTACGGCTGGCGCCAATTTAAGTAAAGTAGCCGCAAACTTTGAAGCCGCTGATACCAATCAGGATGGCAAGGTATCCTTGAAGGAAACCATCGCCTATATAGAAAAAAGTGCTGTGACCAGTAGCGCTAGTAGCGCAACTAGCACAAGCACTGCCTCGGCCGATAGCAGTTCAGATTCCACCAGCAACACCGATGCCGCGCTATTTAAGAAAGTGCTGCAACTGCTGCAAGCCTATGCCGATCCATTTCAGGTTGGCGATAAATCCAGCGCTGGCAGCAATATCTCTGTCAGTGCATAAGGCAAACCACTCTGCTGATCATGAAATAAACAAGGGAGGCACTCGGCCTCCCTTGCTTATATGTTTGCAGTCTGGATTAACTAACGGCAGGCATTGATCGCGTCGCGTGTCTCCACTGCGACCCGCCTTGCAGCCTGGCTAAAATGCTCGTCGCCAAATGGTTTGGCGTACAAAATAGCGCGCGACGAATTGATCATCATCCCTGTGCCATTCAAAGTTTTACCCGCAGCGACAGTTGCCGCCACATCACCGCCTTGCGCGCCGATACCTGGCACCAGCAATGGCATATCGCCGATCAGCCGTCTAACCTGCGCTAACTCTTGCGGGAAAGTCGCACCGACTACCAGCGAACATTGACCGTTGGTGTTCCATTTTTCGGCCACCATCTTCGCCACATGTTGATACAGCGGCTTGCCATCGACATTTAAAAACTGTAAATCTGAACCGCCGCGATTTGAGGTGCGGCATAAGACGATGGCACCGCGGTCTTTCCACTCCAGATATGGTTCAACCGAATCGAAACCCATGTAAGGATTTACCGTCACGGCATCGGCATCGTAACGCTCAAAAGCCTCACGTGCATATTGCTCGGCAGTGGCGCCAATATCGCCGCGTTTGGCATCGAGAATAATCGGAATGGCTGGATAAGTGGTTTTGATATAACGGCAAATTTCTTCCAGCTGATCTTCCGCACGAATCGCGGCAAAGTAAGCAATCTGTGGTTTGAACGAACAAGCCAGATCGGCAGTGGCGTCAATAATAGATTTGCAAAAAGTAAAAATCCCATCAGGTTGTTGCGCCAACTCAGCAGGAAATTTGCTGACATCAGGATCAAGCCCGACACATAACAAAGAATTATTGCTTGCCCAAGCGGCGGAGAGTTTTTGGATAAAAGTCATGAGAGTCCTTGGCAAAGAAGGCGGTGTAACCGCACAAAACTGCGACATTATACTTGTTGCGCATAGCCGAACCTTGCCAAGTCCCTTCCCCTTTTGAGGCATAGGTATCTACACAAGTCCAAACACGTCAAAGCATACCGGTTGCGCTC
>JAZJYB010000222.1:0-5843 GCA_040390685.1 Pseudomonadota bacterium | reverse complement strand
TCGCTGCGTAACTTTGTACGCGTCTACACCGCAACGGTTGGCCGGACGCCGGCCAAGACGGTAGAGGCAATTCGCATGGAAGCTGCATGCCGGGCCCTGGAATCGACCACGCTTCCCTTGAAGGCTATTTCAGTGCAGATTGGATATGCTGAAGAGCAAAATCTCCGCAGGGTCTTCCTGCGCAATTTTGGTATTAATCCCTTGCAGTACAGGGCGCGATTCTCCGAGCGGCGCCAGTCATGAAATCGAGAAAATGAAACACTTCCCGACATTGAATCCGGCAAATAAAATTAACCGTCCTTATCTTCGATAATGCTTTGACCCGCCTGATCAAGATCATCAAATTGGTGTCGATTTAATGCCCACCAAAATACCGCGCCGATGGCAAAGACCAGAACTATGCTCAGCGGGATCAAGAGATACAAAATATCCATAAATTAATTTACCATTTCCTGCATACGTTTTTGCATCGCGTCATGCACGGTTTCTTGGTCTGTGTTTTGCATAAAAAGAGGCCGTACTTCCTGATTGACATGAAGTAGTCGCAGTGCATTGCAAACTACGATGACTGAGCTAAGCGACATGCCAAGTGCTGCGTGCCACGGTTCAAGTAAACCTGTTACCGCTGCCGGTATGGCAATCAAATTATACGCAATTGCCCAAGCCAAATTTTGCCGTATAACCTTCAATGCCATACTCGATAATTTTACGCCATACGCAAGATCGCTGAGTCGGTTCGACATCAAGAGCAAGTCACTGCGTGACTGCGAGATTGGCGCGCCCTGCCCCATCGCTACCGAGACATTGGCCAATGACAATGCAGGCCCATCATTCATGCCATCCCCCACCATCACGACCACGGCGCCATCCGCCTGCAAACGCTGAATAATGTCGTGTTTATCGCCAGGACTCAGCTCACCGTTTGCCTGAGTTATGCCGCACTCAAGGGCAATTTTTGCGACCACGTCATTTCTGTCACCAGAGAGAAGCATCGTTTGTAAGCCTCTCTCTTGCAGAGTCTTTATCGCTTCCAGCGCATCTTCGCGCAGACAATCTTCCAGTGCGTAAAAGGCAATCCAGCCATTTTCGTTACCCAGTGCCGCGATAGTTTTTTTCGAAAACGATGATGGAATTTCACATGGATAGCCATGCAAGCTTTGGACAAAATCAAGACGGCCAAGACGATAAATTTTTCCATCCAGTTTGCCCTCGATCCCGGCACCGGCAACTTCGGTGATGTCTGTCCATGTTATCGGGTTCTGTGAAACATTCTGAGTAGCTTTTGCAGACAAGGCATCTGCAATTGCTTTCGACACGGGATGCAGTGAATTTGAACTGAGTGACAAACTAATGGCGTCAACTCCGGCCACTTCAGCTTCGGTAGCGGATAGATTTACATCTTTTTGTGCCATCAAAATGGTATCAATCACCTTCAATTTTCCGAGAGTTAACGTACCGGTTTTATCGAAGACAAAATGGGTCGCCCTAGCCAAAGATTCAATCGCACGACCTTTGGCCACCAAAACGCCGTGTTTAGCCAATTGGCCAATCGCAGCAGACATCACGCCTGGCGTTGCCAAAGATAAAGCACAGGGACAGGTAACGACGATCACGCTAATCGCAATCCACATCGCACGATGGCTATCTATCTGCCACCACACCAGCGCCGTCACCGCGGCTACGCATAGAATGGCGAGCAAGAACCGACTCGCGTGCTTGTCGGCCAATTGCACCAGCGGCGGTTTCTCAGTGGCGGCGCGCTCCATCATTGCCACAAGCTCAGAAAGTTGGGTATTGTTGCCGACACGCTCGGCACGCATCAGCAGTGCGCCATTTAAGTTGATCGAGCCGGCAATAAGTTGAGAGCCCGTACTTTTTGCGACCGCATGGGATTCACCCGTCATCAAAGATTCATCGCATTCGCTTTGACCTTCAAGCACCAGACCATCGGCGGGAATTTTTTCGCCAGCGGGAACCAAGACAACATCATCGACAGACAAAGAGTGCGCATCCACAGTTTCTGTCTGACGACTAAGGGGATATGCATGCAATCGCTGCGCCAGCAATGGAGTAAATTGTGTCAGGACCCGTAACGCTGCAGTCGTCTTGCGTTGTACGCGCGCCTCGATATAGCGCGCTCCCAGCAAAAGAAAAACAAACATGATGGCCGAATCAAAATACACCGTACCACCCTTAAAGGTCGCCCAAACACTGGCGAAAAAAGTCAGCAGAATACCTAAAGAAACCGGCACATCCATACCCACATAAGAATTTTTTATATCGCGAATTGCGCCGCGAAAAAAAGGTAAGGAAGAAAAACAAATGACAGGAATAGTAATGACCAGGCTCGCGAGTTTCAATAAGCGATCAAGATCGGGGCTCAAGTCACCATCAACTTGCGCAACCGGAACCAGATATGCTGGAAAGGCGTACATCATGATCTGCATCATGGCAAATCCGGCGATAAACAGTCGCCACAAAGCCATCTTGCTTTCGTGTCGTTCGTACTCGTCGGGAGATTGCCTGGCAGGAAAAGCTGCATAGCCGAGTTCAACGATAGCGCTAATGATTTCTCGCAAAGAAATCTTACTCAAGTCCCACGACAAATTTGCAGTATGACTTGCTCCGTTGATCGTAAAGGCGATCACTCCATGCAATTGCCGCACACGAAATTCAATCAGCTGTACGCATGCGGCACAGCGCAATCCTGACAGGCTAAGTTTCTCAGATTGAATAGAGTCGGCGCTATCTCCACCTAAGTTTAAAAGGCGATCTTTTTCGACCACATCAGAAATTGTGGCGCTCATTCAGCTAGCTCAGCCACGTTCATTTCAGATTTGGCCTGTAAATATTGCTTAGTCATGCCGTTACGTTCTATGACCTGCAATACCGCGGCGCATCCATGACAACAAACCGGGCATGACTTGCCATTGAACTCTGTGAACAACGCTTTGTGCTTTTTCATTTTCTCATCGCAATGAAAACAATTAATTTTCTCGCTCGTTTGAAAGCTTGAAAAAAATGCATCAAAGATGGAGAAGGAAATGAGGGCCATTTAAAATTTAGTCGTACTCAGGAGGAATATTTCTATAGTAAAGCAAATGCACTGACTACTCTTGATCTGACGCAAGAAAATAGTGCTAATTTACATATAAGGGAGCAGTATTGAGTGGCTGTATTGGTGGCTGTAAAAGAAAAGACGATGGCATTGCACCACCGCCTTTGTCCTTGTGAAAACTATATATTGAGGAGTCTTAGAAACCTCGGATCCGAGACTAAACCTCGGAATGGTACTTCACAAATTGTAGGACATTCAACTTCATAACTGACCGGCAAACGCAACAACACCGGAGCTCAAATTCCATATGCCTTGAATACAAAGATTTTCTTGTATATCGACCTCCTCTTTTGAACTAGTTACAGCACCAATATAGGCTAGTGCAAAACAAATTCAAAGAAAATAATAACTATGCACTCACGCTCCTGGATTAATAAAATTAAAACCATTCCTCATAGGGAATGGGCTTGATTTTCGGCTCAAAATCCCGCAATTAACGCATTATAGGCGCGTGACCTTTCCAAATCGTGGAAACTGCACCGCTTCCGATGGAGGCACCAAATTTCTTCAGCACTCTTTCTGGCAATCCTTCTTTTTGCGTATAGTCGATGATATTTTCCGCCTTCAAAACGTCGCGCGAGACAGTATCAACAGTACCAAAATCATCGGCCAATCCCATTGCAACGGCTTTTGAACCGATCCAAAATAAGCCAGAAAATGTTTCATCCGTTTCTTTCAATCGCTGGCCGCGACCCTTGCGCACCACATCGATAAATTGCTGATGAATTTCATTTAACATCGCTTGAGAAAACATTTTTTGCTTTGCTGTTTGAGGCGAGAATGGATCCATGAAACCCTTGTTTTCTCCAGCAGTAAGCAAGCGCCTTTCAACACCAAATTTATCCATCAAGGCAGTAAATCCAAAACCGTCCATCAATACGCCGATAGAGCCAACGATGCTGGCCTTATTCACATAAATTTTATCTGCCGCAACTGCGATGTAGTAACCGCCCGAAGCACACATCTCATCGACCACAACATACAAAGGTTTCTTTGGATATTCTTTGCGCAAGCGGCCAATTTCATCGTTGATCATCCCGGCCTGAACCGGGCTGCCGCCTGGGCTATTGATACGCATCACGACACCGACCGAGCCCGAATCAGAAAATGCCCGGTTCAATGCGGGAATGATTGCATTCGCACTGCCACTTCCTTCAGATTCGATCGCTCCGTTAATTTCGATCAGCGCAGTATGCCGACCCAAGTTGTCCATCTCCGATGTACCAAGCTCGCTAAAAAAATAAAAGCCATAAATCACCAAGATCAAAAATATCGATTTGAAAAAAATACCCCAACGTCTACGCAATCTTTGCTCGCGCAAGGCTTCCATCGCCAGAGTTTCAATGAAAGATTTTTCCCAACCAGGTTTTGCGGCATCAGCGGCGGGATTGAACGGTGTGTCGTTTATCATAGAATTAAGTTGCAACAGGTCTAAGGTAATCATCAGGTTGCCAAAAAATTTGGCCATCTTTCTCAACGACTCCAATTTTTCTCAAGCGAGCACCGCGACATGGACCGCCAGTGCAATAACCTGTATCTGGCATGTAGATCGCACCATGCGTGGCGCACATAATATACAGACCGCTAGACTCAAAAAACTCACCTGGCGCCCAGTCAAGCTCTACCGGTACGTGTGCGCACCTATTTAAATAAGCATGTGCCACACCATCATATCGAACCACAAAACCAGTCGTGGCCTCTCTACCGGCACAGACAGGAAAACGCACACCATTGCCACCTTCGGCAACATCGGTAGAAGCGCATATGAATATCTCGGAAGTCATCATTTCAACAATCATCGTCTCAACAAATTAGGCGTACTGATTCAGCCACACATGCAACTCTTCCACTGTTTTTGCAGAATACATAGGAGAAAGCTCATGCAAGAACGATGCATCATGAGCGCCATATTCAACCGCAACAGATGCAGCACCCGCATTTGCCGCCATGTGCAAGTCATGCGTGGTATCGCCTATCATCAACGTGCGTTTCATGTCTTGACCGAGTTCTCGCGTCAGTTCCTGCAACATAGCGGGATGAGGTTTAGAAAAGGTCTCGTCTGCGCAACGAGTGGCATCGAATGAAGACAGTAAATTGGCGCTGTGCAAAGCACGATTCAGCCCTACCCGACTTTTCCCGGTGGCGACGGCAAGAAAATATCCCTCTTGCGATAATTCCGCGAGCATCTCTCTCACGCCCGGGAACAAAGGCAATTCATGATCTTTCGCCAGATAATGGTAACGATAACGCTCTACCATTCGCGGGTAATATTTAGGATCGACTTCAGGCATGACCGCCTGCATCGCATCACTGAGCGAAAGTCCAATTACAAAAGCCGCTGCGCGCTCATCTGGAATGGGTAAACCTAGATCTTTTGCCGAAGCCTGAATACACTTTACGATGGTCGCCGTGCTGTCCATCAGCGTACCGTCCCAATCAAACACTATAAAATCGAATTGCTTTTTTGCCATAGTCTATGTAAGGCAAACTGCAAAAGCTTGCTGCTTACTACCTTCTTCATTAAAAGTTAATTTTACACTTAATAAGTAACCGAGTTATTTCAACTCAGGCTGGATAAAAATTTCTCGCACTCTTTTGGAAGCGCCGCATTAAGTGTCATTGACACGTTTGTCTCTGGATGAATGAACGTGATTTGATGCGCGTGTAAAAACATGCGCTTGAATGCACCGCGCCCAGGCGCTGGCTTCAATAAGGCACGATTTAA
>JAZJYB010000221.1:0-2094 GCA_040390685.1 Pseudomonadota bacterium | reverse complement strand
GCCGGAGTTGTGCGCCACCGGTATTTTATTTTGCAAGGATTTCGGTAACAGAGGTCGAAAGAATTGTCCCAATTTCATCGCCGGATTGAACAGAGATGGCCGTGGCAAAACGTATTTCAGTGTGCCGCGCATCAAGCCTTGCGAAACAGAACGCGGCACTTGTTCATCCACAATCTTGCGGCCAATATCCAGCAGCCGACCATATTCCACACCAGAAGGGCAAGTAGTTTCACAACTGCGGCAAGTGAGGCAACGATCCAGATGTTGCTGAGTCTTGCTGGTGGCTTGCTTGCCTTCCAATACTTGCTTTATCAAATAAATACGGCCACGCGGGCCATCCAGCTCATCGCCCAATAATTGATATGTGGGGCAAGTCGCAGTACAAAACCCACAGTGGACACAACTACGCAAAATGCCGTCCGCTTCCTGGCCTTCACGCGTGTCTTTAATGAAATCGGCAAGATTAGTTTGCATGTTGTTTTTCTAAAGATCAGGGTACATACGGCCAGGGTTGAAAATGCCAGCCGGATCGAAACTCTTTTTGAGATTCTGATGAATCCTATGTAGCGGCGTAGGTAAGGGGGTGAATACCTCGCCCGACCTATCACCACCGCGAAACTGCGTAGCGTGGCCACCGGCCTGGCCTACCAGTTCGCGGATAGTGTGAGCCTTTTCGTCGCTGAAGAGCCAGCGTTGCGCACCGCCCCATTCGATCATAGTTTTTCCGTTCAGACGTAAAGCCGGAGTTGTGGATGGCAAAGATAAACGCCACAGTCCATGCTCTTCATCTTGTGCAAAAAAATCGTGTTTTTGCTCGCGTATCGAAGTCCAGTAAGCATCAGCGCTGGCATTGGCCACTTCTTCCCCACCCAATTTTTGTTTAGCGGCGCGCACTGCCGCCTCGGCACCAGACAATCTCAGCATGAGGCGCCCCACCTGCCAGGCGCTGGCAGAAATCGGCAGCGCTTGCCCGGCCCAGATATTCATCCGCTGTATCGCATCGGATTCCGACAAGGCAAAAGCCAAGGTAGTTTCTGCAAATGGCTTTGGCAATACCTTAATCGACACATCAAGTAACAAGCCCAGGCATCCCATCGATCCGGCCAGCAAGCGCGAGACGTCGTAGCCGGCAACGTTTTTCATGACTTGCCCACCAAAATTCAAGATCTCACCGCGGCCGTCCATTAAACTCGCGCCCAATACATAATCACGCATGGCACCGGCTGTTGCTCGCCGCGGCCCGGATAAGCCGGCCGTGATCGTGCCACCTATCGTGGCGGCCAGGCCGAAATGCGGTGGTTCAAAAGCGAACATTTGATGTTGCTGATCAAGCGTGGCTTCTATCTCCGACAAAAGAGTGCCGCATCTTGCTGTGATGACCAATTCTGTCGGTTCATAGGCGATGATGCCACGATATTCCCGCGTATCAAAAATCTCGCCTTGAGCATCTTGCCCATACCAAATTTTGCTGCCGCCACCTTGTATGCAAAGTGGTTTTTGCTCATTAGTGGCGGAGTGTATACGCTGGCGAAATTTTTCTAAAACACTATCCATAGTTCAATGAGTTTTATGTTGCAATGTGTATAAACATGGTGTTTTTTCGTCCTAAAATCGCGGCAAATCGGGAAATTTAAGTTGCCCTTTCTGCACATGCATACGGCCATATTCAGCACAGCGGTGCAGGCTAGGAATTACCTTATCCGGGTTCAATAATGCCAGCGGATCAAAGGCACGCTTCACCCCCGTAAATGCGCTCAATTCTTGTTCGGAAAATTGCACGCACATCGAATTAATTTTTTCTATGCCGACTCCATGTTCACCAGTAATGGTGCCACCGACAGCCACACAGAGTTCCAGTATTTCTGCACCAAATGCCTCGGCCTGGTGAAACTCGCCTGGCTTGTTGGCGTCGAATAAAATTAAGGGATGGAGATTGCCATCACCGGCATGAAATACATTGGCACAGCGCAGGCCATATTTGATTTCCATCGCTGCAATACCGAGCAACACCTGGGCTAAATTTTTACGCGGAATAGTACCGTCCATGCAGTAGTAATCGGGGGAAATACGCCCCGCCGCCGGAAAAGCATTCTT
>JAZJYB010000220.1:0-2169 GCA_040390685.1 Pseudomonadota bacterium | reverse complement strand
ACTCCTCCCACAACTCCCTCAGCTCCCTCAGTTACCAATTGCGCGCCGACATGTTCACCCATTTGGCGACGATGGAAAAAGCTGGTTTGCCTACGGATAAGTCGTTTGCCTCACTAAAATTACCAGCACCCGCCACCAGCCGCGTCGAGGTGGCACGCAAGCTGCTGGCACGTGGCAAAGATATCGCCACAGCAGGCCTGCAATCTGGCTTGTTCAACGAACTAGAAGTGCATCTTGTGCGCGCCGCCGCCAGTGCCGGCAGTCCGGCCCCGACCTATAAACGCCTGGCAGAAACGTATACGCAAAAAGCGCGGCAAGCCAAGGCGATCAAATCGCGCATGACTTTGCCGTTGGCGATTTTTACCTTATCCCTGTTTATCCAGCCCTTGCCTGCATTTATCACGGGCAGCATGACGTCAGCGGCGTACCTGTGGAGCTGCCTGCGCCCCATCTTATTTCTGCTCGGCTGTTACGCGTTGTTCAAAGTCTTTATAGCCTGGCTGAATAGTTCGGCTCCACCTGCAATTCGCCATGCACTGGAAAATCGCTTGACGACAATCCCTATTTTTGGCGTCATGCATGTCAGGCGCAATGCCAGGGATTTTTTTGAAAGTCTGGGCCTGATGCTGGAAGCCGGCATCGCTATGTTCGATGCCTTACCTAAAGCTTGCCAGACCATCAGCAATCAGCTGATACGCTCTGAATTCGATGGCATCCTCGTTAAAATGAAAAAGGGTGCAACACTTGCCGAAGCCTTAGCCGACGTGAATTTTCTGGGCGAGCGGCAGGTCATCGAAATGGTCAGGACTGGAGAAAGTAGCGGCACCTTGCCAGAAATGTTGTGGCGTCACGCGAATATGGAGACCGAAGCGGTCAGGCATTTTCAACAGCAAGTGGCAGACTGGATACCGCGCATCGTGTATGGCGCAGTCATGCTTTGGATGGCGTATAGCATACTGACGAGCGGCGCCTTCATGCCGCATGTGCCAGACGAACTGAGATAAAACTCAGATAAATTGGAACAGAGCACTAAAGACTCGCCAGCTCTACGTTTAGATTTTTTCAGTCTTCAGGATAATGAAAACGTTCCATTGACCAGCAACGCTGCCTGGTCGATACAAGGTCCAGGAACGCACTCCACGATTGATGACTAAAGCCGTACCAGCCAAGTCAGCCAGGAGACGGATCGTGAAAAAACATGGATATCGAGAGGAAAACCATGCTGAACGAACGCGAAGCCGAGAGCTGCTATTTGGGCCAATTCATCCCCCTGCACTATCACCACAATATGCTGATGGATAGCAATCGCATGCAGGGATTTAAATCAGCAATTGATCATGTGGTTTTCCCCGGTGCGAAGGTGCTGGAACTCGGCGGCGGCACTGGCGTATTGTCATGGTTCGCCGCAGCGAAAGCGGAAAAAGTATGGTGTGTGGAATTTAATCCCGATATGGTGAATGAAGCAAACCGTTTGCTGGCACAAAATGTGAATGGCCACAAAGTCGAAGTGATCCATGCCGATGCGTTTGAATACCTGCCGCCAGAGCCAGTCGACATTGTGATTTGCGAGATGATCCATGTGGCGATGCTGCGTGAAAAGCTCCTGGAAGTTATCGAAAATTTCAAGCAGCGCTATCAGGAAAAATTTGGCGGACCGCTGCCAATTTTTATGCCAGAAGCGATCGTCATGGCGGTACAGCCTCTGCAACAGGATTACGACTTTGAAGGCTATAACGCACCTATCGTGCAGTTCCAGGAGACTACCGTCATCTACACAGGTACCAAGCAATTGGCAGAGCCAGCGGTATATAGCATCATCGATTTTTTGCAACCCATCGATATGATTATCGAATGGCAAGGCGGCTTTATCATGGAACAGGCCGGCACGCTCAACGCACTGCGTTTCGTGACGAAAAACATACTCTCCGTGATCCAGGAAAAATCTTCCACCATCGATTGGCTCAACCACTATATGGTTTTGCCTTTACCGGAAGCGCTGCAGGTGATGGCTGGTGATATTGTCGATGTGAGTTTTCGATATCGCGCCGGCGGCTCGATCGGCTCTTTGCAAAACGTCTTGCAAGCGACGCTCAGACAAGTCGAGATTTCAAATGCTGAGGAAGTGCTGGTTGCGTAATTTCGTTTTACGCAATTGACAATCAGTGCAGT
>JAZJYB010000219.1:0-13551 GCA_040390685.1 Pseudomonadota bacterium | reverse complement strand
GTCTTGCCAAGGCCAGGCGGGCCAAACAATAGAGTGTGATCGAGCGCTTCTTTGCGTTTGCGCGCTGCACCAATAAAAATCTCCAGCTGACCGCGAATCTTTTCCTGCCCTACATACTCGTCGAGTTGCTTGGGGCGCAGCGCGCGCTCTATTGCCTCTTCTTGTGGCGATGAAGGGGTGGCGGAAATGATGCGTGCTTCGCTGAAATTGGAGGATAAATTATCGGTCTGTATGCTCATGGGATGTCTTTATATTAGCCTTTAGACAGAGATTTGAGTGCCAGCTTGATGCCGTCAGAAACGCCAGTGCCGGCAGGTACGGATTTTAAGGCCAGCAACGCTTCTTTGTCGGAATATCCTAGCGCTAACAGGGCATTGAGAATATCCGAACTATGGTCGCCAGCCGCAAATGCCGCGCTTGCCGCGCCCATATCGGCACCAAGTTTGCCCTTTAATTCAAGTAGCAGTCGCTCGGCGGTTTTTTTGCCGATGCCGGGAACACGGGTCAGCCTGCCGGCTTCTTGCAAAGTGATCGCCTGCGCCAGATCTGCCACCGACATGCCGGATAAAATGGACAGCGCAGTGCGCGCACCAACGCCGCTAATCTTGATTAATTGACGAAACGTCGTGCGCTCTTCGGATGTGCCAAAACCAAATAGCACATGGGCATCTTCGCGTATCGCTAGGTGAGTCAGCAGGGCGACCTTTTCACCTAACGCTGGCAAGTTGTAAAAGGTGCTCATGGGTACATCAACTTCATAGCCAACTCCCTGACAATCTACCAGTAATTGTGGGGGATTTTTTTCAATGAGTGTGCCTGCGATGCGACCTATCATGAATCTGCTCTCATACTGTATGAATAAGCAGTGATAGTAAACGATTCTATCGCAGTTGACGAGGGAGAACTGCTGAAAAAGCCAACCGACTAACCGACTAGGCGTCCAGCGCGCACGCGTAAGCCTTTTTTGGCCAATTCTGGCGCGATTGCGCCTAGCGTAGCCAAGGTGTCGCCACTATGCGCATGGCAAATTGCCACACCTAAAGCATCGGCTGCGTCAGTACTTGGCGTGCCAGATAGCATAAGCAAGCGCCTCACCATGTCTTGCACTTGCTCTTTTTTCGCCTTGCCGTGTCCGACCACACCTTGCTTGACTTGTAGCGCCGTGTACTCTGCCACTGCGAGGTCGGCACTCACTAACGCGCAAATCGCCGCCCCACGCGCTTGTCCGAGTAAGAGCGTCGATTGTGGATTGACGTTGACGAAGACCTTTTCGATCGCAGCACAATCGGGTTGATAGGTGCGGATGATTTCGGAGACGCCTAGCAGTATTGTCTTAAGACGATCAGGCAGCGAACCATCTGCCGTCTTAATCGTGCCAGAGGCGATATAGCTGAGCTTACTGCCTTGTTTGTCGATGACACCAAAGCCTGTAGTGCGCAGGCCCGGGTCGATACCTAAGATTTTCATCGATGAATTTTTCCTCTTAACCGAAGATAAGAGGAAAAAATATTAGTGACGGAAATGACGGATGCCGGTGTACAGCATGACCACTCCACGTTCATCCGCTGCATCAATCACTTCCTGATCGCGCATGGATCCACCCGGTTGGATAACACAAGTGGCACCAGCATCCACCACTACATCGAGGCCATCGCGGAACGGGAAGAACGCGTCCGAAGCAACCGCTGAACCGAGCAGGCTGAGGTTAGCATTTTGTGCCTTGATCGAGGCGATACGCGCTGAATCGATGCGACTCATCTGGCCTGCACCTACACCCAAGGTCATGCCGTTACCGCAGAAGACGATTGCGTTGGATTTGACATACTTAGCGACACGCCAGGCGAACATCATGTCAGACATTTGTTGCGGGGTTGGCTGTAGCTTGGTGACTACGCGCAATGCGTCTTGCGTGATGTTTTTGGCGTCAGGTGATTGCACCAGTAAGCCACCACCGACGCGTTTGAAGTCGTAGTTGTTGATCGCCGTGCCCAATGGAATTTCCAGCAAACGGACGTTTTGTTTTGCCGCGAAAATCTGCTTTGCTTCTGCAGTAAAGGATGGTGCAAGCAAAACTTCAACAAATTGTTTTGCCACAACTTCCGCCGCTTTAGCATCGACTTCGCGATTAAAGGCGATGATGCCGCCGAAGGCTGAAGTCGGGTCTGTCTGCAAAGCCTTGCTATACGCTTCGAACGGCGTTTCGCCGAGCGCAACACCGCATGGATTGGCATGCTTGACGATGACGCAAGCGCTGGCTTCAAACGATTTGACACATTCCCAGGCGGCATCGGCATCTGCGATATTGTTATATGAGAGTTCCTTGCCTTGCAACTGCGTGTAATTCGCCAGCGCGCCGTCGAAGGCTTTCAAGTCACGGTAGAAAGACGCCGCCTGATGCGGGTTTTCACCATAACGCATTTCCTGTACCTTTTCGAAATGCAGGTTCAGGGTTTGCGGGAATTGGCTACGGGTACTGTGGGCTTTATCTTCACCGAGACTGGTCAGATAATTCGTGATGGCGCCATCGTATTGTGCGGTATGGGCAAAGACTTTTTTTGCCAACGTGAACTTGGTGTTATAGCTGACTTCGTTCTGGTTCGCGGTCATCTCGTCGAGCACGACTTGATAGTCACTAGGGTCAACAATCACCACCACATCTTTATGATTCTTGGCTGACGAGCGGAGCATAGTCGGGCCGCCGATATCGATATTTTCTATCGCATCTTCCAGTGAACACTCTTCCTTCGCCACTGTTTGTTGAAACGGGTACAAGTTGACTACCACCATATCAATAGTCGGAATGCCGTGTTTTTCTAATGCCGCGATATGTTCAGGAAAATCGCGCCGTGCCAGAATACCGCCATGCACCTTCGGGTGCAAAGTCTTGACACGGCCATCGAGCATTTCAGGAAAACCCGTATAGTCAGCAACTTCAGTCACGGCCAGACCATTGTCGGCCAACAGTTTGGCGGTGCCGCCAGTGGAAAGTAATTTAACGCCGCGTGCAGAGAGTTCGCGGGCAAATTCAAGGATGCCGGTTTTGTCGGAAACTGAGAGTAGGGCTTGTTTGATCATGGCTGGCAAATAGTGAAGGTGAATTAAAGTAAACCGTGCTGCTGCAATTTTTTGCGCAAAGTATTGCGATTGATGCCTAGCATGTCGGCCGCCTGTGACTGGTTGCTGTCTGTGCGTGTCATGATCAATTCAAGCATGGGTTTTTCTACCGCGAGTACCACCATGTCGTAAATATTTGATGCTTGTTGTTCACCCAAATCACGGAAATATTTTTCCAGATTTTTATGAACGGCTTCTTGAATGCTGTCTTTGCTCATGCTGTATTTTTCAATATTGTCTGTTAATGATGCTAGTTGTGCGTGTTGTTCTGGTTGCGTTGCCAGTTTGCGCTGCGCGCTAACGAAGGCTTCGTCAGCCGATAGTAAAATTGAATTCAATTGATTCATGCTGCCCACTTTTCTTCTGCGGGGCGGTATTGTAACCGCTCGCTGGCCTGACGATCAAAAAACATTTTTACGGCGCTTAATTGCTCTTCACAAGAGGTCAACAGATTCATTTCTTGTCTGAATTCTTCGCCACCTGTTAGATCCTGCACATACCAACCTATATGTTTGCGCGCGGTACGCACACCCATAAACTCGCCATAAAACGCGTAGTGCTCGTGTAAATGGGCATCCATTAAACTGCTCACTTCTGATACCAATGGTGCTGGCAAATAGGTACCGGTTTTCAGATAATGTTCAATTTCTCTGAATATCCAGGGACGCCCTTGCGCCGCACGCCCTATCATAATTGCATCGGCCCCCGTCACTTGCAGTACGTATTTGGCTTTTTCAGGCGTGGTGATATCGCCATTCGCTACTACCGGAATCTTTACCGCAGACTTGACTGCAGCGATGGTTTCATATTCGGCATCGCCCTTATAGCCATCGGCACGCGTGCGGCCGTGTAGGGTGAGCATTGCGATGCCGGCGGATTCGGCAATGCGCGCGATATTCAGTGCGTTTTTATTTGCCCTGTCCCAGCCGGTACGGAACTTCAATGTGACTGGCACATCGACAGCGCCGACGACTGCATCGAGAATTTCAGCGACCAATTTTTCATCTTGCAACAAAGCCGAACCGCACCAGGCGTTGCAGACTTTTTTTACCGGGCAGCCCATATTGATATCGATGATCTGAGCACCTCTATCAACATTGTGTTTGGCGCATGCAGCCAGCATTTGTGCATCGGCTCCGGCGATTTGTACTGCTTTTGGTTCCATTTCTCCATCGTGATTGGTGCGGCGTGAAGATTTTTCTGTATCCCAAAGTTTTGGATTTGAGGCAGCCATCTCTGAAACCGCATAGCCAGCGCCCAGCTCTTTACATAATTGCCGGAAAGGCCTATCCGTCACACCTGCCATGGGCGCGACAAAAATATTATTTCGCAGCTGATAAGGGCCAATGTGCACGATGGACAGGGAAGGGGGAATCTTGGGGAAGCGCTATTCTACCTGAAATATTGCCTAAATATTTGGCAAACTGCACATGATTTTGCGAGAATATTTTTTTCTACTTGAAGGTGATTTTTGATAGTTGAATTAAGGGCGTGTTGACCTATGATTTGGGAGAAATCAATGGTCAGCACGCCCTAAACAAGTTTGATAGGATGCCCATGTCTGTCGCAATCAAATTATGCGTCAATTTTTTGGTGTATGTGGCAATAGTGGTAAGCGAAGCTGTTTCATTAAAAGAGGCTGACCGAATACAAATTTTGCACTTTTTTGAAGCTTCCCGTATATTCCTTTTAATAAGCATAATTAATTCACTGGGCGTTTTTTAGTTGGATTTTATGTTAACATTTATTTAATTTTAAAATATCGCGCAATAGCTCAGAGGCTTTCTAATCGATGACTCAATCAAAACCAGTAGATCAATCGCAAGGTGCTCATAATACTTTCGTCCTTGAAATGATAGGCTTTTCCGACGCCGAAAAAAATATGTTGGCGTCGACTTTTCGCCTCACGGGAAGACGGGAATATTCTTATGTGCCGCCTAGCTCGGAAGGCCAGCGAGCTGACATCTACTTACTCAACGCTGACAATGCAGAGGCATTAAAAGCCATGGAAGAACGTGCGCCGAATGTTTATTCGCCAGCCGTCATCATTGGTCGAAATGAGGTTGCGGTAGGTTGGCCCTTCGTGCAAAAACCCATACATTGGATGCGCTTGTTTGAGCATTTGGATGAGTTGACGCAAGCGGCTATCGCGGAGCGTAGTCAACGCGAGCAGCGTGCCGATCCGAATTGGAATGGACAGACTTCGCGTCGCGCAATTGATAAAGATGCTCCTGAACTGGCGGTGCAAGTGGCGCCACGCCTCAATGAATCTGTCCTGGTGGTAGATGATAGCGCGACCGTGCGTGCGTTTATGCGCATGAAGCTGGCACCATTTCGCTTTGATGTGGATTACGCAGAAACCGGTGAGCAGGCAATAGAAATGGCGCAAGCCAAATTCTATACCTGCATCTTCTTAGATATCATGATGCCGGGTATTGATGGCTATGAAGTTTGCAAGCGCATGAAAAACAATGATGACACTAAAAAAACCGCTGTTGTCATGTTGACCAGTAAGGGTTCAATGTTTGATAAGTTCCGCGGTAATTGGGCGGGTTGCGATGCCTACCTGAGTAAGCCTGTTCCGGAAAATGATTTGTTGTCAACCATCGCCAGGTTCTTGCCAAGTGCTAGAGACGAATCTAAATAACGATTTTAAATAACGAATCTTAAATTATCTACTTAGAGCTGGCGCCAGTGGTGTCAACTCTAAGCAGCATTCTCGTTTATTTCATCCTGGGTCTCGGCGTCTAAATGCGCGATATCTCCCCATTGTATAAGTTTGATTTCATCACCGATAAAGTTAAATCGGTTGATGCTGGCGTTATAGATGGTGATTTCACGCTCGGCATTCAGCGGTAAATTCTTGGCGGCACGGTAGGCGCATTCAAGCACGCCGCCATGGGCAACCAGAGCAATTTTCTTGCCTTCAAATTGACGTGCATAATGCGCTATCGTGGTCATGCAACGCTGATGGAATTCACGTATGCTTTCGCCGACATTCTCAGCGTCATTTTGCGCGGGAGGAAAATTTGCATCCGGATCGCGCGAGCGCCAGACCGCATACTCATGCGGAAAACGTAGCGGTAATTCGCTATACAACATTCCTTCAAAGCCACCGAAACAACGCTCGCGCAAACCTGCATCAACGCGCGTGCTTAAGCCTTGCAGCCGTGCAATTTCTCCGGCAGTTTGCAGCGCCCTTTGCAGGTCGCTGGAAATAATCGCATCGAGTTTTTCGGATTGCAATGCAGAGGCCAATGCTTTGGCCTGGCGTGTGCCTTCTGCATTCAAGGGAATATCCAAGTGGCCTTGTAATTTACGAATCGCGTTCCAGGCGGTTTCGCCATGACGTATCAAGATTATTTCGGTCATGTGTTTATACCGATGGTACAGGTGGTTTGATTTGCAGCCAGAATGTGACCGGGCCGTCGTTGGTTAACGACACCTGCATATCCGCGCCAAATTGCCCGGTCTCCACTTGTGTATGTTTTGCTTTGGCGGCGCGCACGAAATAGGCAAATAATTCGCGACCAAGTTCTGGCGCGGCGGCCGGTGTAAATGAAGGGCGCGTGCCGGAATTGGTATCGGCGGCCAGGGTAAATTGCGGCACTAGCAGCAATCCTCCCTTGGTATCGGTGACGCTGCGATTCATTTTATCTGCATCATCGGCAAACACCCGGTATGCCAGCAATTTATTCAGTAAGGCATCGGCTTGTTTTTCAGTGTCGCCACGCTCCGCGCACAGCAATACCATCAGGCCAGCATCGATAGCGCCGATGGTGCTGCCATCGACGACTACCTTGGCCTGAGTGACTCTTTGTATTAAGGCGATCATGCCGTTAAATTTACCTTAGCAAACTTACGCTTGCCGACTTGCACCACAAAGACGCCTGCAGCCACTTGCAGATTTCTATCGCTGATCACGGCGCCGTCGATCCGCACTCCACCCTGGTCTACCATGCGCATCGCATCGGAAGTGGATGGGCAGAGATTTGCCTGTTTGAGTAGTTGGGCAATACCTAGCGGTGCACCGGATAAGCTCACTTCCGCGATGTCATCCGGGATGCCGCCTTTGGAGCGGTTCACAAAATCAGTCAGTGCATCTTCAGCCGCTTTTTTATCATGGAAGCGCGTGACGATTTCTTGCGCGATCGCGACTTTGATGTCGCGCGGGTTTTGCCCTTCACTGACAGATTTTTTGTAGTTGGCGATTTGCTCCAGCGAGCAAAAAGAGAGCAGCTCGTAATAGCGCCACATCATGGTGTCCGAGATGCTCATGATCTTGGCGAACATGGTATTGGCTGGCTCGGTGATGGCGATGTAGTTGTTCTTCGACTTCGACATTTTTTCTACGCCATCCAAGCCCTCAAGCAAAGGCATAGTCAAAATGCATTGCGGTTCCTGGCCATAGTCCTTTTGTAATTCACGGCCCACCAGCAAGTTGAACTTTTGATCGGTGCCACCGAGCTCCAGATCGGCATGCAATGCGACTGAGTCATAGCCTTGCATCAACGGATACAAAAATTCATGAATGGAAATCGGCGTGCCTGCCTTGAAACGCTTGGTAAAATCATCGCGTTCCATCATCCTTGCCACGGTGTATTTCGAGGATAGCTGTATCATGCCGCGTGCACCGAGCGGATCGCACCATTCTGAGTTGTAACGGATTTCAGTTTTGCTGGCATCTAACACCAGCGCCGCTTGCTTGAAGTAGGTCTGGGCGTTTTCCTCGATTTGCTCGCGCGTCAATGGCGGTCGCGTCACGTTTCTACCGGACGGATCACCGATCATCGAAGTAAAGTCGCCAATCAAAAAGATCACGTTATGCCCAAGATCTTGCAATTGGCGCATCTTATTCAGTACCACGGTATGGCCAAGATGGAGATCAGGCGCGGTTGGGTCCAGTCCCAATTTAATCCGCAGGGGTTTGCCGGTTTGCTCGCTGCGCGCCAATTTTTGTGCGAATTCGGATTCTATGAGTAGTTCATCAACGCCACGCTTAGTCGTTGCGAGTGCGTGTTGTACCGCATCAGAGAGTGGCAGAAGTGTGGTTGGTTTTTTACTTGATTGTGTAGAAGTCATGGTTTAATCTATTTTGCTTATTATAAAGTTAACGTAAGTCAACTTATTTTGTAACACCGCTGGTCGGATTTGATTTATGAATCCATAATCGACGTTTTGTTTTATTTGGGTTGTAATCCGCTAGTCATAAAATGTTCATGAACATATGACTATTTTGTTCCGCCAGCTTCATTCAGGCGTAGAGCAGAAGGGTTTGCAATGTATATC
This sequence comes from Pseudomonadota bacterium, assembly GCA_040390685.1. Lineage (GTDB taxonomy): Bacteria > Pseudomonadota > Gammaproteobacteria > Burkholderiales > Burkholderiaceae_D > Undibacterium. The sequence continues at coordinate 5,148 of JAZJYB010000219.1, read as the reverse complement.
TTTCGATAAAAACAGTCAATTTTAACTTATTGCATGCGTCCAACAGATAAATTCAGTCGTTTAGCTTCTGGCAGCAGCTTGTTGTTAGGTAGCACGCGCACCTCCCGTATTATTTCGCTCTCCGCTTTATTTTTCGCTGTATGCGCTTTTGGCGCAGTTGGCGTTGCTCCATTAGCACCAGATGCGGCCGATATACCGGTTAAAACCATCACCCAAGAACTGAATCTTCCCAGCCTTGACGAACAAGTTGCTTCATTGCAAAACAATGAGCAGCATTTTGTCCGCGAAGAAAAAGTTTTGCGTGGCGATACCTTGGGCGCGCTGCTGTTGCGCTTAGGAATAGATGATAATGAAGCGAGCAATTTCATCAAGACCGATGCAACCGCACGCAGCGTGTTGCAGGTAAAGGCCGGTAAATCGATCCGCGCCCAGACCAATGATGCCGGCGAACTCGAGTGGTTACAGGCGGGCTTGCCAGAATCAAACGACAAGTCGAATAAATCCATTATCGTGACGCGTGATGCGTCCGGCAAGCTCAGTGCGGTCGAAGCGCTGGCCAAACTGGAGCGGCGGGTCGAAATGCGCTCAGGAGAAATTCATTCATCGTTGTTTGCCGCAACCGATGACGCACAGATTCCAGACAATGTCGCGACACAAATCGTCAGCATGTTTGAGACGAATATTGATTTCAGACATTTGCAACGTGGCGATCATTTCAACGTGGTCTACGAAACGTTTTGGCAAAATGGCGAGTTCGTCAATACTGGCCGCGTCTTGGCCGGTGAGTTCAGCAATTCCGGTAAGTTATTCCAATCGGTCTGGTTTGATGAAGTCGCTGGCAACGGTGGCTATTACAGCTTTGACGGCAAGTCATTGAAGCGCGCCTTCCTGAAATCACCGCTGGAATTCACTCGCGTCTCCTCTGGGTTTTCCATGCGTGTCCATCCGATTTCAGGTCAGTGGAAGCGCCATACCGGCGTTGATTTCGCCGCAGTCACCGGTACGCCAATTCGTGCCACCAGTGATGGCGTGATTGACCATGTCGGCCCTTCAGGAGGCTACGGCAATCTGGTGATCGTGAAGCATTGGGCAAATTACACTACCGCGTATGCGCACATGAGCCGTTTCGCGAATGGTATCCACAAGGGTAGTAAAGTGAGCCAGGGTGAAGTGATCGGTTATGTCGGTACTACTGGCTGGTCTACCGGGCCACATTTACATTATGAATTCCGCGTTGGCAATGAGCCGCGTGATCCATCTTCAGTTAGTGTGGCGGCGGCTGCGCCTTTGGCACCCAACGAGCTGGGGCGTTTCAAAAATGTTGCTGCCGATATGTCGCACCGCTTTGCACTCTTGCGCCCTGATCGTCAGGCCGATGTGCTGAAACTAGCTTCAAGATAAGTATTGAAAAATTCAACAGGCCGAACTTAGTTTCGGCCTTTTTTATTGGGTCATCATGAACCGCGCAAACAATAATTTGTACATAGGATTGATGTCAGGCACCAGCCTGGATGGTGTCGATGGCGTGCTGGTGGAATTGCCGCAAGATGGCAGCGAAATGCGTCTTCTCGCCAGTGCCTACTATCCGTTTTCTGACGCTATGCGCGCCGAAGCGATGGCCTTGCAGCAGCCTGGCGAAAATGAAATTCATCGAGAGGCTTTGCTGGCAAATCAGCTGGCCGCAAGCTATGCAAGCTGCGTCGCTAGCCTGATGGATCTAGCGCCGCAAATAGTGCGTGCACAAGTGTGCGCAATCGGCGCGCATGGCCAGACCGTACGCCACCGTCCTGAGCTGGGCTACACGCGCCAGACCAATAACCCGGCGTTGCTGGCGGAGCTTTGCGGCATCGATGTCATCGCCGACTTGCGCAGCCGGGATGTCGCCGCTGGCGGGCAGGGCGCACCACTGGTGCCGGCCTTCCATAGAGCCGTATTTGGCGCGGCCGGTACCTGCAGGGTGGTAGTGAATATTGGCGGTATCAGCAATATCAGCATCTTGCACGCCGATGGCCGCACGACCGGTTTCGATACAGGCCCAGGCAACGTCTTGATGGACGCCTGGATCGCGCAACATCAGGGCAAAACCTACGATGAAAATGGCGCCTGGGCACAACAGGGAAAAGTGCAGGCGGCATTGCTGGCGGCGCTAGCCGACGAAGAGTATTTGCGCCTGGCGCCACCCAAAAGTACCGGCCGCGACCTGTTTCGCCCTGAGTGGTTAAGCGAAAAACTTGAGGCCTTTGCCCAGCTTGCGCCAGCCGATGTGCAGGCCACTTTATGTGCGTTTACCGCATCGACTTTAGCCGAGGCGATTTCTCAATATGCGCCTGATGTCAGTGCGGTCTACGTCTGTGGCGGCGGCGCTTTTAATGACACTCTGATGCAGCAATTGCGGACTGAACTGCGTCAACGCGCTTGCACCGCCAGCGTAGAAAGTACCGCTCAATTAGGCGTCGCGCCAAATCAAGTCGAGGCGCTGGCCTTCGCCTGGTTGGCCCAACGGTTTACTCTGCGTCTACCTGGCAATTTGCCTGATGTGACTGGTGCTAAAGGCCTGCGCATACTTGGCGCTCTATACCCTGCTTAAATTTTAAAATGCCCTTACAATTCTGTATTCGATGTTCAGATCAGCAGGAGTTTGTATGACCAACCTCATTTACGTCGCCGACCCCATGTGTTCATGGTGCTATGGTTTTGGTCCGGAGTTAAAGGGCTTATTGGCTACCTTGCCCGAGGTGCGCCTGGATATCGTGGTCGGTGGTTTGCGCGCCTTCAATACCGAAGTTATGGACGCGGAAAAAAGAAATATGCTCCTCGGTCACTGGAAGCATGTGGAGGAGGCCAGTGGTTTGCCATTCACACGCAACGGTATGTCACAGCCCGGATTTGTCTACAATACCGAGCCCGCCTGCCGCGCCGTAGTCGCTGCGCGCACGCTGGCTGATGATATGCCGCCAAGCGCTATTCTCGATGTGTTCCACGCGGTTCAACATGCCTTTTACGCCGAAGGCAAGGACGTCACCGATTTGCATCTGCTGGCCGAGATCGGCGCGGCAGCCTTGAATAAAGCGGCCGGTGTCGATAGCTTTGATGCTGAGAGTTTTTACGAGACTCTGACAGCACCGATGACCATGGCCGAAACACGAGAAGACTTTGCCCAGACCCAGCGTTGGGGTATTGACGGTTTTCCGACTCTGTTATTCGCGCATGACAACACCTTGCATATGATTGCCAATGGCTACACCAAAACGGCGAATTTAATAACTGCATTGAATGCAGTACAAGCGGAAGAGTAAGCTAACGGGATTTAAGTTTGGTATTTTCAATTTTTTTATTCTAGCCAGAAAATAATTTCTCCGTTAATATAAATACTGAAGCAAAAGCTTCAACGTCGCTCGGACGGTTCCGGGCGCTTACGTACAATCTATCATGACAAAAACACTTACTCCGCCGGGTCGGGGTGCGTCGCTTCCAGCTACTGCATCTTCGCATTCATCACAAGCACCAACTCGTTACACCTTCTCCCGCATCAATCGTCTGCCTCCTTACGTCTTCAATATCACTGCTGAATTAAAAATGGCGGCGCGCCGTCGTGGAGAAGATATTATCGATATGTCTATGGGTAATCCCGATGGCGCGACGCCGCCACATATCGTTGCCAAGTTGGTCGAGGCAGCACAAAGGCCCGACACGCATGGCTATTCGGCGTCGAAAGGAATTCCGCGTTTGCGCCGCGCGATTACGCACTGGTATAAATCGCGTTACGACGTGAATTTTGATCCCGATTCAGAAGCCATCGTCACCATCGGTTCCAAAGAAGGTTTGGCGCACCTGATGCTGGCCACGCTGGATAAGGGCGATACCGTATTGGTGCCGAACCCGAGTTACCCTATCCATATTTATGGCGCAGTGATCGCCGGTGCCGATATCCGTTCGATACAGATGAGCCCAGGTGTGGATTTTTTTGCCGAGCTGGAACGTGCGATACGCGAGAGTTATCCCAAGCCGAAGATGATGATTTTTGGCTTCCCTTCCAACCCGACCGCGCAATGCGTAGAGCTGGAATTTTTTGAACGTGTCATCAAACTCGCCAAGGAACATAATATTTTAGTGGTGCACGATCTGGCGTATGCGGATATCGTTTTCGATGGCTGGAAAGCGCCGTCCATCATGCAAGTTGAAGGCGCACGTGACGTCGCGGTAGAATTTTTCACACTATCAAAAAGCTATAACATGGCGGGCTGGCGCATCGGTTTCATGGTCGGAAATAAAGAGCTGGTCGCTGCGCTGGCGCGGATTAAAAGCTATCATGACTATGGCAGTTTTACTCCGGTGCAGGTGGCGGCGATTGCCGCGCTGGAAGGCGACCAGACTTGCGTAGAAGAGATTTGCGCGAAGTATCAACGGCGCCGCGATGTGATGGTCAAGGGCTTGCATGAGATGGGCTGGATGGTAGAAATTCCGAAAGCGTCGATGTATATCTGGGCGCGCATTCCTGAGCCGTATCGCCATCTCGGCTCATTGGAATTTGCCAAGCTATTGCTGGAAAAAGCCAAATTATGCATCTCACCAGGCATAGGTTTTGGTGACTACGGTGACGAGTACGTGCGCTTCGCCCTGATAGAAAACGAGGCGCGCAGTCGTCAGGCCCTGCGTGGCTTGAAAGCCATGTTTAAAGATGAGTTGCTGGTGAAATCGGTTTAATTATAGTAAATGTAAGGTGCGCATGGCGCACCTTACATATTCCATTCTTGTTGTAATTTTTCGAAACTAAAAATGAGTCAATACTGGAGCAAAATTGTTCATGGCCTCACGCCGTATGTGCCGGGTGAACAGCCAAAAATGAACGATATGATTAAGTTGAATACCAACGAAAATCCCTATCCGCCGTCGCCCCAAGTATTGGCGGCGATTCGTGATGCTGCGACGGGAGATTTGCGTTTATATCCCGACCCGAATTCTGATCAATTAAAGCAGGCGATCGCCGATTTTTATCAGATTGAAACGCCGCAGGTGTTCGTCGGGAATAGCTCAGACGAAGTGCTGGCGTTGACGTTTTTAGCGCTGTTAAAACATGAGCTGCCTATCCTGTTTCCTGACATTACTTACAGCTTTTATCCCGTGTATTGCGGCTTGTATGAAATCGCC
>JAZJYB010000218.1:0-3675 GCA_040390685.1 Pseudomonadota bacterium | reverse complement strand
AGCACGCGGGTTTGCCGGGCGGTCTTCACGATCGCGTCCACGTCCGTTGCGGCCGCGATTGCGGTTGTTGCGGTCACCAGAAGCTTTGTCGCGTGAGTGACGTGGCTTTTCTTCGACGACAGGCGCTACGACCACTGCTTCTGCAGGTTTAGAAAAGAAGAAGCTAAAAATCTTCGCAAAAAAACCTTCTGACGCTGGCTGTGCTGCTACCAGGACTGGTGCTGCTGCTATTTCTTTACGTTCGACTAGTGGTGCAGTATCAGGCGTAATGCTCTTGACCATTGCTTCCTGGCGTGGCTTTACTTCTTCTTTTTGGCTCTTGCTATAGCCGATGTCGGTATCCGCTTGCTCTGCCATCGCATAGCTGGCATGCACTTCTTCCAAGCGAGGATCATCGTGTTTCAGGCGATCCAACTTGTAGTGTGGAGTTTCCAGATGCGTGTTCGGGATCAGGATGACAGTGACACGGTGACGTGTTTCTATCTTCAGGATCTCGCCACGTTTTTCATTCAATAAGAAAGCGGCGACATCAACCGGAACCTGGACATGAATCGCGGCTGAATTCTCTTTCATCGCCTCTTCCTGGATGATGCGCAGGACTTGCAATGCAGAAGATTCGGTATCGCGGATGTGTGCTGTGCCATTGCAACGTGGGCAAGTGACATGGCTACCTTCCGACAGGGAAGGGCGCAGACGTTGACGCGAGAGTTCCATCAAGCCAAAACGGGAAATTTTGCCCATCTGGACGCGCGCGCGGTCATAGCGCAATGAATCTTTCAAGCGTGTTTCAACTTCACGCTGATTCTTGGCGTTTTCCATATCGATAAAATCGATGACGATCAATCCACCCAAATCGCGCAAACGCAATTGGCGGGCAACTTCTTCAGCAGCTTCGCAATTGGTGTTGAATGCGGTAGTTTCGATATCCGAACCACGGGTAGAGCGTGCCGAGTTGACGTCTACCGATACCAGTGCTTCAGTGTGGTCGATCACGATCGCGCCGCCGGAAGGCAAAGGTACGGTACGTGAATATGCGGTTTCAATCTGGTGCTCGATCTGGAAGCGCGAGAACAGCGGCACATCGTCGCTGTAACGCTTAACCCGGTGCACCATGTCCGGCATCACATGGCTCATGAATTGCTGAGCTTGTTCGTAGATGTCGTCCGTGTCGATGAGGATTTCGCCAATATCTGGTTGGAAATAATCGCGGATCGCGCGGATAACCAGGGATGATTCTTGATAAATCAGGAAGGCGCCAGCGGCAGATTTACCTGCGCCGTCGATCGCTGTCCAGAGTTGCATCAGGTAATTGAGATCCCATTGCAGCTCGTCAACATTGCGGCCGATACCAGCGGTACGGGCAATTACCGACATGCCAGTTGGCAAATCGAGTTTGTCCATGGTTTCGCGCAGTTCTTGACGCTCTTCGCCTTCAACGCGGCGCGAGACACCACCACCACGCGGGTTATTTGGCATCAAAACCAAATAGCGGCCAGCCAAAGAAATGAAAGTGGTGAGGGCGGCGCCTTTATTGCCGCGCTCCTCTTTTTCCACTTGAACCATGATTTCCTGGCCTTCGCGCAGGGCATCTTTAATCGAGGCGCTGCGCACATCAATGCCTTCTTTGAAGTAGCCGCGAGCCACTTCCTTGAATGGCAGGAAGCCATGACGCTCTTCACCGTAATTCACGAAACAAGCTTCGAGCGATGGTTCTATGCGCGTGATAACACCTTTGTAGATGTTAGATTTACGCAGCTCGCGGCCGGTGGTTTCGATATCGATGTCGATGAGCTTTTGCCCATTAACGATCGCTACGCGCAACTCTTCTTGCTGCGTAGCGTTAAATAACATACGTTTCATTTTTATACTCCGTGACCTGTTGGTCATCTTTTGCTGCCGTCTCTCAGTAAGGTGATAATGAGGTGAGAATGGCAAGCATGCTTACATGGGATGTATGCGAGAGCGGAGAGTTTGAGGGGGCGGGAAATGCCACGGGTACAACAAAATGATAGTTTGGCCGTTGAACTCACGCGCAATAAATGCAAAATGTGTTCGGCACTGCCATTGTAATTACTTTGTTGTGCGCTGGGCGCGGACAGATTCAACCATGAATCGAGTGCACATGTCCCCCGCATTGTTAAATTTACATATTTTTATAAATAATGTAATAACAACGCCAGGCGATGAGCAACTTAAAAGCGCCAGACCATTTTAGATTAATTGTATCTGGCAAAATCGATTGCACTACGTCAAAACTATCAACCGGCGAGCATGTGTGTTTGTATCAACAACCATCTCTCACCAGACTTATCCTTATATTTCAAACCTTCTGATCCAAATCACAAAACACAGTCCGATTGCCACAATTGGTCGCAACCTTGACGTGCAAGGTGATGTGCATACACATCTTTTCCATCGAATTTGCAAATTGGCGAGGCCGATGGACATGCCTCTGTGTAGAATAGTCGTTTATTCAAACACTTGCTAAAGCTAAAAACTTGAGCGAAAACAATTATATATTCAAAATGAAGGACTTAGAGATAAATAATGGGAGAGCGCATCAAAAACAAGCCGAAAGTGACACTCTCCGTCAGGCTTCACAAGGTCCTGCCAAGGTTCAGCTGCTAACTATTTCGGAAGAGGAGGCTGGCCAGCGAATCGATAACTATTTGTTACGTATTTGCAAAGGCGTTCCAAAGAGTCATATTTATCGGGTACTACGCTCGGGCGAAGTGCGTGTAAACAAAGGACGAATTGATCAATTGTATCGTCTGCAGGTCGGCGATGTTGTGCGTGTTCCGCCAATTCGCATGGCAGAAAAACAAGAAAATCATGTGCCGGGCGCAGAATTCACCATCTTGTTTGAAGATAGCCATATCTTAGTGATTGATAAACCAGCAGGCGTTGCCGTGCATGGTGGCTCAGGCATTAGTTATGGAGTTATCGAACAATTGCGTGCGTCCCGACCCGACGCTAAATTTTTGGAACTTGTGCATCGTTTAGATCGAGAGACCTCAGGTGTATTAATGTTGGCGAAAAAACGCTCAGCTTTGGTCGACTTGCATGAGCAGATGCGCGATGGCGTGACCGATAAGCGCTACTACACCTTGGTGCATGGCGACTGGAAGAATGCACGGCAACATGTGAAGTTGCCTTTGCATAAATACAATACGGCCGATGGTGAGCGTCGGGTGCGGGTACAAGCCGATGGTATGCCTTCACACACGATTTTTTCCTTGAAAAAGAAATATGCGGAATTCGCTTTATTGGAAGCGGAACTGAAGACCGGACGAACTCACCAGATTCGGGTGCATCTATCTGCCAGTGGTTTTGCAATTGCCGGTGACGATAAGTATGGTGATTTTTCCTTAAATCGGGCTCTGCTGAAACCGGCGCCTGGGCGCGGTGCATTTAAGCGCATGTTTTTACATGCACATCAAATCACTTTCATTCATCCAGAGACCAAGCTGCCGATGACACTGAATGCGGCACTTCCAAAAGAGTGCGAGAAGTTTTTGTCCAGCCTGAGTTGAACCAAGCCAGGCATTGATTGAGTGTAAAATTAACTTTTAATAAATGAGGTAGTAAGTCGCAAGCTTTTGCAGTTTGCCTTACATAGATTATGGCAAAAAAGCAATTCGATTTTATTGTGTTTGATTGGGACGGTACGCTGAT
>JAZJYB010000217.1:0-11671 GCA_040390685.1 Pseudomonadota bacterium | reverse complement strand
CCTGGCTACCGGCCGCGCTGGAAAACGGTGTGATGATGTCACCGACATTGGCATTTTTGACTAAGACGACACCATCAAACGGCGCGCGAATTTCAGTGAAATCTTGGTTCACCTGTTGCACCTTGAACTGCGCTTGCGCCACCGCCACTGCCGCCTGCGCAAGTTTGATCGCGGCTTTGGCTGCATTGACGCGATTGTTGGCCGCGTCGAGTGCCTGAAGCGAGACGAAACCTTGGGCGCGCAAACCATTGCTGCGTTTTAGTTCGGATTCTGCATTGACCAGCTCGACATTGGCTTGTGCCACGCCAGCTTCAGTCTGGCGTATGCCCGCTTGCGCCTGCGCCATCGCGGCCTGTACATCGCTGGCATCAAGTCTAGCCAATACATCGCCTTTCTTTACCAGGCTACCTTCACGCACATTCAGCAAAACCAGGCGTCCTGTGGCCTTGCTCGCGACCGCTGCACGCCTTTGTGCGACGACATAACCCGATGCGGTGAGCTGGGCATATTGTTGCGAAGGGTAGGTCGTGACAACCGAGGTCGCTTGCACCTCAATTTTACCTGGACGCAGCACCAGCGCCGCAAGTGCGAGTAACACAAGACCGGCAATAATCCAGCGACCCCAGCGCCGTGGCTTTCCCGACGATCCCGGAGTGCTGCTGCGGTCTATCTTGAGTTGTTTCAGCGAGGATGTGTTGGATGGCGCAGCTGCGGGAGTGCTCATAGGCTTTTAATCTCAAGAAGAAAAACGTTAAATTCGCGAAATAATTTTACACTGGATTTGATTAATCTTTGTGCACTGTTGCATGAAGGCTTAAATTCGTAAGGCTCTTTTTTTCACGAAAAACACGAAAAGCACGAAAAAATAAGACAACATTTTATTAAACGAGTCTTTCACCGTGATTACTTGTTTGGTTCGTTCATGCCTTTCGTGTTTTTCGTGGACAAAGCTTTAGCATCACGCAATCATCCTAGAAGTTAGTCTGAGATCCCACGCGCAAGAGAGGCTATTTGTCGGATAATGCTGAGATGAACGACATCTTAGGCATCTACCGGTTAATCGCATCCATGGCACGAAAAAATCCCGTTAAAGAAAAATCCAAATCCTCGCATCCCGAAGTCTCGATTTCTGAATTTCGAGGTGTGCGCTCTTTACATCTGATGAGCGACTTGAGTGGCGATACCAGCTGCGCGCCGATACAAGGATCGATGCGCATGGCAGTGCCGGATCAGATCGAGTTGGAATATGTCCAGCAGATGATGATGTGGATGCTGTTTAATGATAATCCCGCCCACGTTGTACAGCTGGGTTTAGGTGCGGCGGCATTGACCAAATTTTGCCATTCACGTTTTCCGGAAACGAAGGTAACGGCAATCGATTTGAATCCCAATGTAATAGACATGTGCCGGGCGCAATTTAAGCTGCCCGAAGATGACGAGCGATTGCAAGTCATCGAAATGGATGCGCTGGATTTTGTCTTGAGCCCGGCCAGACACAATAGTATGGATGTCTTGCAAGTCGATTTATATGATGCCGAAGCGCAGGGGCCGGTACTCGATACGCCCGAGTTTTATCAGGCTTGCGCCGATTGCCTGACTGAGAATGGCATGATGACGGTGAATCTATTTTCGAATGCCGAAAACCGACAAAAAAATATCGCTGCGATGGAGTTAGCCTTTGATGCCGTGGTGTGGTTGCCAGAAGTGCATGACGCCAACGTTGTTGCGATAGCCTTCAAGCGTTCGCCAGAGATCGATTTTGCTGTGTTGTACCAGCGTGCCGCCATCATCCGCGTGAATTACAAATTGCCCGCACCTTATTGGGTTAACGGGCTGAAGGAATGGATGACTCCAGATGATGAGGATTAAGTATTAAACCGCAATATTGATGGTGCCACCAGTGGCTTCACCGCGCGTATTGATAACGGTTGCTGGTGGAGGTGGCGGTGGAGCAGGGGGCTTTTGCTGGTTGTTGGCGTTTTCAATCTTAGGTGGTGGCGCCGCCGCTTTTGCGGGTTGCTGTACCGATTCTGGCTGACGAACTTGTTCGCTGGCTTTGGCCGCAGCAGCCTTTTGGATGTCAGTTGTGCTGATGGGTTTTGGTGCTGGCGCTGCAGGAGATGCTGAGCCTTGGATTGCTGAGGTTGCCATGCTGCTCACCTTTAACAGTTTGTGTAGTTTTCAGGATAGAAGAGATAGGCATTTTCTGCAAGATAAGGAAGTAAATAAGGAAGCAAATTAATGGGCGAAAAAAAAGCTGGCGATCACAAGACTGTGATCGTCAGCTTTTTTATGTAAATTCAACAGAATTCACATAATTAGTTGCGTAATTAGTTACGTAATTAGTTGCGTAATTAATTACGAATGATGCGTTTGTATTCGTTAGTACGAGTATCAATTTCGATCATGTCATCTTGGCTAACAAACAATGGCACTTGTACCTGATGGCAATGCGCTTCAACCGCATTTTCAATCTTGGCAGCTTTTAAGACGTTACCTGAAGTATTGCCTTTAATTGCTGGCTCAGAGTAAATCACCTGGCGCACAACGGTGGTTGGCAATTCAACTGAAATCGCTTTTCCGTCGTAGAAAATAGCTTCGCATTCCATGCCGTCCTTGAGGTAATGCAAGGCATCGCCCAAGTTTTCTTCTTCAATTTCGAACTGCTCGTAGCTAGCATCCATGAACACATACAAAGGATCAGCGAAATAAGAATAAGTCACAGGCTTTTTATCGAGAACAACAACTTCAAACTTGTCGTCACCGCGGAAAACGCTTTCCGAAGGGCTATTGGTCAAAAGACTTTTCATCTTCCACTTGTAGGTGAAGCCCGTGCGGCTTGAACCATTGACATCTGAGCGCAGGACGATCATAGGCTTGCTGTCGACCATAATAATGTTGCCAACACGAATTTCTTTTGCAGGTTTCATAATGAATATACGTAAAAAGGAGGTTGCATAAAAAATCATCTGCGGCTTACCGGTTAAAAAAACTAGCGAGCTGAGGTGATAAAGGTAAACCGAGATTTTCCATTAGGCGCACCGAAGGTGCTATTTGAGCGCTGACGGCGCATTTTCGGTCATTTTTGACGTTCTTCGTTGCCCATGGCCAGCCATGAGCGCCTCATTCACGCTAAAAATGCCTCGAAAAGTGCATCCGCCATCATCTCAAATCCTAATGGAAATTCTCGATTGAAAATACGGTAAAAATTAACCGCACATTTTACCGCAGATTTTCTGAAAATTTACCGAAGGGTGTCGCAAAAGCTGATTAAATTGGAGGCGAGGTCGCCATTTTCCATCATTTTGCGCTGCCAATTGATACACATCAAGGCTATTTGCGGCATGTCTGTTTGAAATTCTGACCATGCCCTTGCCCAATCAATGTTTTCGTTTGCCGCTGCATTCCACCCCAAAGTGAGCGCGATTGAACTCCTAGTCGTGGCAGTATGGCATTGTAAAAATGCCTTTAATTTCTTGTGATGCAGATTTTCGTCTTGCGGATAAATGTGCCAGATAAAAGGCTTGCCTGCCCATTGGGCGCGGACGAAAGAATCTTCTCCCCGCACAAAATTGAGGTCGCAAGACCAGAGTAATTTGTCATAGTCAGGTTGAGGAATAAACGGCAATACGCGCACGGTCAACGCGCCACGTTTTGCCATCGCACCAGCGACAAGGCTTTTTCCGAGAAACGATTCTACTGCATCGGCGGCAACCCCTTCTGGCACCAGGCAGGTAATCGCTTCCTGATTGTTTTGCCAGACTTCAAACAAACTTGCAAGCGGGGCTTGCGGATAGCAAAACAAAGAAACTTTGATCGAGGCCATTTCTGTAGTCGTGACGCCAAATTGTGCCAGAAACACACTCATGGCCGCTTGATCGGATTGGAATTTTTGCCGCTGTTGTTCCAACTCAGATTCAATCAGCAAACCGCCAGTTTTATTATTGAAACCTGGGAAGAAAAAATGCTTGGTCAAGGACATAGTCGGGTGCGGCGAAGGCAGGGTGTGACAACCTTCCACCCATTCTTCGGCAGTCAGACCTTCCAGATTCAGCCACACTGGTCGCGGCGTGCATTGCGCCATCGCGACTATGTAAGCGGGCGGGATGTCACAGGCAAAAAATTCAATCACGATATCAGCGACATCGCTGGCGGTAAACATCATGTCTTGATTCTGCCAATGTCGCACCATTACGTATTCAATTTCTTGCAGGTCGCAATCGATGGCAACCTCTGGGCATATCCTTTTAAAACTCGCTAAATCGTCTACCCAAAGCGTGACTGCGATGCCGTGTTCCTGTTGCAACTGCCTGGCAAAACGCCAGCAAATTCCGATGTCGCCATAGTTGTCGACGACTTTGCAAAATAGCGCTAAGGATCTAGGTTGATGTTTTTTCAAATGCATTTTTGATAGTTAGACTTGTTCAACTAATGGCGAAAATTCAGTTTAGGCGTAATTATTTTTCCAGCTACGCAATGCCGCAAAATGACTTACCTCGTCGGTGGCCGCAGAGATTTTCCCCGCTTCAAGCAAGCGCGCAAGCACGGCTGGCTCGCGGCTTCTCAGGAAAGGGTTGGTTTGCTTTTCCAGCCCTATCTGGCTCGGCACAGTCGGAATGCCTTGGTCGCGCTTAGCTTGCTCTCGTTTGATGCGTGCAAGTAAGGCTTGATTTTCAGGCTCTACTTCTTTGGCAAAACGTAAATTCGACATGGTGTATTCATGCGCGCAAAACACCGCTGTATCGTCCCGCAATGCTGCAAGTTGATCGAGAGAATGCAGCATTTGTGCAGGCGTACCTTCGAACAAGCGACCGCAGCCGCCGGCGAATAAAGTGTCGCCGCAAAACAGCCAGTGCTGCAAACGAGCAAAATACGCGATGTGGCCCAGCGTATGTCCCGGCACGGCGATGATTTCTAGATTGAGATTGAGTTCTGGCACGAGTAAGCGATCATTTTGTGCGAGCGGGTGCGTCACTGCGGCAATGCCGTCATTGGCTGGCCCGTAAACCGGTACATATTTATGTTTGAGTAGCTCAGGCACACCGCCGATGTGGTCAGCATGGTGATGTGTCAGTAAAATAGCGCATAGCTCTAAATTATGCTGAGTAAGTGCGTTTATTATTGGTGTTGCATCACCCGGATCTACTACGGCAGCCTGCTGGCCATCGTGGATAATCCAGAGATAGTTGTCGTCAAAGGCAGGGACAGTCAATATACTGAGGGCATTTTTCATAGGTTGGGCTGAGGAGCATAAAGCGTTGAGTGACCCCATTATAGACTTAGGCAGTTGGTTAGAGCAGCCTGCGGGTAGCTATATCCGTGCTTGGGAGCAAGCTTTGCTGGATCAACTCACCGCAGATATCTTTGGCTTTCATGCATTGCAGATAGGCTTGCCGCAAATTGATGCGCTGGCCGCTAACCGCATGCCGCACAAGTGGATGAGCGACGAAGTTGAACCTGATAGATCGCAAAAGCGCGAACGTTCTTCAGTTGTGCTGGTACATGACTTCGCAGAATTGCCGTTTGATTCGCAGAGCATTGATCTTGTGGTATTGCCCCACATTTTAGAATTTGCTGGCGAGCCACATCAGGTTTTGCGCGAAGTCGAACGAATTTTAATTCCCGAAGGCCGTGTCATTATCAGCGGATTTAATCGCGCAAGTTTATGGGGCGCAAGGCAAAAAGCCGGGCGCATAACCGGGCGTTATTTTCTGCCGAAAGAGGGAGAATTTATTAGTGCCGCAAGGATGAAGGATTGGTTGAAATTATTAAATATGGAAGTGAATCAAGCTGATTTCGGCTGCTATGCACCACCGTATGCAACAGAAAAATGGTTAAACCGATTTTCTTTTATGGAAAAGATCGGCGCCCGATGGTGGCCATATTTTGGTGCTGTGTATATGGTGCAGGCGATAAAAAGGGTAAAAGGCATGCATTTGATCGGTCCTGCGTTGACACGTAAGCGGCTGCTCAGAGGGCATGCAGTTCAGGTCGCAAATAAAATGAAAAATCGAAAATAGTGATGGATAAAATTGAAATTTACACAGATGGTGCATGCAAGGGTAATCCAGGTGTTGGTGGTTGGGGTGCTTTATTGATCGCAGGAACGAAAGAGAAAGAGTTATTTGGCGGCGAAAAAGATACTACGAATAATCGCATGGAACTCATGGCTGTGATACAGGCACTGGGAGTGCTAAAGCGTCCATGCAATATTGTTTTGCATTGCGATAGCCAGTATGTCTTGAAAGGGATTACGGAGTGGATCACAGGCTGGAAAGCCAAGGGCTGGAAAACCGCCTCAAGAGCGCCGGTGAAGAACGTCGATTTATGGCAGGCCTTGGATCAGGCCCGCACACAACATAAAATCGAGTGGAAATGGGTTAAAGGCCATGCCGGCGATCCGGGTAATGAACGGGCCGATCAATTGGCAAACCTGGGCGTTGACTCGGTTCTGTGATTAATTTTTGTAATTATTTTTTTGAGAACCATTCAACAGACTTTCGAGCGTCTGTAAAAATTGATGTACGTGATACGCATCGGCCAAACCATGATGGACATAGCTTGCTACTGGCATCATTAACCGGTCATTTTGCTTGAAGTATTTGCCGACAGATATTTTTGGCACACTGTCTTCTTGCTGAAAATGACGGGCGTGGGTCAGACCGGTAAAACTGATCCATGGCAGCGCGGAAAAATGTATTACGTCATTGCGCATCATGCTGGAATTAAATCCCAATCCGCTGGCTTCCCTGACGTTAGACATGGCCTGTTTTGCCTCTAGCGAAAAATTGGCAAAGTCTACGTCATAAGCAATCGGACAGAAGGCAAACGTATGGTCAATACGGTCAACCGTGGCTGACGCATGGATGATGTTGTAATCGACTATCTGGCCGTCTTCGATTCTGTAACGCATGGCATCAGTGGCATTAATCGCTTGCAATACCTGATGCAGGTAAAACAGAAAGAACGAGACATTTTCTTGCTTGCAATGCTGGTAGGCCCAGGTGCAATCTAGGTTCACTACCAGGCCATGAAATGGCTCATCGAGCTGACGAAAAAAGTCAAAGTGTTCGCGTCGATTCCAGGTGGAAAGGTCAATAATTTTTTTCATAAGGATAAAAATATTTTTACGAATAAATAGTCCTGGAGCTGCAAAGAAAAATAGGGACCAGAAGCCCCTATTTTTTTGTTATTTCTGGCACAGATTAAGCTTAACGCATCGCAGCGATTATCTGTTCCAGCTTAATCGTATCGGCGCAAAATTGTCGTATGCCTTCAGATAGTTTCTCTGTCGCCATGGCGTCTTCATTTAACTGAAAACGGAAGTTCTTTTCGGTCATGGACATTTTCTCTACATCTGAACTCATTGCCGCTTCTTTACTGAGTTTTTGCACGATACCAGTGTTGGAGTCGCTGAGTTTTTGCAGCAGATCAGGGCTGATGGTCAACAGATCACAGCCGGCCAATTCCAATATCTGCGAGGTGTTGCGAAAGCTCGCGCCCATGATCTCGGTCGGGTAGCCAAATTTACGGTAATAGTTGTAAATTTTCTTCACAGACAATACGCCAGGATCGTCTGCGCCGTAAATTTCCTGGCCAGTTTGCTTTTTATACCAATCATAAATGCGACCAACGAAAGGCGAGATCAGTTGCGCGCCAGCTTCAGCGCAGGCAATCGCCTGTGGCAAACAAAACAGCAAGGTCATGTTGCAACGTATACCTTCTTTTTCCAACACTTCAGCAGCGCGTATGCCTTCCCAGGTTGAAGCGATTTTAATCAGGATGCGTTCGCGCGAGATGTCTGCCGCTTCGTACAGGGCGATGAGGTGGCGGCCTTTGGCTATCGTGGCTTCTGTATCGAAAGAGAGGCGGGCATCGGTTTCGGTTGAGACACGGCCTGGTACGATCTGCAAAATTTTCTGGCCAAAACTGATCAGCAGGTGATCGATAATGTCGGCCGTTGATTTACCGGAATGCTGTTGCACAGCTTGCGCCAGTAGTGGTTGATATTCTGGCTTTTGCACCGCTTTGAGTATCAAGGACGGATTGGTTGTTGCATCGCGCGGCGTATATGCCTGCATCGATTGAAAATCGCCTGTATCTGCAACGACGGTAGTGAGTTGTTTAAGTTGTTCTAGTTGGTTCATCATAAATATTCGCTAAAAAAATCAGGGGCTTACTTTGACGGTGCTTGTACCCGCAACAATATCACCAATTACTGCAGCTTCCAAAAAATCTCCGTTGCGGAACAATTCCAGCACTGCCGGAACCGATGCGGGATCGCAGGAAACCAGCAAGCCGCCTGAGGTTTGCGGGTCGCACAATAATGCTTGTTGTACTGGGTTGATGCCATCGAGTTGCACATCATGGCCATATGCTTCCCAGTTGCGCGCTGAGGCTCCAGTGATGTAACCGGCTTCGGCCAATTGTTGGACTTGGGGCAGGAGAGGGATCTGTGACATCTTGAGCTGCGCCCCCACCGCTGCGCCACGGCAGATTTCGAGCAAGTGGCCTAGCAGGCCGAAACCAGTGACGTCAGTCATGGCGTTGACCCCGCTCATGGCGGACAATGCCTGACCGGGTTTATTTAACTTGGTGGTGTTAAGGATCATGCTGGCGTAGCCCGCCTCATCCAAGGCTTGCTTTTTAAGCGCCGCCGATAAAATGCCCACACCCAGTGGTTTGCCAAGGATAAGTTTGTCACCGACCTTGGCGTCGGCATTGCGTTTTACCTTGGATGGATGGATCAGCCCCAATACCACCAGGCCGTAAATCGGCTCGATTGAATCGATGGTATGTCCGCCAGCAATAGGAATGCCCGCTTCGGCGCAGATGCTCTCGCCACCTTGAATGACTTTTGCGATGACTTCTAACGGCAATTGATTAATGGGCATACCGACTAATGCTAAAGCCATAATCGGTGTGCCGCCCATAGCATACACATCGGAAATCGCGTTGGTGGCAGCGATGCGGCCGAAGTCATAAGGGTCGTCGACGATAGGCATAAAAAAATCTGTCGTGGCAATCAAGGCCTGCTCATCATTAAGCTTGTAGACGGCGGCATCGTCAGAGGTTTCTATGCCAACCATTAAGGCCGAAGGAACGGGGAAGCCTGTCGATTTCTTGAGAATATCAGCCAGTACGCCGGGTGCTATCTTGCAGCCGCAACCGCCGCCATGCGAGAACGAGGTGAGTCGGATAGGGGTATCGCTTATATTCATATTGGTTTATTGTTTTGCCTATCAGCTGGTTAGCCGCCGTTTATCAGATTATGCTAAGGTATTATTTCTGTAATTCGTCATTCTGGCAATCATCTAATCATCTTGAGATACTGATGAAAAAATCATTCCGAAATGCCTCGGCGCAAGAGTTGGCCGTGATGCTGCGTGAAGCCCACGATTATACGCTGAGCTTGTTCGAATGTTTTATCTCCGCGCGCCTGGATGACCCGGCAAAATTGCCAGTCACAAGAAATTTTAAGCCGCCGATTTGGGATTTAGGTCATCTTGCCTGGTTTGCAGAATGGTTGATATTGCGTGAAGCGTGGCCGTCACCCGCGGCCATAAAAATGCCCCCGTCTATGCTGAGTAAAGGTGATGAATGGTTTGCACCGCGTAGTGTCATTCATGATGTGTTTTCAGCTTTGCCAAAGGCGGCGCATTTAATTACTTATAAGAATGAAGTACTCGACCGGGTTTTAGATAAACTTGATCGGGTGGCAAATACCGATGAGGCTCTTCACCCTTATCGTATGGCATTGGCTTTTGAAGATATGCACGGAGAGTATTGGGTCGCTCTTCTACAAATCTTGGCCCTGCGCGCACCTTTGGCAACAGAGCGGCATGTTAGCCTGCCTTGGGCTCAGGGTGAGATCAACTTTCCTGGTGGAACTTTGATGATGGGAAGTGCGCCAGGCGACGGTTTTGTATTTGATAGCGAGAAATGGGCGCATCAAGTTTATGTGCCTGCCTTTGCGATGGATAGCAATCTCATTAGTAACGTGCAATTCGCCGAGTTTGTTGAAGACAATGGCTATCAACGTCCGCAATATTGGTCTACCTTGGGTCAGCATTGGCTGATGCAGCAAGAGCGTTCTGCACCCGTCAATTGGTCAAGAGATGGTAACTGGTGGCGTTGCGAGCGGTTTGGTCGCGACATCTCTTTATCTGCAAGCGAGCCAATCCGACATATTTGCCTGTATGAAGCGCAGGCCTATTGCATGTGGGCGAAGCGACGTTTGCCGAGTGAGGCTGAATGGGAATTTGCCGTCTTATCGGGGCATGCGGCATTGCGCTGGGGCGATCTATGGGAATGGACTTGTAGTACATTCGAGCCTTATCCAGGTTTTGCACCTGAGGCAATCAGCTTTGAGGTCGATCCTGAAGAGGCATTTGTGACGCATCAAAGTGTCCGCGGTGCTTCATTTGCTACGCCCGAGCGTCTGCGTTCAGTGCGCTTTAGAAACTTCTTATTGCCGGAAAACTGTGAAAACTTAATCGGCTTCAGAACTTGTCGTCAGTGATGGAGTTGCGCTTGCTTTGGACATAAAAAACGACCACTTTCGTGATCGTTTTTTAAAATTACTGAATTACTTTAGCGTTGCTCAACAATAGACAATCAACGATCACCGAAAGAACGACGGTTGCCGTTAGCATCGCCGAAACGGGAATTACTACCTTTGTAACCGCCGCCGTTACCATTCGCTTCACCACGCGGACCATTGCTGCTAGATGGGCTGTTTGGCTTGCTGAAAGTACGTTGACCTGGCTTGCTGCTGTTGCTATTGCCGCCACCGTAGCCATTGCCGCTAGAGCTAGAACGGGCGTCGCCTGGTTTCCAGCCACCTGGTTTGCGTGCGGTAGAGCGTGATGCCACTGCGCTTTTCTTAGGCTCAAAACCTTCGATGACATCGACAGGTATCAATTGCTTGGTGAAGCGCTCGATACGCTTGACGTTGATGCCTTCTGCGTGATTCACCAGAGAGACAGCCACACCATTGCGGCCAGCACGGCCAGTACGGCCGATGCGGTGAACGTAATCTTCCGGGAACTTAGGCAAGTCGTAGTTGAATACGTGGGTGATAGCTGGAACGTCGATACCACGGGCGGCAACGTCAGTTGCTACCAGAACGCGAACCTGGCCGCGACGCAAAGCGTCAAGGGTACGGTTACGCGCGCCTTGATGCATGTCGCCATGCAAAGCGGCAGCAGCAAAACCGGCGATATTCAAACGGTCAGCAATCGTATCTGCATCACGTTTAGTCGCGGTAAATACCACGGCTTGATCGACGGACTCGTCACGCAACAAATGATCAAGCAAACGATTTTTGTGCGACAGATCGTCGACAAAATGGACTTTTTGCGTGATGTTTTCATGCTTAGTGGCAGAACCGGCGATCTGGATGATCATCGGATCTTTAGTGATGCGGCGTGCCATGTTACCGACTACGCCATCCAACGTCGCTGAGAACAGCATGGTTTGACGTGTTTCTGGTGTGGCAGCGACGATTTTTTCGATGTCATCAATAAAACCCATATCCAGCATGCGATCTGCTTCATCCAGAACCAGAATCTGTAATTCAGAGAAATCGATCTTACCGGATTCCATGTGGTCGATCAGACGACCTGGAGTGGCGACCAGAATTTCTGGGTTGCGTGACAACAATTGCATC
>JAZJYB010000216.1:0-17645 GCA_040390685.1 Pseudomonadota bacterium | reverse complement strand
ATTTGAAAACGCGCTGCCCTTGCAGGGTGCGTATCCGCTTTCAAGCGGATACCGTTTCGCAGGCTGATCGCTCGCGATCAAAAACCCCTGCTCCACTCTTCTGACATTTACGTTTGATTGTCGGAAGACGCTGCGCTTTTTCGACCTACTTATTTCCGACCTACTAACTACAAATTCTCAGATTCTGTTTCAGCACCCAGTGCAAACGCCTTTAAGGTATCACCCGCCATACGATAGCGTACCCATTCATCTTGCGGGCTGGCGCCTATCGACAAATAAAATTGTATCGCTGGCTCATTCCAGTCGAGTACGCTCCATTCCAGGCGGCCGCAGTCTGCATCGCAGGCGATGCGGGCCAGATGGCGCAGCATTTTTTTGCCGGCGCCGCTGCCGCGATGTTCGGGCGAGATATACAGGTCTTCCAGATACATGCCTTTACGTCCTAGCCAGGTCGAATAACTGAAAAAATAAATCGCGTAGCCGGCGGGCCGGCCGTCGATGGTGCAGATCAGCGCCCCGGCGGGTGTATCGGCGGCAAACAGGCTGCGCTGTATTTCCTCTACCGTGGTGATGACTTCATGTGCGGCTTTTTCGTAGATCGCCAATTCTGTAATGTAGTTATGGATCAGTGCGGCATCCGCTGGTTGTGCTGCTCGTATTTCTATCTTCATTCGCTTCTCGTTGTAATGTGGCCGCGACGGTTCCTCAGCCCAATAATTCCCACAATTTATCCCAATCTTCCGGGAGGAATGTGCCTTCCCGTTTGAACAAGAGTTGATGCTTGGCGTCGATCACGAAGTGCGTCGGCTGTGTGCCGATTTTTCCGAAATTATCCTTGTGGCCTGCAGCGTTGCGCCAGACCGTCGGGAAGCGTTGCTCTTTCGGATAAGCCAGTGTGGTGGCCTCGTTATATTCATCCAGGTCTTTTTTGTTTTGATCGAGATTGACACCGAGCAGTACGAATTTTTTGGCCTTGTTACGCACATAAAACTCGCGCATCAGCTTCAGGTCGTGCGTGCATAAGGCACAGTCAAAAGTAAAAAAACTGACTAGCACGGTACTGCCTGAAAAATCTTTCAACTCTAATTTTCTGCCGAAAATATCCGTGCCCTGCAATTCATACTTTGGCTTGGCCTGTGCCAATGCGAATGTGCTGGGAAGGATCAGGCCAGATATCAGCGCGGACTGAATAAAATCTCTTCTGTTCATACAACACCTCTTAAAGTGAGTAGTAAGTAGCTCGGAAAAGCGCAGCGCCTTTCGACAATGAAAGTTAAATGTCGGAAGGCGCTGCGCTTTTCCGACCTACTTGTTCATGCTTTTGAACGATGGATAAATTATATGCTCATTTTTCAATGCGCCGGCTTCTGTACCAACACGCTGCCGACGCCATGCCGTACCGGCTCACTTGCGGCAGTGACCGTGCCATCGGCATTAAAAGTGATGGCGCTGGCGGCGCCGATCTCCCAATCAAGCTCATTATCGAGCTTCCATTGATGGCCGAAAGGCGCCAGGCGCAAAGCTTGCGCGCTGCCGACAAAATTCGGTTCTACCTGGGTGGCACTGCCATTTCTCTCAGACATGCGCGGTGCGGCCAGCGCTTGATCCATGCTCATGCCCAGATCAAGATGGTTGACGATGGTTTGCAGAACTGTGGTGATGATGGTCGCGCCGCCGGGGCTGCCGACCGTGAAAGCCGGTTTGCCATTTTTTAAGACGATGGTGGGCGACATGCTGCTGCGTGGGCGTTTACCAGCTTCCGGCACATTCGGACGCGGGCCGGAGAAATCGAAATCGGTCATCTCATTATTCAATAAAAATCCGTAGCCCGGCACCACCATGCCATTTCCTCCCCAGTCTTCAATGGTGTAAGTGTAGGCAACGATATTGCCTTCTTTATCGCTGACGGTCAGGTGCGTAGTGTGTTTGCTTTCGTCCCGCAACGCGATCTTATTTGCCAACTTATTTGCCAACTTTATTGGCAACGGCCGCAAAGGTATGCTTTGGTCATTCTGAAATGGGTAAGGATCGCCCGCCGCCGCTGGCTGATCCGATGCTGCGGCGTGCTGTAAGGAGATGAGTTTGCGTCGCTCGCTGGCGAACTCTTTACTCAGGATACCGGCCACTGGTACGTCGACAAATTCCGGGTCGGCCAGATAGGCATTGCGGTCAGCGAAGGCCAGGCGCGAAGCCGCCAGATACAAATGCTCGACTTGTTCCCGCGACATGGATTTGGTGTCGTAGCCTTCGAGTATGTTCAGCGCTTCGGCGATGGCGATGCCGCCGCTGCTAGGCAAACCCATACCATATACATCATAGCCGCGATAAGTCGAATGTACCGGCTGGCGCAGGCGCACTTCATAGTCGAGCAAATCCGCCCTAGTCATCTGGCCGGGGCGCACATGGACGCCATTTGCCGCAGGCGGCTGGTTCACAGTGTGTAAAACCGCCGCGCCGATTTTTCCGTTATAAAAAACGTTCGCGCCGCCACTGGCGAGTTCACGATACGCCTTGCCCATATCAGGATTCTTAAACAGCATGCCAATCGGCAGCGCTTTGCCATCCTTTAAATACAAGGCGCTGCTGGAATTAAATTGGGCAAATTTTTTCTCGCTGCCGACATTGAAATGATGAAAATTTGCGCTGATGGTAAAGCCCTGTTCGGCAGTGGTGATCGCCGGTGCCAGCACTTGCTTGAAGCCCATCGTGCCGTAGCGCGTCAGCGCCTCGTGCCAGCCGCGCACGGTACCCGGTACCCCGACCGACATACCGCTGCTGACGGCGGTATCGAATTCGATTTCCTTGCCATCTTGCTGAAATACGATAGGGCTGAAATTTCTCGGTGCGGTTTCTCTATGGTCGATGCTGATGAAGCGGTTTTCTTTGGCCAGATAAATCAGCATGAAGCCCCCGCCGCCGATGCCACAACTAAACGGGTCGGTCACGCCCAAAGTCGCCGCTGCTGCCACCGCCGCATCAATCGCGTTGCCGCCCTGGTTCAGGATGCGCATCGCCGCTTTGGTGGCGGGCTCGCTAATCGTGGCGACAGCGCCACCTGTGCCGGTTGCCAGCGGCGTTTTGCTGGCGGCAAACGAGGCTAACGGATTTAGCGTTAGGACGGTCAATACAGTCAGCGCGAGGGATTTTTTAGCGATCATCATATGAGTAAATTTTCTTATGAGAGTGTTGGCGAATAGCGCAGGGCAATTTTACGAAGCTAAGGCATTGTCCACGAAAGACAGGTACAAAAACCTGATGAATATGAAAAACCCAATCATATTCCTCAAATCGACATATCCCGCAACATTTTAGAGGCTTCGCGATTCGCCAGCAAGACGCTGCCATCACGCATATGCAGCTGCAATTGCGATTGATCGTCTGCCTTCATCGATTCGACGAAATCGAGATTAACTGTGACGGAGCGATGGATGCGTACAAAGCGTTGCGGGTCTAGGCGCTCGGCCAGTTCGGACAAGCCCAGGCGCACCAGATAGGTCTTTTCGCCGACATAAATACCGGTGTATTTGGCATCCGATTTAAGATAGGCGATGTCGTTGACATTAACCGGGAAGATATGGCCGCGGTCTTTCACCAGGATGCGCTGCAAGGGCGATTTGTCGCGCTCGGCTGCCTGATGCAGGGCGGCGATCATGCCAGGTGTCGAAGCCGCCTCGATATTTTCTTGCAGGCGATCAACGGCGGCATTAAAACGTTCGCGGGTAAACGGTTTTAACAAGTAATCGAGTGCATTCAGTTCAAACGCCGCCACGGCGTATTGATCGTAGGCCGTGGTAAAAATAATGCTCGGATGATAGTTAATCCGCTTCAAGACTTCCAGCCCGGTCATCTCTGGCATTTGTATATCCATGAACAGCACCTCGGGCTGCAAGCGATTGATTTGTTCCAGCGCGCTGGCACCATCAGCCGCTTCGCCGATCAGCCGCAGCTCGTGTCTTTGCTTGACCGCATCGCGGATGGTTTCTCTGGCGAGCGGTTCGTCTTCGGCAATGAAGGCCGTTTTGATGGTCATGGTATTTCCCTGTAAATCCAATTAATCGTACTAAGGCGACTGCAGAGGGATGGTAAATTTTATGGAAAAGCCTAGACCCGTGGAAGTATTAATTTGAAAATCCGCCGCTTCGCCATACGCCAGCTTCAAGCGCCGTTCTACGGTTTTGATGCCCATGCCTCCGGCGTTTTCTATCGTGTGATTTTCCGCACCGGGGCCATCATCCGCAATCACGATCTCGAGTTTTCTGTCCACTTCATTCAGATGGCTGCGGATACTCAATTTTCCCGGCTGACTACGCGGATTAAACGCATGCTTGATGCTATTTTCCACCAACGGTTGGATCGATAAGGCGGGTAAACTGATGCCTGTGGTGCGCGCATCGATGTCCCAGTGCACTTGCAAACGCGCCCCCAGCCGCAGCGCTTCCAGATCCAGATAATCACGGACAAATTGCAGCTCGTCGTCGAGCATGACGCGATCATTGCCACTTTTTTCGGTGTCCAGGATATACCGCAACATATCGGAAAAGTGAAACAAGGCCGCCTCGGCCGCCATCGCATCCTTGCGCACCAACGCGATAATCGAATGCAGGGTATTGAACAAAAAATGTGGGTTCAATTTATTGCGTAATGCGGTGAGTTCCGCGGCGGTGAGTAGCATTTGCGCCTGACTGATGGCCAAAGCCTGCCGGCGTGAAGCCAGGCTAGAGCGCACACCGTGAAACGCACCTGCGACTACGCCGTACATCAACAGGTTATATAGAAAAGGCCAGGTTTCCCTAGCCAATGGCATTTGTTTACGGATACCAAGCAGCCTGAAATAAATCAGGTAATTCAATACAAACACCACGACACTAAACGCCAGCGCGCCCACCAAATGCATACTCACCATTCTGCCGGTAGGCGCCTGATTGCGCTCAAGATAGCCTGTTAAAGGCCAGACCAGAGACAACAATAGCGGCGCTGGCAATATACTGACAAAAACCAACAAGACATCCGCAAAATTGAATCGCCCATTAGTGACATCGTCAATTTGCAACACGATAGCGATCAGGCAGGCATATACCACCCAGGCCAGGCCATAAATTTGCCACATCCTACGCATACTCACCCCTTGTACTTTTATCTCACTGGTTAAGCATTATAGTATCGCGCGATTTTTACATCCGGCAGCTTTGATCGGTCTTTAATCGCCCTTGAATAAAGGCGCGGCTTGCGCGGGCAAAACAGTCTGGCGCAAACATCGCGATGAAATGCGGGGCACCGGTGACTGTGACCAAATTCACTTTGCCATGCGCACGCATCAACTGTATGTGTTCAAGCGCGCCTTCGTAATGGGTTTTCGGGTCCATGCTTCCTTGCAGCACTAGCGTTGGCGGCAAATGAGCGTCGTCTTTCCCGAAGTACTTATCGCGCTGATACAAGGGCAATGCAGGCTTGACCAGATAGCCCGGCAAACTGCTGGAAAACAGCAAATTTTCATCTTCCGCCTTGAGTTCAGCCGCACTCAGTTCCGGGCGCAAATTGTTTTCCGAAGACGAGATCATGCCCACCAAAGGAATTGACGGTGGCAGTTGAGGGAACTCACCGAAAGAATCCGCCAAACGATCCGACTTCTGCAAAATCGACGCGAGCTCCTTCTCGCTGCCACTCTCAAGGTCTTTGATCAGGTACGGAATGCGTGCGCGCAGCGGTGGGAAATCTAGCAAGCTACCCAAGAACTGTTTTAGATTACCACCGCGTATCTTGCTAATCATCTCAGGATGTAATTTCGCTTTTTCAAGCAGGCCGGCAAGTACCTGCTCGCCTGGCGCCCCCATCATTTGATGGCACTCGTCGTTCTCATCACATTGCTTGAGCAATTTTCTGCCGATATCATCAAGCACTTGCGAACGGCGGCTCAGCTCCCACTTCGGCGCGGTTTGTAAAGGAACCAGCGAATCCAAAACAAGACCTTTGACTGGAATCGCACCAAGTTCAAATAGGCGCAAGACCAATTGTGACCCATATGAAACTCCATACAAGTAGACAGGTTTGCTTGAAGGATTTTTTTGAATCATGACCCGCAGATCATGCGCCGCATTGGTGATAGAAAACTGCATAGCGCGCTCAGGATTGCGCGCAATATCAGAGTAGCATGTGTCCCATTCCGCACCAGATAAATTACTTCCGCCCGGGCTTGCGATCGATTCTTCTGCCGGGCATAGACGGCTTGAATAACCGGTACCACGATGATCTGGAATAATTAGGTCGAAATCAGGAAAGCTGCGCCTCAGAGTTTTCAATTGTGCGTACATCGAGGCGCCAGATTCGCCGGGACCACCAGTAATCAACCAGACAGTTCCTTTGGTCTTTTTTTCGCTTGGAAATTTTCTGATGAAAAGTGAAACCGTGCCCGCCGCAGGTTTATCGAAATTGAGTGGCGTTTGCAGTTTTGCGCATACGCTTCCCTTGAGCGAAGCTAGCGTATTTGCGTCTTCGCAAGCTACGAACTCCGCTGCCTGGGCGGCCAGACTAACTGTCGCAAATGTTACCGACGCAGTAATTTTTATGAAATTTATTTTCAATTTTCTCTCGCTAGTTAAACGACTTATTCGGTAATTGCGTTTGTGATCACGCGCCATACGTCAAAATAAACTAAGCACTAGTATGTTGAGAAAAAACCAGGCAAAGGCCTCAATGCGACGAATTGAGAAATTATCGCAACGAAATGAGGTTGTAAAAGAAATTGGTTTCCTCATAAGCGTAAAAGCGAATAAGGAAAACAGGAGTATCTGAATAAAAAATGAGGGAATCGTATTGGTTCTTAAATTCAAACTTGAAATGCAATCCAAGTCTGAGGTGAATTTAATTTCTTGAATTTAATTCCTTACCTGGCGCGCTTTCCACGCCGCCAGATACCTGGCCGCTTTCGGATTAGCCGCGTCCCATTGCGGTACCTTGTCATCATTCGCAATGCTCGCTATCGCCAAGGCTACAGTCCGGTCGACTTTGGCCATATTCTCATAATCGATTTTATCCCAATGGTCACCGGTACCGTGGTAATCCGGAAATTCGTAAGCTACGCTGACGGTATGCGCCGGAATGCCTTGGTCGGCCAAGGCTTGATTGTCGCTGGCGCCAAAATACCTGTTGCTATTCACTGGATGTTTCCAGACCTTGACCCCTGTCGCCAGACCAGCCTGTTGAATAATCGCGCCGACTTCAGAGAAATCAAACCCTGTTACCGCGAGCGAGGCCACTTGTGCCCCTTCTGTATCATCGGTACGACCCACTTGTTCAATATTGATGCCAGCGACGGTTTTTTCGATTGGGAAAATCGGATGAGCGCCGTAGTAGCGCGAGCCGACCAGGCCTTTTTCCTCACCAAAAAAAGTCATGAAAACGATACTGCGTTTTGGCCGCTCTGGCATCGCAGCAAACGCTTGCGCGAGGGCGATCACCGACACTGTTCCGCTGGCATCATCATTGGCGCCATTGTAGATTTTTTCGCCGAAAAGGGATTTGCGTATGCCCAAATGATCGTAATGGGCTGTGACCAAGACATAGCTGTCTCTTAACAGCGGATCAGAACCACGCAAGATGCCGACCACATTGCGCACTTTCAATGGTGGAATTGTCGCGACGTCTGCATTTTCTGCTGCATCTGGATTGCGTCGTGCCGACTTAATCTTGTTCCAATCCGCGGTCTGAAAATAGCCATCATCACCAACCGCTTCCAGGCCTGATGCGCGAAATTGCGCCGCGATATATTCCGCCTCCAAATCCAGACCACGCGAAGGCGTATCGCGCCCTTCCAACAAATCTGATGCCAGAAAAGACAAATGGCCGCGCATCGCATTGGCAGAAATTTTATCGATAGTCGCTTGCAACGCCGGCGCGATACTTGCGGCAGATTTTGTTGCACTGATAGTAAGGGCTGGCAAATTGTCTTTTTGCGCGAAAGCCGTGGCTTGCATCATTAGCTGCGAGGTGAGCAGTGTCAAACACAGGGAAAGGGCGGAGTTTTTAAGTTTCATAGATGGGGAAATAAGTTTGTTCACGATGGGAAAATTGAATCGGAAAATCTAAGAGTTCTTTTTCATTGGGCAAATGTGGGTTAAAGTATTCCACGCCGCAAGTCTAATATTGCATGTTTCGCGGATAGGCAGAATGTGTCTAGCCAAGCATGGACATTAATTCCCTCAAAGAGTTGCACAATCTTAAAATTCAAGCTGTTGCAAATCTTTACAAATTCGCAGTCAACTTTATGGACAGAATCATCGTTAACATAGTCTGTCTCAGACAAACCTTTGTCTGACAAATCACATTAACTGGAGTTGAAAAATGAAAAAATTTCCACTAACAGCAATTGGCATAGCACTGGCGATCTTTATCAGCGGGTGTGTTGTTGCACCACGCGGTGCCTACTACGAACCGTATCGTCAAAATGAGGTCGTGGTGCAGGTTGCGCCACCAGCACCCGAGGTAGAAGTCATCGGCGTAGCACCTTACGCAGGATACATCTGGCTAGGCGGAGCGTGGTTTTGGGAGGGGGGGCGACACATCTGGCACCCGGGGCACTGGGAAGCGCCACGCCACGGGCATGTCTGGGTACCACATCACTGGCAACATAATGGCCATTCCTGGCACTTCAGGGAAGGCCACTGGGACCGTCATCATTGATACCTAAGTTGATAACCAATAGGCGGCTTGGTCGCCGCCTGTTGAGTGTAGAAATGTTAAAAAGCAGCGTTGAATCAGGTACCTGATTTAAAGCTGCTTTTTCTTATAACTTTCCGCTCAAGCTAGCAAAACGCTGTTCAAAATTCTTCAAATTCATCTTCAATATTTGCTGCATTGTTTTTCGTCGATTCCGCTAAAACCTTAGGTTTAGCCGCTATTGCACGCACGCTCTTTTTGGCAGGTTTAGCTACCGGCGAAACTGCTGGTTGTGGCGCGGCAATTGCGCTCGCCTGATACTCGCGCCCAAGATTAAATACCTGCATTGCCTCGACCAGATGTTGCGCTTCGCGTTTAAGACTTTCGGCCGCCGCTGCACTTTCTTCTACCAAGGCCGCATTTTGCTGGGTGGTGTGATCCATTTCATTGACGGCTTGACTAATCTGCCCTATCCCGGCCGTCTGTTCTGCACTGGCGGAAGTGATTTCACCAATGATGTCGCTGACTTTTTTGATCGAGCTGACAATTTCTTGCATCGTGACACCAGCCTGGTTAACTAATATGCTGCCGCGGTCTACCCTTTCCACGCTGGCAGAAATGAGGTTTTTGATCTCTTTGGCGGCATCGGCTGAACGGTGAGCCAGGCTACGCACTTCACTTGCGACCACTGCAAAACCCCGGCCTTGCTCACCGGCACGGGCCGCTTCCACCGCCGCATTCAACGCCAGAATATTAGTCTGGAATGCGATTCCGTCTATCACGCTGATGATATCGACAATTTTCCGCGAGCTGTCGTTGATTTCCTTCATGGTATCGACCACTTCATTGACCACATCACCGCCCTTGACCGCCACCATCGAGGCACTCTGGGCGAATTGATTGGCCTGACGCGCGTGTTCGGCATTTTGCTGCAAGGTGGAATTCAGCTCCTCCATCGAAGAGCTGGTTTGCTCGAGTGCACTCGCCTGCGACTCGGTGCGCGAACTCAAATCATTATTGCCGGTCGAAATTTCGCCAGAGCCCATCGCGACCCTATCGGCAATTTGCCGGACATCACTGACTATCTTGATCAAATTATCTTTCATGCCAGAAAGCGCATTCAATAATTGTGAAGTTTCACTATCTCCTGCAAAATCTATTTGTATCGACAGGTCGCCAGCGGCCACGGCATGCGTGGCGTTGATCGCGCGCGTGATAGGGGTAGTAATGGCACGGATGATCAAGATGGCGACGGTGACACCGAAGGCAATCGCCAGCACCGCCAGTATCAACAGCAGGCGCGCCGTGCTTTCGTAGGCGGCACGTGCACTAGTGGCTTCAGCAACCGCAAATTTATCTTGCAACTGCACCATTTCTTCGAGTGCGGCTTGCCACTTAATTTCTTCAGGATGCAATTCGGTGCGCCAGACTGCGGTGCCTTCGGCATTTTTCTGGTCTTTCGCGAGTGCCAGGACCTTGTCGATCAAGGGCCCGGAGTTTTGCCTTGCCGCAGCAATCTTGCTCAACAATACCTTGCCAGATTCTCTGGTGACCAATTTGGTGAGCGCGACCACGGCTTCGTCATATTTTTTCCGCTCGCTGACGATACGCGCGATATCGACCTCCACCGGATTTTCTTCGATCAGCAAAGCTAAATTGCGGATTGAGTCGCCGGCAGCGCGCACCGAGTCGCGCATGGAATTGGCCAGCTTGATTTTGACCATGGTGGAACTGGTGGTTTCCTCCAGTCGCCCTTGCACTTCCTGGATACGCGAAAAGCCTAGCCACGCCATCAGCACGATTAAAAATAACATCACGCCAAAACCAAATATCAGGCGTGCACTAATTTTCATGTCAGAAAAAAGCGATAGCATATGCATCTCCCAATCGATATCCAACGTTTCGCGCTGCCGCTTCTGCTAGCACCGGTGGCGTTATCTTTGAAACTTAGGACTGACGCAAAATTGTTCCAGCTAG
This sequence comes from Pseudomonadota bacterium, assembly GCA_040390685.1. Classification (GTDB taxonomy): domain Bacteria; phylum Pseudomonadota; class Gammaproteobacteria; order Burkholderiales; family Burkholderiaceae_D; genus Undibacterium. The sequence continues at coordinate 7,016 of JAZJYB010000216.1, read as the reverse complement.
GCGCACCTCCGAAGACAGTGCTTTAGCACGGCGAGGCGAGTGCAACGACGCTGGGGCGATTTTGCGTCAGTCCTAAAACTATTTTTTATGTATTGTCAGACTGAGCGCCCCTCCCAAATCACCGAGTTTAGCGCCTTCTTTCAGGCCGCCGCTGATATCCTTTTCACCTTTAGGTTCACCATGGCATTGCAGGCAAGTCGCGCCATAATATTCTGGTACCAGATAACGGAAATCATTAGATATTGTCTGCGAATAAGGATGGCCTTTGACATAATCTGCTTTTTTAAACTGCTGGACGATGACTGAGTGCTCCCACTCGTCAGGCCGATTCGCGCGGTTGCGTATCAGCTCTTTCGGTGCCGTCAGCTTGACGCTGATTTCACCTTTCATTTTCGTGGTAAATGCCTCTGCCACCTGACGCGCAAAAACTGCCGGCAAGAATCCTTTGTAACCCTTGCCCTTTTCATTGATCAGCGCCTGATTCTTAGTCATGGTTTCGACGATGCTCTCGATCATGGCTTTTTGGCTACGTTCTTCCAGACTGCCTGCCGCTGGCGTTGGCAATGCTTTTCCAGCCGCTTTCTTGTAATTGTCTTTGGCGGTGCTAAGCACTTTTTCCGCGGACAAACCTTTGTCGCCCTTTTCAGCATCATTGATCATGACTTGATTGTCAGATATCACGAGGCGCGCTGATTTCATCAATGTGGTGAGTTCAGCGGCCAGTTCTTCCTGTGTCAAATCGGCCGCCAGCGCAATCGGAGTGATGCTACAAAGCAACGCGGCGGACAAAGCGGATAGGATAGAAGAGAAAAATAGTGTGCGTTTGCTGGCGATGATGCGATTCGTATTGAACATGAAGTGCTCCTCACAAAAAGTTTTCTATAGTCTTACGCTCTAGACAAAATGCCGTGCATGCATAATCATTCGCTGGAACGCAGACGCGACGTGTTAGATTTTCAGTGTAGGTTAAAAGTTGCCACCTTTCAAATACGTTTTTAAAACCAGGATCGTCACCATGACCAATGTATTACTCGATGTGCAAGGGCTCAGCAAATCCTTCGGAGAACGCAAAGTCGTTGATACCGTTAGCTTCTCATTGAAGGCGGGGCAGACCTTGGGTTTGCTAGGCCCGAATGGTGCCGGTAAATCCACCACAGTCAACATGATTTGCGGTTTGCTGGCACCCGACCAGGGACAGGTTTTACTTGGCGCTCAGCTGATGAGTGCCGGCAACAACAGCGCCAAACAAAAGATCGGCCTGGTACCGCAGGATCTTGCCTTGTTCGAGAATTTATCGGCGCGCGAGAATCTCAAACTGTTCGGTGCCCTGTATGGGCTATCGGGTACACGTCTGGCGTCGCGTTGTGATGCCGTATTAGAGCTGGTGAATTTGCTCGACCGCGCCAAGGACAAGCCTGCGACGTTTTCGGGCGGGATGAAGCGGCGCCTGAACATCGCGGCCGCGCTATTGCATGAGCCAGAACTGTTAATTCTTGATGAACCTACGGTAGGGGTTGATCCGCAAAGCCGCAACGCGATTTTTGATAGCCTGGAGATTTTGAAAGACCAGGGCAAAGCGCTGATCTATACCAGCCATTACATGGAAGAAGTCGAGCGGCTGGCTGACCATATCGTGATTATTGATCACGGCAAAGTCATCGCCGATGAAAGCCCTTCGGCCTTGTTCCAGCGTCTGCCCGCACAGGCGGCGCTCAACATCGAATGCGCAGCTCCCTTGAGCGCAGAAATTTTGTCTTCTTTGGCTAAACAGGCAGGTGTCACAAATGTGCAAACCTTAGACAGCGGGAAGCAAATCAACATCGCCTTAACTACACCGGATTTTGCACTGCCAGTGTTAACTTGGATTTCACAATCGGGATGCGTACCGCTACATTTCTCGACCGCAAAAACCAAATTGGAAGATGTGTTTCTCACCTTAACTGGCCGCAGCTTACGCGACTGAATTGACCGGAGTAAAAAATATGATCGCCTTATTCGCCCTGATACGTAAAGACCTGATCCTGTTCATCAGTGACCGCCGCGCCCTATTTATCACACTACTTATGCCTATCGTTTTAGCCGCATTTTTCGGCTATATCATGGGAGGAAGCGGCAATAAAGAAGCCGCGAAAATCGAACTCGCGGTAGTCATGCAAGACGACCACGTGATCAGTCAGAAAATTCTCGCCGGACTCAAGGCAGAGCCTACCCTGTCCATCACTGAATTGACATTGGACAAAGCCAAGGAGCTGGTGCGCAAAGGCAAACTTGGCGCTGCCGTGCAAATCCCCCTTGGCTTTGGCGAAGCCGCCGGCGCTGCCCTATTTGGCGCCAAGGCAAAACCCGACTTGCCGCTATTTTATGATCCATCCCAGAGCGCAGTACTGGCGATGGTCAAGGGCATGCTGACCCAGCAAGTCATGCAAAGCGTCAGCAGCGAAATGTTTAACGGACAATCCGGCAATCAGATGGTGGATAAAAGTTTAGCTGAACTTGGCGCCGACGCAGACAAATATCCAGAGCAAAAAGAATTGGCGAGTTTTTTAGGCAGTTTGAAAAAGTATCAGGACTATCAGAAAACCTCAGAGAAAAAACCAATGGCAGACGGTGCGTCCAAGCCGGCGCAAGCGGGATTATCGATGCCCTTCAATACCAAAGATGAAGCGATGACAGCCAGTGACTCGATTGCCAGCCAATACAATGGTTATGCCCATTCATTTGCCGGGATGACAGTGCAATTCATCCTATTCATGGCGATCGACGCCGGTATTGGTATTTTGTTGGCGCGCAAACTCGGCATATGGAATCGCCTGTTAGCCGCACCCTTGAACGTGAATACCTTGGTGCTAGCGCGCGGCCTTTCCTGCGCCTTGATCGCTTTCGCGTTAACTTGCTTTATTTTTGCCTTTGCCATGCTGGTATTTAAAGTGCAGATACTCGGTAGCGCCATCGGTTTTGCCGGCGTGGCGATCAGTTTTTCCTTAATGACGGCGAGTTTTGGCCTCTTGATCGCGGCCTTTGGAAAAACCCCGGAAGCGGCGCGTGGCATCGCTGTGTTTGCCACCCTGGTGATGGTCATGTTAGGCGGCGCCTGGATGCCATCTTTTATGTTTCCGCAATGGCTGCAAAACGTGACGCTATACATTCCAACCCGCTGGGCGGTGGACGGCTTCGATGCGATGACCTGGCGTGGCCTTGGGCTGGATGCGGCCTTAGCCCCGATAGGTGTGTTATTGCTGTTCAGCCTGTTGTTTGGCTCGCTGGCGACCTGGCAGTTCCGGCGCCAGCAGATGGCAGATTAAAAATTCACGGCTCACCATTTAATGCAGCCATTTCGCCGTTGAGGTCGCAATAGCTGCAGTTCGTCACAAAGCGGATTTTTTGCGCCGGGTTTTCACTATAGTAGCGCCGAGTCTATTTATTCATCCGGCTTCGCCGTCAAAGGCAATGGCGACATCGTGACGGAAAATCGTGCCGTCAGCGCGCTATCCTCATTGAGTATCAGCGGCCCTATGCAAGTGGAAGTCAGGGTAGGTAACACCGCCTCTTTGGAGATTATCGGCGACAGCAATTTGCTGGCGTTAGTCCATACTGAATCGGTCAACAGCGGCCCGACCAGCAAGCTGTTGCCACGCGCCGCCGCCAGCAGCAGCGACATACAAAAAATTTGGATCGATGAACGCTTCGACAGCAACAACCCGATACGAGTGATTTACACCGTACCAGCATTGCACAATGTGGTCTCTAACGGCTCTGGACGCTTGATGGTCAATGGCCTTAACGACGGCAACATCAGTGTGCAAAATAGCGGCTCACGTACCATCCAGCTGCAAGGAAAAGTCAGCAATCTGACGATCCACTCCAACGGTTCGGGCAGTATCAATGCCAGCGCATTGGAAAGCAAAACCGCTTTCGTCAAAATCCACGGTTCCGGCGCAGTCAATCTGGGGCAGGTACGTGGCGATGAACTTAACGTCAGCATTCATGGCTCAGGCTCACTCAATGCCAGCGGCAATGTACGCAACCTGATGGCGCACATTTATGGTTCCGGCAGCGCCAATCTGACCGGCATGACTAGCGAGACTGCCGACCTCAGCAGCAATGGTTCTGGCGAGCTGACGGCTGCGGTATCGCAGAATGTGATCGCGCAATCAAACGGTTCTGGCCACATCACCGTGTATGGCAATCCGGCACAACGTAACGTCAATGGCAAGCGGGTGAGTTTCGTCAACTAATAGATACATTTTTTTGACCACGAAAGGCACAAAAAACGCGAAAAAAAAGCAAAATTGAAAAACCATAATTTTTCGTATTTTTTTGTTCGTTCCTTTCGTGTCTTTCGTGGACAACGTTTTTGACTTTCTGGCTTGAGCTCTTACGTTAGCGCTAAGTTAGCGCTTAATAACCGACCGTAAACCGCTGACGGCAATGTTCTGCCTGCTCCAGCTCATTGATCATCGCCACCGCATAATCTTCCACCGAAATATGGCTCTTGCCGGCTGCATCAAGCAGCAACTGCTCGCCACCCAAACGGAACTGCGCTGTGCGGGTGCCCGGTGCGATCAGTGCCGAGGGACTGAGCATGCTCCAGTTTAAGCTTGCTTCCTGACGTAGCAGATTCAGTGCCTGGCGTGCACCTTCGGCACTGGCCTTATATTCCGCAGGAAAGGTCGGCGTGTCCATCACTTGCACTCCCGGCGCCGCTTCCAGCGAACCAGCACCGCCGACCACCAGCAGACGTGGCGCCTTGGCGTCATTGGCCGCCTGGATGATGTTCTTGATCCCGGCCACGTAATAGCCTAGCGTATCGCTGTTGGCGTGGCCGCTGAAGGCGCTGATCACCGCATCAAATCCCGCCAGCTGTTGCGTCAATCTAGGCAGATCTTGCACGTCGCTGGCAACGGCTAGCAGATTGTTTACAGCTGCGAGCTTTTCCGGATGCGCGACCAGAGCGGTGACTTGATGTGAGCGTGCCAGCGCTTCCTTGAGTATGGCAGAGCCGATGAAACCTGTTGCGCCTATGAGTGCGATTTTCATATTTTTTCCTTAAGTAATTTAGTTGAGTAACTTAGTTGCGTAACTTCGTGCAGCAAACTGTTTGAACCGCAGGCAGTTTGACATTATTGATTGACTAGATAAACGGCATAATCAATAATTCATTGTTCTACAATTCTTATCAAATACTTTGGATGCATGTCCATGCTCGATCAGATAGACCTAAATGCCCTCAGCATTTTCGATGCGCTGGTGCAGGCAAAAAGCTTTACCGCGGCGGCCGACAGGCTGGGCGTGGCCAAGGCAAAAATCAGCGTGCAAATCAGCCGTCTGGAAAAACAACTGGGTGTCGCGCTGTTCACTCGCACTACACGCCAGGTGACGCTGACTGAAGCGGGCCGCAACCTGCATCAGCAATGCCTACCGTTATTGCTGGGTCTGCGCGATGCGCTCACGCAAGTGGGTAGCGAGCAGGGCCAACTCACTGGCCTGTTACGTGTATCCGCCAGCGTGAATCATGCGAGTCAATCGGTGGCGCCGGCCATCGCCCGCTTTGCCATCCTGCATCCGCAACTGCGCATAGACTTGCGTACCGGCGACCGGATTAGCGATCTGGTAGCGGATGGTATTGATCTCTCCTTCCGCATGGGTTGGTTGCGCGATTCTTCACAGCGCGCCATCAAGCTCGCCGAGTTTCGCCAATTTGTGGTGGCCGCGCCGGCCTATCTGAAAAAACACGGTACCCCAAAGCAGCCACAGGACTTGAGCGAACATGCCTGGCTTGCCCTGTCCTTGCTGCCAACCCCACTGACCTGGAAATTTAGCAATGGAAAAGGACAAAGCCAGACCGTACACATGAAATCGCGCCTGCAGGCCGATGCGCCGAGCGCCTTGCTAGGTTTGATCGAACACGGTGCCGGGATTTCCACCCTGGAAGAAATCACCGCCCTAGCGGCGATTAAAAGCGGGAAATTGGTACAACTGTTACCAGACTGGACACTGCCCACCGGCGGCATCTACGCAGTGCTGCCACCTGGCCGCCACGTGCCAGCCAGAGTGCGCGCCTTCATTGATTTTTATCGTGAGTTTATCGGCAAGTAGTTCAGCTGAATCAAACCAATACTTGCCGCGTAGACTGGTGAAATTGATGAATTTCCTGCTCTATCAGCGGATCTATCATTTCCTCCGGACGCCGGCCATGCGGGCAAGGCAAGCTAGGCGTGGTGCCAAACAGGCGACAGATCAACGGCCTCTCGTCATACACTTCACAGCCCCTTTCCCCTAGATGCGGACAGCTTAAGTTGGCCAACGCAACATCGCGTTGCTCGTCACTTTTAAGCGGGAGCCTGGACATTTCCTCAGACGATGCTGTCACCGGGCCGCAGCAATCGTGGCAGCCGGGTATGCACTCAAATGAAGGAATGCGTCGTCTAAAAAATCTTATTTTTTGAAAATTGGCGGTCATAGGCTGCTGTTACTGGTGCTACATAAGGAGATTACACGTTTTCCGACATCTTACCAAAGCACAGCCTAAGCGAAAAAAGTTTGCTGGCAAATTCCCCGAGCAAGAAAGTTTAGCTGACGTTTTGGCCAGAGAGGCATTTCCCATCAAAAAAACATGATAATGTCATTATCATTGAAATTGCATCTAAAGCTGATAGAATAAATGCGGATGATGTTGACGAGGTGGATTGAATGATCATAGAAAATTTTCAGCAGTTGCTTGAAATAATGAGCGATAAAAAAACCTATATCTACCAGTCTGAAAAGTCGACCTCGCTGCACTTTACGATCACTGCAGTGCAAAGTGAAATGCGCGCCGATTCACCGTATGAATTGGTGCTGGGGTATACCCGGACCATGATGGGCTTTTTGCTGTTCAATCCGGCGCCAAAAAATATAGGCATGATAGGTTTGGGTGGCGGCTCTTTACCCAAATACTGCTATGCGTATCTGCCGACTTCAAGCATTGCGGTAGCCGAAATCAGTTCCGAAGTCATCGCCTTAAGAGAGCATTTTTT
>JAZJYB010000215.1:267-11245 GCA_040390685.1 Pseudomonadota bacterium | reverse complement strand
CAGTGAGTATTTCCCGCTCTAGAAAACCTTGCGCTTTGGCTGCGCGACGGATCTTATCGGCGACTTCCAGCGCCAGCAAAAATTCATCGCTGGTGATGACATACAAAGACGCCAGCGTTTTTGCCAGGTGTCCGTCGATCGCATCAAAACGCAGCTGCATGTCAATCTTCTCCAAACATGACATGGTCATGTTCATTTCTCACCCTCTCCCGCGCGAGGGAGAGGGCTGGGGTGAGGGAATGATGCGCGAGCATCATTAATCCATCTTCAATACAGCAAGGCGTCGCATGATCTGTTGCACCAGATCACTTTGCATGTCGCGATACAGTAAAGCCTCTTCGGCCTCTTTCGCCAGCACTTGCGTTTCATTAAAACTGATATTGCGCTTCAGGCTGATGGTAGTCGGCTCTAAAACCTCTTTACCGGTCTTATCTTTGACACGAAAGCGTAAGTTATAAGTTAAGTTATATTCACGCACACGACCTTGGCTATTCAACGAGAGTATGGTTTTTTCGCGCGTTTCGCCCACCACTTCCAGCACGACATCGGCAGAACTTTGATCCGCTGAAATCAGGGTTTTTCCATTGGCGCGAATATTTCTTTTGAGCTCTCCACCCAATGGCGAACTATCTGGAAATCCCACATAAATACTGGCAAATGGAAAGTTGACAGGGCCGCGCAAAGCGAAGCCACAGCCGTTCAGACTCAGCAAACTCATGGCTATGCAAAGGCTAAGCAATAATTTTAGAAAAGTTCTTGATTGTTTGAAAAAACTTAGCATATTCAGGCACCGATCAGGCGACGATGTTAACCAGCTTACCAGGTACGATAATGACTTTTTTAGGCGTGCCTTCAAAAAATCTCTGGGCGCTTTCATTCGCCAGCGCCATTGCCTCTATCGTCGCTTTGTCCGCATCTTTGGCGACCGTAATACTGCCGCGGAGTTTACCGTTGACCTGGATCATCATCTCAACCTCGGTGCGCACCAAGGCAGCCTCGTCGACTTGCGGCCAAGGTGTATTCAGGATATCCGTATAGGCAGTGGCATAAGCCAATTCTTCCCACAAGACATGCGTCAAATGCGGGCAAGCCGGATACAAGACACGCAGCAAAACGCCGAAAGCTTCGCGCAAGACCGCCGCATGGCCAGCTCCTTCGAGCTTGAAGGCTTCCAGCGTATTCAGCAATTTCATCGCGCCGGACACGACCGTGTTGTATTGCATACGTTCATAGTCATAGCTAACCTGACGCAAGATCGTATGGACTTCGCAACGCAGGGTTTTGTTATCGGCGCTCAAATCACCAGTGACCGCGCCCGCAGCGCGCAGCGTATCGGCATGTTTAAAACCAAAATTCCAGACGCGGCGCAAGAAGCGATGTGCGCCTTCAACGCCGGAATCATTCCATTCCAGCGTCTGCTCAGGTGGCGAGGCAAACATCACAAACAGGCGTGCGGTATCTGCACCGTATTGGTTGATCAACTCTTGCGGATCGACCCCGTTGCTCTTGGATTTGGACATGGTCGTCATCTCGTATTCGAGCTTGGAGCCATCCGCTTTTAAAGTCGCGCCTGTGATCTGCCCTTGTTCGTTGGTGATGACGTTGACTTCCTCTTCCCAGAAATAATTCTTGCCCGCGCCTTCAGGTTTCTGGAAGAACGCGCCCTTCAATACCATACCTTGCGTCAGCAATTTGGCGAAAGGTTCGCTTGCATCGATCAGCTTCAGATCGCGCATCACCTTGGTCCAGAAACGCGCATACAGCAGATGCAAAATCGCGTGTTCGATACCGCCGATGTATTGGTCCATCGGCATCCAGTATTTGCTGCCTTCAGCGACCATCGCATTATCGTTACTGGCGTCGCAGTAGCGCATGAAATACCAGGAACTATCGACGAAGGTATCCATAGTGTCGGTTTCGCGCTTGGCTGGCTTACCGCAACTTGGACACGCCACATGGAGGAAATCCAGACGCTTGTTTAATGGATTACCCGAACCATCAGGAATGCAATCTTCTGGCAACACCACCGGCAAATCTTTTTCCGGCACTGGCACCGCGCCGCAAGCATCGCAATGGATGATAGGGATAGGTGTGCCCCAATAGCGCTGGCGGCTGATGCCCCAGTCGCGCAGACGCCATGTGGTTTTTTTCTCACCGAGTTCTTTGGCCGCCATCAGCTCGGCGACTTTACTCACCGCTTGCTTGCAGTTCAAGCCATCGAGCTCGCCGCTGTTGATCGTCAGGCCACGCTGTTTGTCGCCATACCAATCCGCCCAGCTATTGGTGGAATAGGTTTCGCCTTCCAGCGCAACCACTTGCTTGATAGGCAGATTGTATTTTTTTGCGAAAAGAAAATCGCGTTCATCGTGCGCAGGTACGCCCATGACAGCGCCGTCGCCGTAAGTGATCAGGACATAATTGCCGACCCAGATTTCAACTTGCGTGCCAGTCAGTGGATGCGTGACGAACAAGCCGGTAGGCTGTCCCTCTTTTTCACGCAAGGCCAATTCGGCTTCGGTGGTGCCGCCTTTTTTGCATTCTTCGATGAATGCCGCCAGGCCAAGATTACTGGCTGCGGCATGTGTCGCCAATGGATGTTCCGGCGCCACGGCGCAAAAAGTCACGCCCATAATGGTGTCGGCGCGCGTTGTGAACACGTACATTTTGCCGTCTTGAATCAAGGCACCGCTGGCGTCCTTGATCTCGTGCGTGAAGGCGAAACGCACGCCTTCGGATTTACCTATCCAGTTTTCCTGCATCAGGCGCACGCGCTCTGGCCAGCCAGACAAATAGTTCGGGTCTTCCGGATTGGCGACAGCCGACAGCAACTCTTCGGCGTAGTCGGTAATGTTCAGATAATAACCAGGAATTTCACGTTTCTCGACCAGGGCGCCGGAGCGCCAGCCACGGCCATCGATCACCTGCTCATTCGCCAGCACGGTCTGGTCAATCGGATCCCAGTTAACCACTTGAGTACGGCGCTCACAAATGCCGGCCTCCAGCATTTTCAGGAACAGCCATTGGTTCCATTTGTAATATTCAGGCGAACAGGTGGCGATTTCGCGCGACCAGTCGATCGCCAGACCCATCGCTTGCATCTGGGTCTTCATGTAGGCGATATTGTCGTAAGTCCATTTGGCAGGCGGCACTTTATTTTTGATCGCAGCATTTTCTGCAGGCAAACCAAATGCATCCCAGCCCATAGGCATCAAAACGTTATAACCGTTCATGCGCAATTGGCGCGCCAGCATGTCGTTGATGGTGTAATTGCGTACATGACCCATATGCAGCTTGCCGGAAGGATATGGCAGCATCGAGCAGGCGTAGTATTTACCTTTTGGGAAACGAGGATCGTTTTCAACGGCTTTATAGGCGTCTATTTTCTTCCAATGGGTTTGCGCAGATTGCTCGACTTCGGATGGGGTATATTTTTCTTGCATGACGGCTCAATAGTGGCGAATAGTAACGAATAATGACAAATACGGATAAATGCGGGGGAATTACTGGGAACCTTGGATTATAACTGCTTCGGCGGAAATACTAGACAATGGATGACCGCTGGCAAGCGCTATTTCTTATCGGTTTTAGATGTTTTAACATCCGTGATAAAGCCAATTTTAGATAATCCTTGTGCCTGAGCAGCAGCCATCAGCTGCGCAATGACTTCATAACGGGTTTCTTTATCGGCGCGTAACTGCAATTCTGGCTGCGGATTTATTTTGGAAAGTGCAGCCATACGCGCCTCAAGATCAGAAAAATTTAATGATTCTGACTCGAGATACAATGCACCTTTGGCATCAACAGAGAGCGTAATCGCTGTTGCTTTTTGCGGCACGACAGCCGATTGCGCTATCGGCAAATCAAGCTTGATCGCATGATTAATTAATGGCGCCGTGATGATAAAAATCACCAGCAAAACCAGCATGACATCGACCATCGGTGTCACATTGATATCTGACATCGCCACCATCGATTTTGCGGATTGATTAAAGCGCCCGATTGTCACGTCGATGTCTTGGTTAGATGTGCATGCAAATCGTAGGCAAATGCATCTAGTTCGGCCAATGTGATTCTGTTAATACGGTTAAATGCGTTGTATGCCAGAACCGACGGTATCGCCACCAACAATCCAAGTGCAGTCATGATTAATGCTTCGCCAACTGGACCTGCAATTTGCTCTAGTTGCACCGAGCCTGACATCGCTACTGTCGTCAAGGCATGATAAATACCCCAGACTGTCCCGAGCAGACCAACAAAAGGTGCCGTTGCACCAATGGAAGCAAGCAAACTTAATCCGGCTTCCAATTTAACGACAATAAGGTTCATCTGTTGCCGAAGTACTCGGGTAACAATATCCGACAATGAAGTTTCCGCATTCAGCGTGTGTGCATTTTTACCTGCATCTACCGCGCCCATCCCTTCGCGGGCCATAGGCGTAAAAATATTTTCTTTATCTTTTTCTGCCAGCAAGGCGACTGCGTCTTGTATCGTAGGCGCTTGCCAGAAAACCTGTACCGTAGGTGCTGCACTCCGGACACGCCAGAACGACCATGCCTTTGACAAAATGGTATACCAACTCGTCAAGGACATCATTAGTAAAACGTAAAAAACCAGATGACTGGCTTCATCTACTTGCGTCCAATACGCTGAAATTGCAGATGGCATGTCGAGGCTTTCAGGAAGTCGAAACGAAGGTTGAAATCAAGCTTGAAATAAGGGGTGAAATTATTTCAAACCTAGCACATCAAACATATCAAATAAGCCGGTTTTTTTATCTGCCAGAAACCGGGCGGCGCGCAAACTGCCATGCGCGTAAGTGACGCGACTGGAAGACTTGTGGGTGATTTCTACGCGCTCACCGATCCCGGCAAACAGCACGGTGTGATCACCGACGATATCGCCACCGCGGATGGTGGCAAAGCCTATCGAGGATGGATCACGCTCGCCAGTGACACCTTCACGGGAAAACACGCCAACTTCATTTAAATCGCGGCCCAAGGCATCAGCGATTACTTCACCCATTTTTAAAGCGGTGCCAGATGGTGCATCCACTTTATGTCTGTGATGCGCCTCAATGATTTCTATGTCGTAACCATGGGAAAAACTCTTCGCCGCCATTTCCAGCAATTTTAGTGTTACGTTGACGCCGACACTCATATTTGGCGCAAATACGATGGCGGTTTTCTCGGCTGCCGCGGCAATCGCTGCCTTACCGGCCTCATCAAATCCTGTGGTGCCAATAATCATCTTGATGCCGTGCGCGGCACAATAGTCCAGATGTTTCAGCGTGCCTTCCGGACGGGTAAAATCAATCAGAAAATCTGAATTAATTAAGGCCTTGGCAAGATCAGAGTCTATCAATATACCGTTTGACTTACCTAAGAACAAAGCGGCATCGATACCAATCATGGGGGACTCAATGACATCCAAGGCACCCATCAAAACTGTATCTTCTGAGGCATCAATTGCCTCGATTAACATCTTGCCCATGCGCCCGGAAGCACCGGCAACTGCAATTCTTAATGGAGTCGATACCGCTGTCATATTTTTGTATCCTATTATTTCTTGGCTGGAGTTTCGCTAACCGGCATGGATTCCGCCTTGATCAGAATCGCAGATTCCGTAATATGTGCCAAATATTCTTTTTCGCTTGGCAAATTACCGCCTTCGAAATGTGCGACAGTATTATTCTTGAATGTGATCGAGAGCTGACTGGTAATAAGTTCGCCACTTGGTTTAAGCAAACGGAAGGGATAATCCCAACGATCCTCATGAAACATATCGGTCAACAAGGCTGTGCCGAGCAAAAACCGCACTTGCTCGCGCGTCATGCCTACTTTTAGCTGAGATACCATTTCCTGAGAAATGAAATTCCCCTGCTGAACCGTGATTTTATACGGCGATATATAAGTCCATAATTTATTCAGCCCTGTAGGAGCGATCACCTTCGTGTCGCTGGTTCCCGTTTGCGCGGCAGGTGCATTCGATGCAACAGGAGCATTTGAGGCACAGGCCGACAAGAAAAAAGTCGAAGCCAAAGTTGCAAATCCGCCAATTTTGTTTTGGGACATTTTATTTAGTAACAATCGCATAAAAACCTCAATATATTGAGCAACACTGTGGGGTCGGCTAAGATCATATAAGATGGCAATATAATTATGAACAGACGCCAAAACCCGATATCATAAAGCACATAGCACTCTTTTTATCAAAAACATGACGAATACAAGCACAGACTTAAAATCAAGCGGCCTGAAGGCGACTTTACCACGCCTCAAGATTCTGGAAATTTTCCAGAACAACAACGTACGTCATTTGACAGCAGAAGATGTGTATAAGATCCTGCTGAATGAAAATATGGATGTTGGACTTGCCACAGTGTATCGCGTGCTCACGCAATTTGAACAAGCTGGCTTGTTAAACCGCAATCACTTTGAATCAGGGAAAGCCACTTTCGAGCTAAATGAAGGATCACATCACGATCATTTAGTTTGTCTCGATTGCGGCAGAGTGGAAGAGTTTTACGACGAACAAATAGAAAAAAGACAAAATTTGGTGGCAAAAGAACGTGGCTTCAGCATAGCCGAACACTCACTTGCCATCTACGGCAACTGCACAAAAACCAATTGCGAACACAAGACGCGCAAACTGTAGATAGTTTCGCAATTAGGCTGAGGTTTCACGACTTAAACGAATTTTTGCTGCTACTTGTTGCACAGTATCCAGTACTTTTTTTGCATTAAATGGCTTGATGATGTAACCACTAATGCCGGCCCTGACCGCCTCCGTCACTGTTTCCTGATCTTTGTTGGCAGTTACCATCATGATGGAAACATTCGGAGAAATTAATCTGATACTTTTCAGAGCTTCTATGCCACTTACTTTAGGCATAATGACATCCAATAAAACAAGATTGGGCTTGAGTTTACTCACCATGTCTAGCGCGACATCACCATCGGTTGCTTCACCAACGACGTTGTAATCGTCACTTCGCAAGATCACGCGTAAAGTTTCGCGTGTCATATCATTATCGTCAACGATGAGAACAGAAATATCTTTATTGTTTGCCATAGAATTTGCGTAATTTCATTTAGTGACTAAGTGCGTTAGATAGGAGTTTGGCGGTTATATCGACGATCGGTATCACGCGTTCATATGCCATACGAGTAGGCCCGATAACTCCCAATGTGCCAACAATTTTACCATTGATCTCATAGGGTGCAGTGACAATACTCATCTCTTCCATGGGCACCAACTGTGACTCACCCCCAATAAAAATCTGCACCCCAGAGGCTTTACTTGAGACATCGAGTAATTGCATTAAGCCGGTTTTCTGCTCGAACATGTCAAACAACTTGCGCAAAGATCCCATATTTGATGATAAATCTGCCACATTTAATAAATTACGTTCGCCGGAAATCACAAACTCATCGGACTGGTCCGCCATGGCATCACTACCGGCCTCAACTGCGGCTTGCATCAGGCTAGTCATGTCATCACGCAATTGACGCAATTCGTGATTGATGCGCAGACGTGCATCCTCGAAAGTAAGCCCACCAAAATTTTGATTCAGATAATTTGCTGCCTGCACCAATTGAGATGGATTGTAATCAACTTCGGTTAACAACAAGCGATTATGCACTTCGCCTGTGGGCGCTACGACTACCAGCAAAATACGTTTTTCAGATAAGCGTAAAAATTCGACCTGCTTGAAAATTGATTCTTGTCTGGCGGTCATGACTACACCGGCAAACTGTGACAAAGAAGAAAGAACTTGAGCAGCATTTGCGATAATTTTCTGTGGAGAACCAGAAAGATAGCGCGATTGCATCCGCGTCTCTAAGGCCGCCTCATCGATGGCCTGCACCGTCAAGAGTTGATCGACGAACATGCGATAACCACGGGGTGTAGGCACTCTGCCTGCCGAGGTATGGGGGCTAGCGACAAAGCCCATATGTTCCAGATCTGCCATCACATTACGTATCGTGGCCGGTGACAAATCCAGACCAGATAAGGTCGATAAAGCACGAGATCCTACCGGTTGACCGTCAACTATATAACGTTCAACCAGAGCCTTAAGGAGAGTTTGTGCTCGAATATCTAATTGCATAAGTTTATTTTAGGCGCACATTAAAAAAATAACATGAAATTTCAAGCTCGGCTTGATTTGGGATTATAAGTATTTGATGACGTCATGCAAATTATCAATGATTGCATCTGGCCGCACGTGACCATAATGAGTTTGTTGCAAGTCTACATGATGCCGATTGATCCACACACCTTGCATCCCGACTTGCTGCGCGCCATGCACATCAAGTAGCAGGTCATCGCCCACCACCATGACTTGATCGGGCGTTAAATTGAGCTCGGTACATGCCGCCATAAAAATTCGCGGATCGGGCTTGGCGCATCCAAAACTGTGAGCCGCAAGTGACACTTTAAAATACGACGAAATTCCAATTGCCTGCAGATCTGCAAAGCCATTCGATATCGACCCCAAAACCACATGTTCACTCAATTGCGACAATGCCGGTATTACATCGTCATACAAAGTGACCTGATTGCGTGCATTGGCAAAGACTGCCATCGCGTGATGCGCTTTTTCTGGGTCTTCGCCTAACTCGGTAAAAACATTACTGAGTAAAGTGTGGCGCAAGGCCCATAAATCGTATTCAAAACGCGGATTGGTTTTGATCAATGCGTTTCTGCTGGCACGAAGCTGCTCTATCGAATAAAGTTGCACCACGCTGGGCGTATGAACCGCCATCCAGTCGTAAAGTGCCGATTCAGCATGTTGAATCACTGGCGCGACTGGCCACAAGGTTTCATCCAAATCTAACAACACTGCTTTTATCCGCATACTTATTCACTTTTCTTATTCAAAACTGCGTTAATTATGTTCTAATCTTGTTCACCCATGCGACCTATCCTAGTACTTTATGACTTCTTCTGCAAAAACTATCGCACTAGTCGGTAAGTACAATGCCCCAGGCATTACCGAATCCATTATTGAACTCGCTAATTTCTTAGAATTGGCTGGACATACTGTGGTGTTTGAATCTGAAACCGCACTCAATATGGAGCTGCAAGACTTTAGCGTCATGGCTGCGCCAGAAATCGGCAAACTCGCCGACGCGGCGATAGTCATCGGCGGTGATGGCACTATGCTGGGCATCGCCAGGCAACTCGCCCCCTACGACGTTCCTCTGATAGGCATCAACCAGGGACGACTCGGTTTTATTACCGATATTCCGCTCGAGCGCATGATAGCAGCGGTCACGGCAATATTGAACGGAAAATACGTTACGGAACAGCGTAGTTTATTGCAAGCTATCGTGGTCAGGGACGGCAATCAGATCTTCAGTGGCATGGCATTTAACGATATCGTAGTATCGCGTGGCGCAGGCTCTGGCATGGTTGAATTGAGCGTTGATGTTGACAATCATTTTATGTACAACCAGCGTTCAGACGGCCTGATCGTCTCGACGCCAACTGGCTCGACGGCGTATGCCCTATCTGCCGGCGGCCCATTACTGCACCCTAATTTATCTGGCATCGTCATGGTGCCAATCGCACCACACGCATTATCGAATCGTCCTATCGTCTTATCTGATTCCAGCGAAATCTGTATAGAGATTGTTGCTGGTCGCGACATGAGCGTCAATTTCGACATGCAATCCTTCGCCAGTTTACTGACCAAAGATCGCATCATCATCAATCGATCCGCGCATACAGTCACTTTCTTGCATCCGGAAGGCTGGAATTATTACGACACTTTGCGGGAAAAACTGCACTGGAATGAGTATCCATCGGTTGAAGGCGCTTTACGTTAAAATGCTGGCTGCCTATTCCGACTATTCCGACTATTTCTTTCCTTTTTAATCTGCCCCTATGCTGCGCACGCTTGCCATTCGTGATTTTGTTATTGTCGATGCGATAGAACTAGAATTTTCTACCGGTTTCACTGTCTTCACCGGAGAAACCGGCGCCGGAAAATCGATCCTGATTGATGCTTTGGCATTGGCATTGGGCGGTCGCGGTGACGCCAGCATGGTGCGTGAAGGCGCAGCCAAAGCCGATATCTCGGCAGAATTTTCGGCCAATGAAAGTACCGCACTCTGGCTGGCCGAAAATGACTTTTCCGGCGAAGAGTCTGAACTCATCTTAAGGCGTGTCATCGACAACGCTGGCCGCTCCAAGGCTTACATCAACGGCATCACCGCCACGGCCGCCCAGCAACGCGCGCTGGGTGATCTCTTGGTCGACATTCACGGTCAACACGCCCATCAAGCACTGCTCAAAACCGATGCGCAACGCGCCTTACTCGACATGCAAGGCGGCTTATTGTCTACTGTGCAGAATGTCAGTTCTTTGTTTAAGCTATGGAAAAAACTCAGTACGCAACGCGAAGAGTTTGAAAAGAATGCGAAAAATATTCTACTAGAGCGGGAACGTCTAGAATGGCAAGTGAATGAACTGGAAAAACTCCAGATCAAGCCTGGTGAGTGGGAAGCAATTAGCCATGAACATAGCAGATTAGCCCATGCGGCAAGCTTACTCGAAGGCGCGCAGGAAGCGGCAGATGTCATTTCTGAATCAGACCAGCCTATGCTGTCACGACTTTCGTCCTTGCAGCAAAAATTATTGAAACTCCAGAGTTATGATGCGGCCTTAAAACCCGTTACCGACGCGCTTGATTCGGCACGGATTAATTTGCAAGAGAGTGCCTATGCGCTCAATGATTATCTCGGCCGCGTCGAGCTAGATCCTAGACGCTTGCGCGAGGTTGAAGCACGAGTGGAGTCCATCCATTCAACAGCGCGCCGTTTTTACGTTGCGCCAGAATTGCTGCATCAAGAATTTGCCACGCTGTCGGCGCAGTTACTTCAATTGTCCGACGTCTCGGATATGGATGCGCTCAAGGTCAAAGAAGCCAGCGCCTACCAGGACTATCTGAAAGTCGCACAACAACTGAGTA
>JAZJYB010000215.1:0-257 GCA_040390685.1 Pseudomonadota bacterium | reverse complement strand
AATCACGCAGGATAGTCGCCACTGACTTAGGCAATGCGGTAACAGTTGCGATGCAAGAACTCAGCATGACAGGCGGCGCTTTCAGTGTCAGCTTGCAAGCGAGTGAAGCCAGCTCTACCGGGCTAGAACATGTTGAATTTCTGGTTGCGGGACATGCCGGGGTACAGGCGCGCCCCTTGGCCAAAGTAGCGTCGGGCGGCGAACTTGCACGCATATCACTGGCGATCTCAGTGATTACTTCGTGCGCCACGGCGACG
>JAZJYB010000214.1:0-6911 GCA_040390685.1 Pseudomonadota bacterium | reverse complement strand
ACATAACCCTGATCTTTCATGGGCGATTTTCACCAAGAACTACGACCGACTCATCGCACCGATGATGCCGGAAGGCACAATGATGATGACGCAAATGACGCCAGACGTATTTTGGAATTCTGTACCGCTGGATCAAATGGAAACATGGATCAAGGCACATGCACCGGCAGAACTCACACCATTGATCAGCCGCGGCATGGAAGGCGCACGCACCAAACTGGCTGAGAAAACCCGTTTGACTCAGGAGACAGATACGTTCTTGCATAGCCATTCTTCAGCAAGTAAGTAAATATTAAGTTGGCTTTTCAAAAGGTGGATACGCATGTATCCACCTTTTTTTTATTTTAGATTTTTAAGATGCCTGAAATTGCCGTGTTAAGTCCCTTCCCCTTGGAGGGGGAAGGCTAGGATGGGGGTGTGGCGGTCAAAATAGCGAAGTTGGTAATTCGACCGTTCGACCCCCATCCCAACCTTCCCCCTGCCTGGGGGATGGAGCGAAAAGCCAAGCCAGCTTAGGCGAGGCGCTCGACATACACGTACAATTTTTGCAATTCGCCCCCCAGAATAAGATGCAGATTATAATCGCCAGACTCCTTCAACCCGATTGCAGAAATTTACCGATTTTTGCATTCACCAAGAAAATTGATTTAATGAAAAAATTTATTTTTATATTGGCCGCGTTACCAGCAATTACCACGATTGCTGCATTTGCAGAAAGCCAACAGGCGCTGCAATATCCCGTCACCAAAAAAGGCGAAGTGGTCGATACGTATTTCGAGACCAAGGTGAATGATCCCTACCGCTGGCTGGAAGACGACAGGTCGGCGGAAACTGCAGCCTGGGTCAAGGCGGAGAATGAAACTACCTACGCTTATCTGGACAAGATCCCGTTTCGCGACGCCTTAAAGACTCGCCTGGAAAAGCTCTGGAATTATGAAAAGATCGGCGCACCTTCCAAAGAGGGCGCGTATATCTATTACAGCAAAAACAATGGTTTGCAGAACCAATCGGTCGTCTACAGAAAAGACGCTTCCGGAAAAGATGAAGTTTTTCTCGATCCGAATACTTTCTCGACAGATGGCACAACTTCGCTCGGCAGCCTGGATTTTTCGAAAGACGGCTCCAAAGTCGCTTACTCGATTTCTGAAGGCGGCAGTGACTGGCGTAAAGTCATCATCATGGATGCCAAATCCAAAAAAATACTTGAAGACGCTTTAGTCGATGTCAAATTTAGCGGGATCTCCTGGAGAGGAAATGAAGGCTTTTATTACTCCAGTTACGAGAAGCCAAAAGGCAGTGAACTCTCTGCCAAGACCGACCAGCATAAATTATTTTTTCATAAATTAGGTACCGCGCAAAAAGATGACCAGCTTATTTTCGGCACAGAACAAAAACGCAGATATGTCGGCGGCCATGTCACGGAGGACAATAAATACCTAGTCATCTCCGCTGCTAACTCGACCTATGGCAATGAACTGTATATCAAGGATCTCAGCAAGCCAGATAGCACTATTATCACTATCGTCGGCAATTTCAATAGCGATAACATGGTCATCGATAACCAAGGTGGCAAGCTGTTTATCCGCACTGATTTGCAGGCGCCGAACAAGCGCATCGTGACGGCAGACGTGAAGAAGCCGACGCCGGAAAACTGGCAGGACTTTATTCCGGAAACCGAGAATGTTTTGTCACCATCCACCGGTGGCGGCTACTTCTTCGCCAACTACATGAAAGATGCAGTCTCGGTAGTGAAGCAATACGACAAAAACGGAAAATTAATACGCCAGATCGAGTTGCCGGCGGTAGGCACGGCCAGCGGCTTTAGCGGCAAGAAAAAAGAGTCGAGACTGTATTACACTTTCACGAACTACACGACGCCAGGCACCGTCTACGCGTTCAAATCACAGGCCGGAAAATCTGCGGTTTACGCCAAACCAAAAGTCGATTTCAACGGCGCCGATTATGTGTCGCAGCAGGTATTTTATAGCTCAAAAGACGGCACTAAAATCCCGATGATCATCACGCATAAAAAAGGTATCAAGCTCGATGGAAAAAATCCGACGATCCTGTATGGCTACGGCGGATTCAACATCAGTCTCACGCCTAGCTTTAGCATCGCGAATGCAGTCTGGATGGAGAATGGCGGTATCTATGCTGTGGCCAACTTGCGCGGCGGCGGTGAGTACGGCAAGAAATGGCATGTGGCGGGAACCAAGACACAAAAACAAAACGTCTTTGATGATTTCATTGCGGCGGCCGAATACCTGATCGCGCAAAAATATACTTCGTCTGATTTCCTGGCGATCCGTGGCGGCTCGAACGGTGGCCTGCTGGTCGGTGCAACAATGACGCAGCGCCCTGACTTGATGAAAGTCGCCTTGCCAGCGGTGGGTGTGATGGATATGTTGCGCTACCATACCTTTACCGCCGGCGCAGGCTGGGCCTATGACTATGGCACGGCGCAAGACAGTAAAGAAATGTTTGACTACATCAAGTCGTATTCCCCGGTACATAACGTGAAAGCGGGCACGCACTATCCGGCCACTATGGTCACTACCGCCGATCATGACGATAGAGTGGTGCCAGCGCATAGTTTCAAATTTGCTGCCGAGTTACAGGACAAGCAAACCGGAGAAAATCCAACGCTGATACGCATCGACGTCAAAGCAGGGCACGGTGCCGGTAAATCAGTGGCGGCGACGATACAGGAGAACGTGGATATTCAAGCGTTTACCTTGTATAGCATGGGCTTTAGGGCTTTGCCAAAATAGGTGCTAATTGCAAGCTAACGAACTAGCTCCCTTCTCCCGCTAGCGGGAGAAGGGCTGGGGATGAGGGGGATTGAGAAACGTAAGCGCTCAAAAACAAAAAGCATTTAAAGCACCAAATAAATACGCATTACGTATCTGAACTGCCCTCACCCCAACCCTCTCCCGCGAGCGGGAGAGGGGGCTAAAATCAAAATCGTACGCTGTAATTTGTAGATTTCAGATTGCGACGCGATCTGGAAAACGAACCCCAAATACCTCAGCTCATTCCCAACTCAAAGCAAAACAGTCGCCGCCAATGCACCCAGCATGGCCAAACTGACTGCCAGCAGATAAAAAATACTCAACATAAAGCAACGCCACAGGGTTGAGAGCCAGCCGATATCGTAAGTCCTGCGCATCGCCAGCGGCAGATACAAACATGCCCACACAAAAATGATAAATCCAACTATCCCTGGTAGTGGCAGCAACAACACCAGTAAGCACGCAAAAACCATGGCATGGTAATGAAAGGCAAACAGCAAATGCGCGCCATACGGAATGCGTCGGGTAAAAAACAGGCATTTCAAGATAAAGGCAAATACCGGCAGCAGAAAAAACATCGCCTTTGAGATCTGGTGCATCATGCCGTTGGTTAGGGCTTGAACCGCCTCTCGCTCGGGCTGGTTGGCGAAACGACTGATGCGCCATTTTAATTCCTTCGCAACATCCTGCGGAAAAACCTGATCTAAAAAATCCAGGTCTTTTGATGTCATTTCTAATTTTGGCTCTAGCACTGATGGTGGCGAAGCTGTCCTACCTGGAATATGTTTAGTTTGCTCTGACTCACTTACTTCGGCCGCGCTGCTGGCATCACGATCGTTACCAAACTTGTTGGCAAATTCACGGTCGAAGTTACTGGTCATCGAAACCAGGAGAAAATACAGCACCGACAAACCAAAATACAGCCGTACCGGCCGGATCGAGCGCTGGCGCCGCCCTTCCAGAAAATCCACCGTCAAACTACCCGGGTGCCGCAATAATTGCCACAGGGTTCTCGGTAATTTTCCACGCTCCAGAATATTCCGCGTTAAAAATTCATAGATGAATCCCATCGTGGTCGGCGCGCCGGTTAGGGCTTCCTGGCCACAGCCCGGGCAATAATTGCCGCAAAATACAGTCGCGCAATTGCGGCATGGTTCATTGTCCTGGTGGACCGTAGAGTGTGCAAAGCGGGGCAGCTGAGTCGATTTCATCTTGTTTATTTGATTGGCTTAAGCCCGAGATTCTACTCGAGAAGGCCGGGTTTGCGGGGGAAGTCAGGAAGTGCTGAATTGGTGCTTTTATTCTGAATTGAATGCCGCAACATTTTGACATTTTTGTTGGCTTTTTTAGAGAAGCGAGTATCGTCAGGGTTTCGCCAAATTCAGAAAGCCGTTTATGCATTTCCCGCTACAAATTAAAACTCAGCTCGCCACCGCCAGCATCTTGGCGTTTTTCCTGGCCAGTCCTGCCCATGCAAAAACGGTAACGCCATCCGCTTCAAGTCAGCTCAGTGCCCTGGCTGAACGCTATATCGATAAAGTCCTTGAGCTCAATCCTTTGGATGCAAGCCAACTCACCGGCGAAGAGCGTTACGAAGATAAGTTTGTTAATGAGCTGACTGCCGGGCATCGCGCCAACGTTGGTAAACTTAATATCGACACTCTGCGGGCATTGAAGCGCATCGATCCAAAAAAATTGAGTGCGGCCGACCGGATTACCCGCGACCTGTTGGACTATCAAGTTCGTAATAATCTGGAAGAAATGCAATACGATTTTTATCGCACTCCGATTAACCAATTTTATTCTATGCCAGTGACGCTGGTGCAACTGGCCAGTACCGAAGGCGCACAAGCATTTAAGACAGTGGCGAATTATGAGCATTTCTTGACGCGGCTGGATGGCTTTCCGGGATGGGTAGACAGCGCGATTGCGAATATGCGCGAAGGCATGAGCAAGGGCGTGGTGCAGCCCAAGGTCTTGATGACACGTACCCTGGCGCAATTGAAAACGCAGATGGTGGCGAACCCTAGCCTAAGCGGTTTTTATGTGCCGGCAATTAAATTTCCCGCCACATTTTCGGAAGCGGATCGAAAGCGCCTGAGTAGCGATTATCGCGCTATGGTGGTGAAAAAAATCACGCCAGCGATCACCAAGTTGCACGACTTTATCGCTGATGAATATCTGCCAAAGTGTCGCGATACCGCTGGTCTGACAGCAACCCCGAATGGCGCAGCGAAATATGCATTTTTGGCGCGACAAAACACCAGCACTAAACTCACGCCAGAGCAGATCCATGCGATAGGCTTAAGCGAAGTTGCGCGCATCCGTCTGGAGATGGAAAAGGTAAAAACTGAAGTCGGGTATGCCGGTGATCTCAATGCCTTCCTGCAATCGCTAGAAAGCAATCCGAAATTAACTCCTTTCAAAACAGAAGCAGAGGTAATCGAGGCGTTCAAGCAAATTCAAAAACAGGTTGAGCCAACCCTGGATAAAATGTTCGCGCATAAACCGCGCTCGCCACTAGAGATACGCCCGGAACCAGAAATCACCAAACCGACAGCCGCCGCGCATTACGAAACAGGGGCACGCGACGGTTCACGGCCAGGGGTGTTTTATGCGCCGGTAACAGATGCGATTACTTACAACACGACACGGATGACGTCACTATTTCTGCATGAAGCTTTACCTGGTCATCATTTTCAGCTGTCACTTAACCTGGAGTCAGATCTCTCGCGTTTCCGTCGCTACAGTTATTTCAATGCCTTTGGCGAAGGTTGGGCGCTGTACTCCGAGAGCCTGGGTAAGGATCTGGGCGTCTACAACGACCCTTACCAATACCTAGGTCACCTCGCGGCAGAAATGCACCGCGCGATTCGCCTGGTGGTCGATACCGGCATGCATGCAAAAGCCTGGACGCGTGAGCAAGCCATCAGCTATTCGGTAGAGAATGAAGGCGGCAGCGCAGCGCGTGCGCAACAGGAGATCGAGCGTTACATGGCGATACCGGGACAGGCGCTCGGTTATAAAATCGGCGAACTTAAAATCCAGCAATTACGCCTGCGTGCAGAGAGAAAACTCGGCGCAAAATTTGATATCCGCGCCTTCCATGATGCGATTCTGAATGACGGCAATTTGCCGCTGGCCGTGCTGGAAGAGAAGATCAATCGCTGGATTGCGGGGCAATAATTGCCAAATTGAATTCCAATGTTGATAGAATGAAATTTGTTCTTGTGCCGTTTTTTCGGGTGTTTGAAAGCACGACAAGCTTTATCCGCCGCAAGCATTTCGCGGATCTTATTTTGCGTTCCGGTGCGGCGGATAAACGCTGATTATTAGGTGTTGATAATGCTCCCACTGCGCTTGTTACTGGCAATTATTATGATGTTCTATTTGCCCATAAGTATTGCCGGACAATACGACTGGGTAATTCAAAAATTACCGAAGAATCTTGAAGGGAATATTGATAGGGCCGCTTATGCTGTTGGTACTATAGGAAATCAAAAATACCTTGCAATAAGCACAGAGACAGAAAATGGTTCTAAGCAAGCATTAGTTTTTGCGAGGATCAGAAGAGATAAAACTTATGACCCGTTTGCATTAATTGAATATGACAGTTTTCCGGGACTCAGCCTGCAAATTAAGAACGAATCAATTTACATTCGAAGTGAAAATGCCCATCATGGAACCTATTCCACTACTTACCAATTCAAGCTTCAGAACGACGGTTTTCGGCTTATAGGAATAGAAAAACAGTCGATGGTTTTGAGTGAGAGTGGCAAAGACATTTGGCGAGGTGAGTCTGTCAATTTATTGACCTCAGAAGCAATTTACTGGGTCCAGGCAATTAAATTAGACACACCTTCTGAACAGAGTCAGTGGGAAAAGGCGTTGGAGCGTCATCGGCAAGGACTTCCATCGACTAATGCACAAACGAGAACAGTCAGCATAAAACTAAATAAACGTTGGTATCTTAAGGATTTTGATCTAGTAGGATTTAGTGAAGATTTTCTATGTCACTACTTTGACGACAATCTAAAATTTTACAATTCTTGCAAATAAAGCATGGTAGATACTATGAATTAAACAAAGCGAGCCGATAGCAAAAGAAATCCTAAACTA
>JAZJYB010000213.1:0-17009 GCA_040390685.1 Pseudomonadota bacterium | reverse complement strand
ATCTCCACAATATTAACTAAAGCACGCTAAACACTACGATAACACATTAGAAACCAGCACCTAACTGAAACTCGAAACCTTTTTTCTTATCCTCAGGTTTTGCATTTAATGCTCTACCAAAACTTAACTTCAAGGGACCTACCGGCGAGATCCAACTGATACCAAGTCCAACCGAAGTACGCAAATCAGTTGCGCGTATTTTTTGCCCTTCATCAAACACATTACCAACGTCAAAGAAAGTAAACATACGCAAAGACTTATCTGCTCCAGGAAATGGAAGTTGTAATTCTACATTACCCAAGATTCGTGTTGATCCCCCCAGAGAATCACCATTTGGATCTTTACTGCCTAATGAGGACGTTTCAAATCCACGTACCGATCCAATACCACCCGCATAAAAATTCTTAAATACTGGATAAGGTTTGCCACTAAGTCCGTGGCCATAATCAAATTCGCCATTTACTGCGAAAATTAATGAGCGATAGACCGGTTTAAAATATTGCTGCTGATAAATCGCACGATAATACTTGAAACTTCCAATAGCAGCGACCTCCAGGTTGGCGCGCTGATAACGACCAATCGAGGGTGTCAACACATTATCCCGGCTATCTCTTTGCCACGCCATCGACAAAGGTATCGATGTATTAACCGCATCGCCAATACCATACAATGCCGAAGTCGCGTCCTTGTTAACTTCACTACCGCCAAAACTAGCCACATAACTCAGGTATCGCCGCGGACTTCCTGAGTAGGTACTAATTTTCGTGCTCTCAACACCAACACCGAATAACACCATATCCACTTCTGAAAATGGCACGCCAAACCTCAGGTTCCCGCCAGAAGACTGAATTTTGTAATAGCCGATACTACCAACCGGTGGCAACGAAGTCCGGACATAAATGTCGGTGCTACGGCTGACACCATAATCTGTAAAGTAAGGATCAAAATGCGATAAGGCAATAGTGCGATTATATTTACTGGTATTGATATCCAGACCAATCGTGTCGCCACTACCAAAAGCATTCACTTGCTGAATCTGACCGGTTAATGTCAATCTTTCAGCGCTAGAGTAGCCAGCACCGATCAAAATATTGCCGGTAGGCTTCTCAGTCACCGTCAAATTAACATCAATCTGATCCGTACTGGTTGCTACCTCGGGAGTCTCAATAGTCACCTCTTTAAAATATCCGAGATGATCTACACGATCTCTGGAGATTTTAATTTTGTCGTTGTCATACCAAGAACTCTCGAATTGACGGAACTCGCGACGAATCACCTCATCTCTGGTCTTTGTATTGCCCGCCAGGTTGATATGACGAACATAAACACGTTTACCAGGGTCAACGAATACCGTAAACGCGACTTCTTTTTTTTCTTTATCAAGCAGAGGATTCGCATTGACATTGGCAAAAGCGTAACCGAAATTTCCCATACGCTCGGAAATTCGTTTAGTACTTTCAGTTAATCTGGCAGCATTGTAAATATCACCTTTTTTCAAAAGTAATAAGGATGACAATTCTGCTTCGCGACCAAACATTTCCCCATCCAGTTTGATGTCAGAAACCGTATATTTATCGCCCTCAATAATATTGACAGTGATATAAACTTCTTTTTTATCTGTGGAAATTGAAATTTGACTTGAATCTACCTGCATCTCTAGATAGCCACGATTTTGATAAAACGATTTAATGCTTTCGATGTCACCTGACAATTTTTGTTTGGAGTATTGATCAGCCTTGGTGTACCAGCTGAACCAAGTTGCCGTATTCAATGCCATCAAATCACGCAACTCTCCATCCGAAAATGCCTTATTTCCCACGATAGTAATCTGCGCAATTTTGGCGACGTCACCCTCGTCAACCGCGAAAGTTACATTGACGCGGTTACGTTCAATCGGCGTGATCGTGGTTGTTATCTGCATGCCATATAAGCCGCGGGAAAGATATTGGCGCTTCAGTTCTTGTTCAGCCCTATCAACGGTTGCCTTGTCAAAAATACGGGTTTGACCAACACCGATATCCTTGAGGGCTTTGATTAGTGCATCTTTCTCAAATTCTTTAGTACCAGTGAAGTCCACTGTATTGATGGATGGACGCTCATCAAGCAATACAATCAACACACCATCTTGAACTTCTATCTGAACATCCTTAAAAAAGCCAGTGGCGTAAAGCGCCTTGATGGCCGTGATACTTTTCGCATCATCAAATCGTTCACCCACGCGAACTGGCAAGTAACTAAACACTGTTCCAGCTTCAGTCCTTTGCAGACCTTCTACTTGAATTTCTTTAACGGTGAAAGGCTCGATCGCCAAGGCTTGTCCCGTACAGAGTGAAAGTGCAGCTAGTGCAAGGCTATGGCGACGTAAAATTGGCAAAGTAAAGTTCTCGATCTGTAATTTCATTGGGTATTATTTAATCTCAATATTTCTACCGGGAAGCTGCTATTTCAAACGAATAAAATGCTTATCTGAGCAAGCTGAGCATTATGACACTAGTCTCACTATGTCATTGAAAAAAGCAAGCGCCATCAAACTCATCAGCAAAGCAACTCCTACACGCTGCGCCATTCCGCTGAATCGTTCCGACACAGGTTTCCCTGTTAAAACTTCCAGCGAATAATACAACAAATGTCCCCCATCCAACACAGGAATAGGAAGCAAATTCATTACACCTAAGCTGATACTGATCAGTGCAATGAAACTAAAATAGCTAATCATGCTAATTCGAGAACTTTGTCCCGCATAATCAGCAATCGTAATGGGGCCAGTAATATTCTTCCATGAAACATCACCAATCAACATTCTGCCCAGCATTTTGAAGGTGAGAATACTGGTTTCCCAGGTTTTTTCAGCGCCCTTGACAATAGCGTCAACCGGACCAACCGGTGCCGTCAAGGTTTCAGGTGCGAGCATCAACTGCACTTTTATCCGGCCAATTTTTTGCCCATTAACATCATGCGATTCTGGCGTAATCTTGACTTCAAATTCCTGTACACCCTGCTTCACTAACAAGAGTAAGGTTTTGCTAGCGGAAGCATTAATTATTTCTAAGAATTCCAAACCATCCAGCAGAGCCTTACCATCAACCGCGATGATGTGATCGCCTTCCTTTAATCCAGCCAAACTAGCGGGACCATTCTCCAAGACGGTACCGAGTATGGCATCGGGTCTAGCTACCGAAAAACCCATTTTTAAGGTGAAATCGGTTTCTAAATCCTTATTGCTAAGCTGGCTCAGAGGCAAGCTAATTTCCATTTGATCAAAGCTCGTTGGTCTATCTTTATTTATTCTCTTAAGACCAACCCGGGCATCGGTTTTATCCAGACCTAATTGCAATAATTTCCAGCGAAATTCTGGCCAGGTCTGGACATTTTCTCCATTGACAGCCGTGATGACATCTCCATGCCGCAGGCCAGCTTGATAGGCCGTTGAGGTTTCAGAGGGAACTCGTATTTTTGCGACTGGTTCAGGTATGCCATGCATATACAAAACCGCGAACAACACTATGGCAAAAATAAAATTAGCGGCTGGCCCAGCCGCAACAATAGCAATACGTTTCCATACCGATTGTCGGCAAAACTCACGCGGCAAATCTTGTACAGGAATTTCACTGATATCCTGCTCTCTCGCATCGAGCATTTTGACATAGCCACCGAGTGGCAAGATAGACAAAGCCCACTCAGTTTGATCCGCACCGAACTTTCGGGAATAAATGATTTTTCCC
Organism: Pseudomonadota bacterium; assembly: GCA_040390685.1. GTDB lineage: Bacteria > Pseudomonadota > Gammaproteobacteria > Burkholderiales > Burkholderiaceae_D > Undibacterium. The sequence continues at coordinate 13,287 of JAZJYB010000213.1, read as the reverse complement.
ATGCCGACAGAAAAACGTAAGATCTTTACGTTACACCAGCGCGCCACCACGTAATGACCTAACTCGTGGATAGTCACCAGCATCCCAAGTGCGACAATAAATGCAAAAATTGTCTGCAAAAGCATCATGCGGCGATGATCTCGTTAGCCAATGCACGGGCTTCTTTGTCGCATTCGAGAATCGCATCCATATCAAGCACCTCTGACATTACAGAGCGATCCATCACGCGGGCAATGATTTGATCTATCATTCGAAAGCCAATTTTCCCATCCAAAAACGCTTGGACAGCAACTTCATTACTTGCGTTCAATATTGTTGCTGCAGATTTACCTTCTTTTAATGCGGCATAGGCAAGTGCGAGACAAGGAAATCGTTCGAAATCTGCCGTTTGGAAATTTAACTGCATAATTTTTGTTAAATCCAAGGGGGCAACACCAGAGTCAATTCGCTCAGGATAGGCAAGCCCAAATGCAATCGGCGTTCTCATATCCGGATTGCCCAATTGCGCCAATACCGACCCGTCACGGTATGACACCATCGAATGAATCACGCTTTGCGGATGAATGAGCACTTCAATTTGCTCGGCTGGCGTCGCAAACAACCAATGTGCCTCAATCACTTCCAGGCCTTTGTTCATCATCGTTGCAGAATCTACGGATATTTTTCTACCCATTACCCAATTCGGATGGGCAACTGCCTCATCTGGCGTGACATTGTCTAGCGAGCTAATATCGCGATTGAGGAATGGCCCTCCCGAAGCAGTGAGGATAATTTTGTGTATCCCATGTTGTGCAGGCTGACGATTATAGGGGCGAGGCAAGCATTGAAAGATGGCATTATGTTCACTATCAATCGGCAATAAAATTGCCCCGCTGTTTTGAATTGCATCGATAAAAAGCTGCCCGGACATGACCAGCGCTTCTTTGTTAGCCAGTAAAACTTTTTTTCCCGCTTTTGCCGCCGCCATTGAGGCAGGCAAGCCGGCAGCACCGACGATTGCGGCCATGACGACGTCGCAGCTTGAAGAACGGGCTACATCACATAAAGCTTCTGGTCCAAATACGATTTCTGTTTTGAGTTTTTTTTCACGCAATAACACACGCAATTCATTTGCCGCACTAGCGCTGCCAACGACAGCAATCTCAGGTTTGAATTGCTCGCATTGCTGCGCCAATTTATGAACCTGACTGTGCGCGGTCAAGGCAAAAACCTGGTAACGATCGGGATGTCTTGCGATCACATCTAAAGTTGAAACACCGATGGACCCTGTTGAACCTAATACGCAAATTCTCTGCATTTTTACATCGGCATCCGACATCATCACCTCCACCAAAAATCCAGAAGCGCAACGATGGGCAGTACTGGAATCAATGCATCTATCCTATCAAGCACGCCACCATGGCCAGGTAACAATGTGCTGCTATCTTTCATCTCGGCACGGCGCTTCAATAGGGATTCGAAGAGATCGCCAACGACACTGGCAGCCGCCAGCAGAGTCATGATTGCGACAAATCCTAGCCATCCACTTTCAGTCAAAATTTTTGTAGGAACGCTGTCGTGAAGAGCTGAAATAAATGTGCTGGCAGCGCCAATAATTAAGACCGCAAGCCAGCCACCAATCGCACCTTCCCACGATTTGCCCGGGGAGATCGTCGGTGCAAGCTTGCGTTTGCCAAACGCTTTGCCAGAAAAATAGGCACCGATATCGGCTATCCAGACGATCGCCATTGCGGCAAACAAAAATAGCGGTGAATGAAAAAACAAGGTGATCATGGCGACAAAACAGCCAAAGATACAGACACCATAAATGCCGCTTAACATTCCACTCGAAAAGCTAGTCAAAACAGGCAGGCCATAAGCCAGCGAAGGAATTAATCGCAGGCACCAAAACAGAATACAAGCGGCGAATAATGCGGGGAATGCGGGTCTTGAAAGAGAGATGTTACTTAAGGAAATATAGAGAAATAAGGCGGACCAGATCAAGGCCATTACCACCGCTGATGGCTTCTTGAATAGGCGTTGATTTTCCCACATTGCAGCGCCAAAAAATAAAGTGGCAACGACAGCAAATGCCAAAGTGGAGCCCGAAACCATGATTGGCAGTAATACTGCCATCAGAACCAATGCAGTAATGACGCGAGTTTTAAGCATTTAGTGCCTTATGCGGGTTAGGATGTTTGATCCATGACTTGTGAACTGGTTCGGCCGAACCGTCTCTCTCTGGCGTTGTATGATTTGATTGCATCATCAAGTGAGTTTGCATCAAAATCAGGCCAAAATGTATCTGAGAAATACAATTCGCTATAAGCTAATTGCCATAAGAGGAAATTAGAAATGCGCGTCTCGCCACCAGTACGAATAAAAAGATCTGGCTCAGGAGCATAGGCCATCGACAGATACGGAGCAAGTTGATCTTCCGTGATAGCTTCCCCCGCTTTCATCTCAAGCTGAAGGCGATTAAAAGCCTGCACAATATCCCAACGGCCACCATAGTTGGCACAAATAGTGACTGTCAGGCCTTTGTTATTTGCTGTTTTAGTTTCAGCAGCAAGGATCATTTTTTGAAGTTTTTCATCAAATCGGCTTAAATCGCCAACCACCTTCAAGCGAATACCATTCGCATGCATTTTTGAAACTTCTTTATCCAGCGCGGTTACAAAAAGACGCATCAGTAAAGACACTTCTTCGGCAGGCCGACGCCAATTTTCCGAACTAAATGCGAATAAGGTCAGATATTTTACATCTCGCCGGATACAGGCTTCGACTATGCCGCGTACCGCTTCCACACCTTTCACATGTCCAGCCACACGTGGCAAAAACCGTTTGGTCGCCCAGCGGCCGTTGCCATCCATAATGATCGCTATATTTTGAGGAACCGCGCCAACAACCGGAATTTCTTTAGTCGAACTTGTGTGAACCATGTATATCCAGAGTAAATGAAAAAAAACTTGACTATCATCCTCTATACGGTCAACACTTCTTTTTCTTTGTCAGCCAATAATTTGTCGACTTCTGACACTGATTTATCTGTCAATTTTTGAATATCATCCTGCGCACGACGTTCTTCATCATCGGAGCAAGATTTTTCTTTAACTAATTTTTTCAAAGATTCATTCGCGTCACGGCGAATATTGCGGATCGCAATTTTTGCATCTTCGCCTTCGGTCTTGACCAATTTCACCATTTCTTTACGACGCTCTTCTGTCAAAGCTGGTGTCGGCACACGTATCATGTCGCCTTGGGTTGATGGATTTAATCCCAAATCTGCATCACGTATCGCTTTTTCGATAGTCGTGATCATCTTTTTTTCCCACGCTTGCACACCAATTGTGCGTGCATCTATCAAGGTAACGTTGGCAACCTGGGTGATATTTGTCGGCGCACCATAATATTCGACCATCACATGATCGAGTATGCCGGTGTGGGCACGTCCAGTGCGAACCTTTGAGAGATCTGCCTTCAAAGTCTCTATCGACTTTTGCATTCTTTCTGAAGTGTATTTTTTAACTTCTATGACGCTCATGTCATTCCCCTTTACATATTAAGAGCGGCAAATAATTTCACTATTATTTGCCGCTGTTACTTTTCCGCATTTCAGACCATTAAAAATGTCTCGTATTGCGACTATTCAACAGTGATTCAAGATCGCGAATTATACGTGGACTAAGGTACCTTCGTCTCCACCCATAATGAGATTTTTTAGAGCACCAGGTTTAACAATTGAAAACACTTTGATTGGCAATTTCTGATCACGACACAAAGCAAACGCAGTTGCGTCCATTACCTGCAAATGCCGGGATATTGCTTCGTCAAAGGAAATTGTGGAATAGCGCGTTGCAGTCGGATCTTTCTTTGGATCTGCTGTATAAACGCCATCTACCTTAGTTGCCTTAAGCACGATCTGAGCACCAATCTCAGAGCCACGTAAGGCAGCGGCTGTATCGGTGGTGAAAAATGGGTTGCCGGTGCCGGCAGCGAAGATAACAACTTTACCTTCCTCCAGATACTGTAGCGCTTTAGGACGAACGTAAGGCTCAACCACCTGCTCAATCGCGATAGCTGACATCACACGCGCTGTCACACCAGCTTGGCGCATGGCATCGCCCAAAGCCAAGGCATTCATCACCGTTGCCAACATCCCCATATAATCAGCGGTAGCTCTATCCATCCCTTGAGCGCCTGGAGCGACACCGCGAAAAATATTACCGCCACCAATAACGATAGCCAATTCAACACCCAGCTTGGAAATTTCAGCAACGTCAGCCACCATGCGCTCAATGGTCGCGCGATTGATGCCGTATGAGTCATCCCCCATCAATGCTTCACCAGATAGTTTCAAAAGCACGCGCTTATAAGCTGGTTTGGTCATGGTCCGACTCCTTAGTGATAAATAAAGACATTTTTGTAAAAATTCTGGTTAGCTGCTACAACTACCGAAAAGCCCGCACCAAAATACTGACGAGAATAGCCTAAAATAATTTAATAAAAATTCAGTTTAAAAAAACGGGCCTTTCGGCCCGGTTTTTTTTTGCCTTATTACGCTTGTTTTGCTGCTGCAACCTGCGCCGCCACTTCTGCCGCAAAATCATCCTGCTTCTTTTCAATTCCTTCACCTACGATATACATAGTGAAAGATTTAACTGAAGCACCGACAGACTTCAACATTTGCTCAACAGTCTGTTTGTCGTTCTTAACAAAAGTTTGATTCAACAATGAAACTTCTTTCAAGAACTTCTGAACGGATCCCTCTACCATCTTAGTCACGATATCGGCAGGCTTGCCAGATTCCGCTGCTTTGAGGGATGCAACTGAACGTTCTTTTTCAATCAATTCCGCTGGAACTTGATCGGCCGACAAAGAAACTGGTTTCATCGCTGCAATGTGCATTGCTACGTCTTTACCAACTTGTTCATCCGCAGCATCAAATTCAACAACGACACCAATACGTGTGCCATGCAAATAAGAAGTCAACTTAGAGTCAGTTGCGAAACGTTTGAAACGACGGATAGACATATTCTCGCCAATCTTACCAATCAGTGCTGCACGAGTCGTTTCGACTGTTCCAGCTTCGAGAGGAAGTGCGGACAATGCTGCGACGTCGGCTGGATTATGATCCGCAACCAATTTAGCGCAGGCATTAACGAAAGCAATGAAATCGTCATTTTTTGTCACGAAATCAGTTTCGCAATTAATTTCGATCAAGGCGCCAACATTGCCAGAAATAACGGTAGCAACAACACCTTCTGCAGTAATGCGGGAAGCGGCTTTAGAAGCCTTGCTACCCAACTTAACGCGCAATATCTCCTCTGCGCGCTCCATATCACCATCAGCCTCAGTCAGGGCTCTTTTGCATTCCATCATAGGCGCATCAGTCTTTGCGCGCAATTCACCTACCATCGCTGCTGTAATCGCGGCCATGTTTTTCTCCTAGTTATGTTGCGTCACAAAGACGCAAACAATAAATTCTGTTCAAAAAAAGGGGCGAACGATTGTTTGCCCCTTTTATGTCAATTTTATCGAATAAAAAATTCGTTAAAACCACCCTCAAATTACAAGCAATTAAGCTTGTTCTACTTCTACGAACTCATCAGCGCTTGGCTTAACTGCTTCCAGCACTTCATTTACAGCATTGGCACGACCTTCCAAAATCGCATCAGCAACGCCACGAGCGTACAGAGCAATAGCTTTGGATGAGTCATCATTACCAGGAATGATGTAAGTAACGCCATCTGGAGAGTGATTAGTATCAACAACACCAATCACTGGAATACCTAATTTAGCGGCTTCAGTAACGGCACCTTTATGGAAACCAACGTCAACCACAAAAATTGCATCAGGAACGCCGCCCATATCCTTGATACCGCCGATGGATTTTTGCAACTTAACCATTTCGCGCTGGAACATCAAGGCTTCTTTTTTCGACAACTTCTCTACGGAACCATCTTCAACGATAGCTTCCATATCTTTCAGGCGCTTAATCGAAGTTTTGACTGTTTTGAAGTTAGTCAACATACCGCCTAACCAACGTTGATCAACGAAAGGCATGCCAGCGCGTTGCGCTTCAGCAGCGATCAATTCGCGAGCTTGGCGTTTTGTACCAACCATCAGGACAGTACCGCGATTGGATGATAATTGACGGATGTATTTCATCGCCTCTTGGTACATGGCCAAGGTTTTTTCCAGATTGACGATATGAATTTTGTTACGGTGACCGAAGATGAACGGTGCCATTTTTGGATTCCAAAAACGGGTTTGGTGACCAAAATGGACGCCAGCTTCCAGCATTTCACGCATTGTTACAGACATAATAACTCCAGGGTTAGGTCTTGAATCTAAGTCAGTGATCCTAAGTTTTTAAATAATTATTTAAGTAACTTAAGGACACCCTTTTCGACCAGATTCGTTTTTATAAAAATTAATTCTTAGATTGATGATCTTGAAATAATTCAAGCCAACCATCTATTCTACACCAATTTCCGAACATATTTCAAGCCCGTTTAACTTCTGACCATGCTTGCAATCGTGCTGGCAATTAAGCGCATCTTGCTCTCGTAGACTATAATCTGCGCTTATTGACTTATATTTCAAACGACAAAAGAATGACATCAATTTCAATCAAAACAGCAGAAGATATCGCAGGCATGCGAGTAGCCGGCAGACTTGGCTCGGAAGTCCTTGATTATATTACCCCTTTCGTAAAAGCGGGAATCACGACAGGTGAAATTGACCGCCTTTGTCATGAGTACATGTTAAATATTCAAGGTACGATTCCCGCTCCACTTAATTATTGTCCACCTGGCTATACACCGTATCCGAAAGCAATTTGCACTTCGGTAAATGATGTTATTTGTCACGGGATTCCCGGCGACAAAGTCTTGAAAAATGGCGACGTCGTCAACTTAGACATAACAGTGATAAAAAATGGCTACCATGGTGACAATAGCCGCATGTATTTGATTGGCGAACCATCGATACTTGCAAAACGTTTAAGTGAAATCACCTATGAATGCATGTGGCTGGGGATTTCCATGGTAAAGCCTGGCAATCACCTTGGCGATATCGGCCATATCATTCAACAACATGCAGAAAAATCTGGCTATAGCGTAGTTCGCGAATTCTGTGGCCATGGTATAGGCAAGGTATTTCATGAAGAACCGCAAGTGCTGCATTATGGCCGTCCAGGTACTTTGACAAAGCTCGAAGCTGGCATGATCTTCACAATAGAGCCAATGATAAATGCCGGTCGGCGCGAAATCCGTGAAATGGGTGATGGTTGGACTATCAAAACCAAAGATAGAAGCTTATCGGCGCAATGGGAGCACACCATACTCGTCACAGAAACTGGCTATGAAGTATTAACTTTATCGGCTGGTTCACCACCGCCGCCAGCATTCATTACCGCTAAATAATGGTTGCGCCTATGTCTGCGAAGCCGCTTTCTGCACTTGCGTTCAAGCAAGAATTGAAGGCTTCGCAGCAACTGATAATTGCAGCATTTAAAGAAAATACCAAGGCTGAACAGTTACTCCACAACTTGTGCCGTAACGTTGATGGTGTATTAGCCAAAATCTGGAAACAATTCAATTTTCCGAAGCAGATGGCATTGGTCGCCGTGGGTGGGTACGGCCGCGGCGAATTGTTTCCGTATTCAGATGTCGATGTCCTCATTTTATTGTCTGAACGCCCGAACGCAGAACTGCGCGTAAAACTCGAAAATCTGGTGCAGATTTTCTGGGATATAGGCTTAGATATCGGTCATAGCATTCGCACTGTCGATGAATGCATGGTGGAAGCGGCTGCCGATATTACAGTCAAAACCAGCCTGCTCGAGGCGCGCCTACTAACTGGCAGCAGAAATCTTTTTCATGAATTGCAGGAGCGTTATAACGCAGACATGAATCCGCAGCATTTTTTTCAGGCGAAATTGCTTGAACTGCAGCAGCGCCATGTCAAGTACGAAGATACGCCATACAGTTTAGAGCCGAACTGCAAAGAAAGCCCGGGTGGGCTCAGAGATTTGCAAGTGATTCTCTGGGTAGCCAAAGCGGCAAAATTAGGAAACTCCTGGAAAGAATTGGCAGATCGAGGGTTGATCACGTCTGCTGAAGCACATCAATTAAGGCGCAATGAGCGGGCATTCAAAGACATCCGCATTCGCTTGCATATTCATGCGGGGCGGCGCGAAGATCGGCTGATTTTTGATGTGCAAACATCGATTGCAGAAACTTTTGGTTTTAAAACCACTGAGTCACGGCGCGCCAGTGAATATCTGATGCAGCGCTATTACTGGGCTGCCAAATCAGTGACTCAACTGAACACGATTTTATTGCAAAATATTGAGGCCAATTTATTTCCGAAACCTTCTGTGCCGCAAGCCATCAATGCGCGTTTTAATGAAGTTAATGGCTTGATCGACATCGCCAATGATGATGTATTTACCGAGACACCATCGGCCATGCTGGAAGTCTTCTTGTTGTTGGCGCAGCATTCAAAATTAAAGGATATGACCGCAAGAACCTTGCGCGCGCTATGGCATGCGAGGTTTTTAATCGACGCTGGTTTTCGTCACGATATTTTTAACCGTGCGCTTTTTTTGCAAATATTACAGGCGCCACAAGGTATCACACATGCATTGCGCCACATGAACCAGATGAGTATTTTGGGTCGCTATTTGCCCAATTTCCGCCGGATTATCGGACAAATGCAACATGATTTATTTCATGCTTACACCGTCGATCAACATATTTTGTTGGTGGTGCGAAATCTGCGTCGTTTTACCATGACAGAGCATGCGCATGAGTACCCATTTTGCAGCCAGCTCATGGCAAATTTCACCCAACCTTGGGTACTATATATTGCTGCCTTATTCCACGACATAGCCAAAGGGCGCAATGGCGATCACTCAACTTTGGGAATGGTCGACGCCAAGAAATTTTGCCATGAACACGGAATATCAAAAGCAAATTCCGAATTGATTGTTTTCCTCGTGCAAAATCATTTGACCATGTCAAACGTCGCGCAGAAACAAGATTTATCCAACCCTGATGTAGTCCAATCTTTTGCAACGCTAGTCAAAGATGAGCGCCACTTAACAGCACTTTACTTACTGACTGTATCGGACATACGCGGCACTAGCCCTAAAGTCTGGAACGCATGGAAAGGGAAATTACTTGAAGATCTATATAAAATAACTTTACGCGTTTTGGGCGGCGAGGCACCATCGAAAGACCGGGAGCTAAAAAACCGTCAGGAAGAAGCCTTAAAGTCATTGCGTTTACATGGATTGCCGAACAATGCACATGAGGGATTGTGGCAGCAACTCGATATCGTATATTTTCTACGTCACGATGCCTCTGACATTGCCTGGCAAACGCGCGCCCTGCATGACCGGATCGATAGTGCGACACCAGTTGTCAAATGCCGGCTCTCGCCTATCGGCGAAGGACTACAAGTTACTGTGTACGCTAAGGATCAAGCGGATCTTTTTGCGCGCATTTGCAATTATTTTGACAGTAAAAATTTTGGCATTCTGGATGCAAAAATTCATACGACCAAAAGCGGATATGCGCTTGATACCTTCCTGGTTACTGAGCCGGCCTTCGCCAACAACTATCGCGACATAATCAACCTGATAGAACACGAACTGACCGAAGTATTATTGCATCAAACACCGCTTTCACCGCCGAATCGCGGGCGACTGTCCCGTCTGTCAAGATCCTTCCCTATCGTGCCTAGCGTGGATTTACGTCCCGATGAAAAGGGGCAGCATTATTTACTTTCCATCTCCGCGAATGACAGGAATGGCCTGTTATATGCAGTCGCCAATGTCCTGACCAAATACAAAATCAACTTACACACTGCTAAAATCATGACCTTGGGCGAACGTGTTGAAGACGTTTTCCTGGTTGATGGTGCCGCATTGCAGAGTGCCAGAATTCAGATACAGTTTGAAACCGATTTACTTGAAGCCTTACGTGTTTAAATTACGCGTTTAAAAAGGTAAATGTGATCCTTTCAAATACCCCCACATTATTTTAGACCACCAAACCATGACCGAATTATTACGCCTTTCGAAAAGAATGTCCGAACTGGGACTATGTTCACGCCGTGAAGCCGATGAATGGATAGAGCGCGGCTGGGTTCGCGTCGATGGAAAAATAGTCTCGGAGCTTGGAAGCAAAGTCTTCCCTCATCAACGGGTATCGGTAGAAAGACAGGCTGCAGCCGAGCAATCCAAGCGCGTCACGATACTCATTAACAAGCCAGTCGGTTATGTCAGCGGACAAGCCGAAGACGGCCATCAACCTGCAATCGCTCTGGTTAAAGCGGAAACGCGTTGGGGGGAAGACAGTGTCGATAACCAGTTCCACCCAACCCAGTTACGAAGTTTGGTACCAGCCGGACGGCTTGATATTGATTCAGTCGGCTTATTGGTCTTGACGCAGGATGGCCGTATCGCCAAACATTTGATCGGCGAAAGTACCTCGGTAGATAAGGAATATTTGGTGCGAGTGCAATACAGCAAACCGGGGCGCTTGCCAGAAAAAGATTTGCGCTTGCTGAATCACGGCTTGAGCTTGGATGGAAAAAAACTCATCCCGGCAAAAGTGCGCTGGCAAAATGAAGACCAACTTAATTTCATCCTCATGGAAGGAAAAAAACGTCAAATTCGCCGCATGTGCGAGATGGTGGGACTGATTGTATTAGGTCTAAAACGCGTGCGCATAGGCAAAGTTAAATTAGGTAAATTACCTGAAGGCCAGTGGCGCTATCTGCGCGATGATGAACAGTTCTAAGAATTTTAATTCAGATATAGAAAAATACTCCCAAAGGCACGAAAGGGAGTATTTATTTTTGAACCTCAATCATCCTCATTCGGGTCCATCTCTGGAAATAAAACTTCAGTGTAGCCAAACTGAGTTAGATCCCTTATCCGCATAGGATAAAGCACACCATTTAAATGATCGCACTCATGCTGCACCACGCGCGCATGAAACCCATCTACCTCACGACTAATTGGCTGACCGAATTGGTCTACACCCTCATAGCGCAACTTACTCCAGCGCGGCACTAAACCACGCAGACCCGGCACAGATAAACATCCTTCCCAGGCCTCATCCATTTCCTCTGACAATGGCGTCAAGACTGGATTCAACAACACGGTTTCTGGGACAGTCGGCGCATCCGGATAGCGTGGATTACTCTTGAAACCAAAAATCACCAACTGTAGATTCACGCCAATTTGCGGAGCGGCCAAACCGGCACCGTTCGCTGCCGCCATGGTTTCGAACATATCAGCGACTAATTCAGTGAGTTCAGGCGTATTGAATTCTGTCACAGGTTCTGCAATGCGCAGTAACTTTGCGTCACCCATTTTAAGTATTTGATGAATCATCTTTTACTCTCAAAAAAATCAATTTATCTTTAAGGATTGTAGATAATTGGCGAACTCTTCACCGACATCTGCATGTTTAAGACCAAGCGCCACGGTCGCCTTTAGGTAACCAAGTTTAGAGCCGCAATCGTAACGCGTTGCCGCACAACGATAGGCATAGACTGCTTCATCTTTCAATAATGCGGCAATACCATCGGTCAGTTGAATTTCACCGCCGGAACCTTTGCCCAATTTTTCCAGATAAGAAAAAATCTTCCCGGATAAAATATATCGACCTGCTACTGCTAATGTCGAAGGCGCATCTTTGGAGGCTGGTTTTTCGACTATGCCAAACATTTTCTCCATGCGATCTTTATAGGAGGTACCACTGACAATACCGTACTGATTGGTGAACTCGCGTGGCACATCCTGCACGGCGATGATACTTGCCCTCTCTTCCTGATAACGCTGCATCATTTGAGCAATAACCGAAGGGCTACCAGGATCTGGATCCATTAAATCGTCTGCCAGCAACACGGCAAATGGCTCATCACCAATCACAGGGCGGGCACATAAAACTGCATGCCCTAAACCTAGCGCAGCAGGTTGACGAATATAAATACAGTTAATATTTTTAGGAATCACATTTTGCACTAACTCTAGCAAGGCATGTTTTCCGGCGGATTCGAGTTCACTTTCCAGCTCATAAGCAGTATCGAAATGATCTTCGATGGCGCGTTTATTGCGCCCCGTGATAAATACCATTTCGGTAATCCCAGCCTCAACCGCCTCTTCCACCGCATATTGAATCAGCGGTTTATCTACTACCGGAAGCATTTCTTTTGGCTGTGCCTTAGTTGCAGGCAAAAAACGACTACCTAATCCTGCAACCGGGAATACCGCCTTCTTAATTCTCGTCATTTTGTTTCCATCCTATCTTGCGTAGATGCGCCGTTTTGTTCATCTTTAATCATTGGCCTTTCATCTAAAAAGCCAGCTAACTTATGCTTCAACCCGTGCTTCACACAACTGTAGCAATTCCTGCTCCGTCAATACAGGGATATTCAATTCCTGCGCCTTAAGCAGCTTACTACCGGCGTCATCCCCTGCAACTACGTAACTGGTTTTTTTCGAGACAGAACCGGCAACTTTGCCGCCGTTTTTTTCAATTAATACGCTGGCCTGATCTCGGCTTAAGTTTGGCAAACTACCGGTAAGCACCAGCGTTTTTCCTATCAAAGGCAGCACCGCATCGCTATGTTGCTCAACTTCTGGCCAGTGTATGCCTGACGCGATCAATTGCTGCACAAGTTCTACATTCAACGGGTCCGAAAAGAAGCTGCGTAGTGATCGAGCCACTACCGGGCCAACATCTGACACCGCGAGTAATTGATCTTCAGTTGCATGAATTAAATTATCTACATTACCAAATCTCGCGGCAAGATCCTTCGCTGTCGATTCGCCTACATGACGTATCCCTAATGCATAAATGAAACGTGCAAAACTGGTCTTTTTAGACAGCTCAAGTGCTGCCACAATATTGCCAGCAGATTTCTCTGCCATTCTATCGAGCTGCGCCAGCGAGGCCAATCCCAACTTGTATAAATCGGCGGCAGTCGTCACCACCTGCTTATCAACCAGCTGATCAATGAGTTGTTCGCCAACACCGTCGATATTCATGGCTTTGCGTGAGGCAAAATGAAACAAGCCCCCTTTTCTCTGCGCCGCGCATTTGATCCAACCACCTGAACAGCGTGCAATAGCTTCATCTTCCAGCTTAACAATTGGTGATCCACATATTGGACATTGCGTTGGCATGACAAATGCTGCCGCGTCGACTGGCCGCTTTTCCAGAATACTTGCGATCACTTCAGGGATCACATCGCCAGCACGTCGGACCGAAACAGTGTCGC
>JAZJYB010000212.1:0-1744 GCA_040390685.1 Pseudomonadota bacterium | reverse complement strand
AGGCCTGGCGGTGAATAGCTAGGATGCCGAATGATTATAGCAACGCCAGAATACATTCGACACACGCCTGCAACGTTCCCGCTAGTATCGGCATACCAAATGAAATCTAATCACTCTTGCCTTCAGATTTCAGCATCACGCCAATAAACTCGGTCACCATTAACTGATGCTCAGGCGTGAGCAGCATAAAGCGGGTGACAAAGTCTTCCAAGCGTCGAACTTCTTTTGCAGACTCTTTTTTACTACCGCTCACAAAGTAGGATGCAGAGGTTTGCTCAACAATTAAATACAGCGATGAGATCGGCATCTCCAGTGCCTTCGCTACATTTTCCAGCATGTCTGGTGTCAGCTGCTGGAGATCACGCTCCACTTTTGACAGATTTCCAGGGTCAGTGCCGGCAATCAACGCGATCTGTTCTAGCGTTGCGCCTTTTTCTTTCCTGAGTTTTCGAATGACTGGGCCAATTTTCATCCCGCAATTTTCCAGCCTCTCCCCCCTTTGACTCAAAGGCTGAGTAATAAATAAACTAGTCATTTTTTGCGTATTACGCAAATTTATGTGTAAAATTTGGCGATTCTCCTTCGGCGGCTCTTCCATGTTCCACGCTTAACCCTGATGTTCACCGCCTATAACACCAAATATTCCACACACGAACTCATCCTCAGTCATGGCTCGGATGGGGTAGATCGCCTGTCGCAATCGCTATTAGATGCCGGGGTCGATCTCAATCCGCAAGAAGAAAAAAACGATTAAGTAAAAGGAAGAATTTATGGAAGCAAAACCAAGTAACGCATCCGAGCTAGCTTATAGCGCTAATCTGCAAGCGCAACGCCAGCATGATTTGCTTGCGCTCATCCGACTAACCGCACCGGAAGTCATTAGCGATAACCAAGTTGATTTTGGACGGCTGAAGGAGCTGTTGGGCGAAGATGCTGTTGCCCCGTTTGAGCACTACGAACTGAACTGGGCTGGCAAATCTGCCGCACGGCGTGAAATTCAAAAAACCACCAGCCACACCCTGCTTCCTGCCGAGAATAATCCAACGCAAGCGCCGCACATGCTGATCGAGGGCGAAAATCTCGAAGTGCTGCGCGTGCTGCAAAAAAGCTACTACGGCAAAGTGAAGATGATCTACATCGATCCGCCGTACAACACCGGCAATGATAGTTTTGTCTATCCCGACGACTACTCCGAAACCTTGGATCAGTATCAAAAACGCACAGGTGAAAAAAACGAGGAGGGTTACCTCAATAAGCAAAGCCTTTGGAAAAAGAACAGCAAGGAAAGCGGGCAATACCACAGCGCATGGCTCTCCATGATGTACCCACGCTTGTATCTTGCGCGGAATTTGTTGCGCGATGATGGGGTGATTTTTATCAGCATCGACGATAACGAAGCGGCAAATTTGAAACTGCTTTGTGATGAGGTGTTTGGGGCGGAGAATTTTGTGGTTCAACTTGCAGTGCAATTAAATCCGCGCGGCAGACATCTGGATAAGTTTGTTGCCAAGACACATGAAAGCATTTTGGTTTTTGTGAAAGATGAAATAAATATTGATGCCATTAATGGACTCGAAAAAGAAGGGCGGATGGTAGACGAATACAAACGAACTGACGCCAAAGGTCAATTTCGCCCACTTGGTTTGCGAAATCGAAATCAAGCATTCAATCCAGTCACACGACGCAAACTCTGAGCCTTCCCCTCATATTTAAACAACTAACGCCATTGATCGCAACAAAATAA
>JAZJYB010000211.1:0-8114 GCA_040390685.1 Pseudomonadota bacterium | reverse complement strand
ATCAACATCAACATCAACATCAACATCAACATCAACATCAACATCAAAAACAGGTACGACTAGCATGTTTGATATTTGTGGGTAAGGATTAGCGCGCAGGCGGGAATCCTACAATATTTACGGCCAGATCTTGTTCAGCAACGCTGCCAGATGATAACCAGCGTTGGCGATTTGGTTGCGGGTCATTTCTGTACTTTTTTCTATGTAGTTATCTGGCAGGCGCACATACCATGATGAGTATTCTATGCCTTTGCGGTTGGTCATTTTGATTCTGTCGGTGGCGACGATGTCGGCGTAGGCAAATTTTGCCAGCGCCAGGCTGTCGTTCGCCCATTGCTCTGGCCAAGTGCCGGGGTTGCCTGAGTTGAGACTAACCCCAGGTTTGTCTTGCATGATTTTGTCGGTGATTTCCGCTACGGATTTCACTTTGAAATTGCGCATCAGGTTTTCCACTACCGTGACATCCCAAAACAGGTGCAGCGGTTTTCCTACGCGTTTGGGCGCTTCGGCTGGTGCCGCGGCTTTCGCCAACTCTTCATCCCGTTTGTAAGATTCCAGATCGCGCGTGGTCCAGGTATTTTTATCTTCCAGCAGCAGATTATTTCCGCCTTGCAGATCGAAGATGTTGATGCCGTCCACTTGCTGCTTGCTGGCCGGTGTGACGAATTGCATGTCCTTGTTGATATACGCCGCGCCTACGTGCAGTGGTTGATGAATGTCGCCGACCAGATGGGCGATCAGCAAGAGCGCCTGGCGTTGCGTGAAATGTTGCGGGTTGCTGGCATCGGTATCGTTGCCTTGCAAGACCGCGATACACTGTTGCAGGGTGCGCACAATATCGTGTTCAGTGGTACCTACCGCATCAGGCGCGTAGGCAGTATTTTGTACCGGAAGATTGATGTAATGGTAGGTAAAGTGTGCCGGATTCTGTGCTGCGTAGGTGATCATTTCAGGCGTCTGCGGTCCGCAATAGCTACCCTTGACGCAATCGGCCCAGATGGAGACCGATTGCAGGCTTTCACCGGGTAACAACAGCGCCTTGACGCGGGTTTCTGCATTCGTGCCGATGAGCAGGCGGTCGGCAATCGCACCTACCGTTTTATGCCCGTCGTCACCGAGAGCCATGACGTTGACACTAGCCAAAGCGCTGCACAGTAGTAACGCAAACTGGAATTTTTTCATGGTGAACATGCTTTCATAAAATTAGCGGAGTTTCAACGCGGTTTCAACGCAGTTTCAACGCAGTTTCAATTAAGGCGCTTAACCCGGCCGGCCGCTACGTTGCTACCGGCTGGCTGGCCCGCGAGTTCGCGCGCTTTCAGATAGGTGATAAAGACATCGAGATCCTTGATGCTGGTATCGATGCGGTTTTTACCCTGTGGGAACATCGGCATGCGGTCACCGCCACCGGCGAGAAAATTGTTTGCGGCTATACGATATTCGCTAGCATCGTCCAAGGCGATCCCGTTGAGTTTTACGCTCTCTGGTATGACACGTTGGCCAACTGGCCGATTACGATCCCAGATATATGTGAAACCATCTGAAACCTGCAAGACGTTTCTGCCATCCGGCGCCTCTTCATCCAGCCACATTTGCTGCTCCAGCAAAACACGTATCTGGGCGCCGCTAAAACTCATGAGTGTCAGGGTATTGCCAAATGGTAGTACTGAAGTGTTTTGACCATAGCTACTAACGTTGTCCGCGCCCGCTTCGAGATTGCCACGGATGCCCTTATTGTTCATGAATGCAATTTGCACGCCCTGGTTTTTGACTGCCGCTAATTGCGCATCGGCGACCAGGTTTCCCAGTGGTGATTCACCGGCATCGTTGAGTTTGCGGCTGACCACGGGAACCGCCAGCTTTGCCACAGGCCGTGTCAACGCTGCGCGGCTGGCTTCGCGGGCTTTTACCATGAGGCTAGCGATTGCGCCAGTGACAGCATCTTGTACCGGCGCCGTCGATGGGGTCATGACGATATTGCGTGCATTGATATCGCTCACTTCATGGCTGCTGCCATCGATGGTCAAGGCCAGGCGCGTCAACATGTGTCCGTACATCTGCGCCTGGGTCACTGTTCTGCCATCTACCTTGCATAAGAAACCAGTGTGGCTATGGCCGCTGACGATGAGTTTAATCGCTGGATCGAGGCGCTTGACGATATCGACTATTGGCCCCTTCAATTGTGAACACGCAGGCTGGTCAAACGCTTCGCTGGTGGTGCCGCCTTCATGGATCAAGACCACGAACACCTTAACACCCTGCGCCTTGAGCGCGGGGATGGTGCGATTGATCGCCTCGGCCTCATCGATAAAATCCAGGCCGCGGACGTTTTCTGCGGCAGACATCATCGGGGTATCGCGTAGCACCGCGCCGATGAAACCTATCTTCACGCCGTGTGCCTGTGCTATGTGATATGCAGGAAATAATACTTTGCCGCTGGCTCGATCAATGACATTAGCCGCAATATAAGAAAATTTAGCGCCGCTGAATTCAGGATTGAATTTACATGCCTTGTCTGGCCGCGGCGAGCTACAGCCGCCGTTTTGCTGGCGCTTGAGTTCTTGTACGCCGCTATCAAATTCATGGTTACCAAGCGCACTGACGCGCATGCCCATGAGATTGAGCGCCTCTATGCTAGGCTCGTCGGCAAACAACGAGGAAATGCCAGGGCTGGCTCCGATCAGGTCGCCGCCACCGACCAACAGCAATTCCTGATCTTCCTGGCGCCAGGCTTGCAAATTCGCGCCGAGGATCTCAACACCACCACCGACGAGTGTTTGCGCCGTGGTATCGCCTGCATGACTGAGGCTGAATTTTTCTGCATCAAGGTGGCCATGAAAGTCATTGATGGCGACCAGGTTGACGACGATGGGTTTGGCTGGATAAGTGGCGCAGGCACCGAGGGCTATCGATAGACAGAAGCTTAGGGATAGTTGAGTGAACCTGGACCAGGGATGGCGAGAGCTTTTCATGGATTTTGCGTTCGTTCAAAATAAACCAGATTAGATACTAAGCTCAATTGCCCATTCACGTCATTCCCGCGCAGGCGGGAATCCAGGTCGTTCATCACACGCAGACTAATATTGGCGTGCTTTGCACGAAATAGTTTCTGGATTCCCGCCTGCGCGGGAATGACGAAAATAGGGGTGGCTGAGTTTTTACTAATCAAAAAAATAAAAAGGTCTGCAACAGCTTGTTGCAGACCTAAAGTGCGGCAATAAAACTGCTGTGAGAATTATATCGTCACAGCAGTTTTTATGGTTTCAGATTAGAAATCTGCTGACAGGGTAACTGACGCAAAACGTGGGGAACCCATGTAGTAGAAAATGCTACCCGCGCCAAAACTTCCTACAGCTTTTGCGTTCGTGGCAGTTTGCGACGAAGGGTTGCGATATTTTTCGTTGAACAAATTACTGACGTTAAGGCGCAATGTCGGTTTCTTCATCCAGCTCATGTTTGGAAATTGGTAGCCAGCGTCCACGCCAACCAAAGTATAAGCCGGAACTTCCTCGTCGTTCATCAAAGTTGCCTGTTGCGAACTAGTGTATTTGGCTTTGATTCGCACATACATAGCACCAGTTTCATACATGCCGCTTAAGCCTGCTTTCCATTCCGGTGTCAACGCCATTTGTTTGCCTGCTATCGGAAGGATCGCGGTTTTTGTTACTACGAGATCGTTCAAGATTTCGCTATGTGCGTATCCGAGCGAACCATAGAAAGAGAAACCATTGATAGGAGTATTTCCCAATTCGACTTCGAAGCCTCGTGTCTTGACCTTACCGACGTTTGCTAAGCTTCGAGTATCCGATATAGGATCATAGCCAGTGGCCTGGCGGTCACGGAAATCGACCGAATAAATAGTCGCTTGCGCGGTCAATTTGTCGCTCTGTAAACGATAACCCAGATCCATATTAGTTGAGGTTTCAGCTTTGACATCGACTGGCAATATTCCTACGCCATTCACTGATTTTAAATTGGAGTAAATGAAATTTGGTGGCGCCTTCATATTCTTCGCAAGGCTGAAGAAGATCTGATTGTTGTAATCTAGCTGATAGCGCGCACCCAACTGTGGCAAGACCTCAAAATAAGTTCTTTGCAAATTATAAGAAATACCAGCGCTTTCATTCGCCTTATTGGTGAAATCACGCTTCATGGTTGGTGCACGTACACCCAAGTTAATCGACAACTTGTCGTTCAACATATTCACGGTATCTTGCAGGAAGAATTGGTGGGCTGCGCTGATGGTTTTCCAATCGCGCGATTCAAATGGCGTGCCATCCGGGCGGTTGATGCGGCCATCTTTGAGCCAGATATCGGCTGCATTTCCTGCAGCGTCTACAGCAACCATAGGGCCGAATTGTTCATGCGTGGCGCGCTCATACCAGAAACCGGCTAGCAATTGGTGATCACCGATCGAATGCATGATAGAGGCTGTGATACCAGGACGATTAGTACGGGTGACGCTGCTGTTTGCGACGATGACTTTATCTAAAGTGTCGCCATCACCATTCAGGTCGACGCCTGCTGTGTTCTTACCTGTAACTGGGTTAAGGAAAAGACTTTCTGTCTGTAATTTTTGTTGGTTACTGCCAGTGCCATAGCCATACCAAAAATAAGGAATCACTTTAATATCGGTATTTTCACCGAGACGGAACTTGCCAGTGGCCGAGGCAATCACGTTTTCAAACGGGTTCTTGGCCAGCTGGTAATAGGCGTCTGCGAAGGCAGAATTGACGTCGCTGCCAGCTTTACCCGGAGTAGGTGCAGCATGTCCGACGAAAGTAGTTGCATAATCATAGTAGTAACCATTTTTTGCCAGATCAGCCAGGTTGAACGTGCTAATAATCTGGTTGATGGCGCGGTTATACAGGATGGTGCCGTTGATCGAATTGAACTTGTCAAAATCAGTACGGAAGCCCATATCGACGTGATCACGCTTGGCTTCGCCTTTGCCTTTCCATTTGTCTCCTTGCGCATGCGAACCGGAGATAAAGAAACGTGAACGGCCACCATCTAACAGGCCAGTGTCGTAACGCATATAGGTCTTGGATAGGTTCAACTGTCCCAGTGTTTGCATCACGCGTATGCGTTTTTCTTTGGCTGGATCGCAAGTCGTGATACCGAAGTTACCGCCAGTCGCACCAATTTGCGGTGAATCTACGTCAGTAGAACCTTGCGTCACGAATTGGGTGCAGGTGTTTTCCTGGTCGATAAACTCTTGCGGATATACGGCGAAACTACCGGAGTCATTCACCGGTACGCCATTGATGGTTGCACCAATCTGGTCGCTGTTAAAACCGCGCAGTGTCAATCCGCCGCCGAACAAACCAGTCGCGTCATAGTTGTAGCTATTCACCGCAGGCATCAGTTCCAGGGCTTCATAGGCATTACCGGTCGGACGCTGTTTGGCCAATTCTTCCGCAGTAATTGTGCTGCGCGCTTTCGGTGTATTTTCTTGCACCATCAGACCCATACCGAGTTTTTTGCCGGTGATGGTGACTTGTGTTGCACTGATTGGTTCGTTGGATTCATTTGCGGCCTTGTCTTGCGCGTAGGCAGTAGACATGCCCAGGCAAGTGATCTGGCAAGCGACAGCCAGCATCGACAAACGCGATGGAAATACTGTTGATGATTTTCTTGATTGTTTCATTTACTGCTCCGTGGTTTGTTTCAAATTATGCTGGCGGACGCCAAAAAACTGTTTTATTCGGTTACTCATTAGTCGAGGAAATTCGCAAGTAAAACATGCTTTTATGACCTCTGTATTACATTTAGCAATCGTTTGCGCAATCGTTTGCTTTTGATGCTGTATTAGACTTTAATCGTCATTATGAAGTCAAGAATATTCGCAGAACTGTGGCTTTTTCAGCAGCCGGAAAGTGTTAGTGGTATTGCTCTATTTGAGTGCGAGAAACTGGCGCTGAACAAGCGCTGTGGCAGGTTGAAGCTGGAATCGCCCGGTGGCAGTGCGTGCGATGTTTGATGCGAGTGCATGTGGCTATTTGGGGAGAAAAAATAGTGCATTTTTATCCACGAAAAACACGAAAGGCACGAAAAAAAATTAAAAACCGATTTAAGCACGGTGAATCCTGCATTCAAGTTTTTGTTTTTCACCGTGTTAAATTGAATTTTTCCTTTCGCGCTTTTCGTGTTTTTCGTGGACAATGTTTTTCAGGCAATTGCCGTGAACTGCATAATTATTACTAAGCCTTTTTCTTGGCACCCAATTCAATCAAGCGTTCATCCAGATAGCTGCCGGCGGTATATCTTTCAGACAGCACAACCTCTGGCCGTGGGTGTAGAAATAATGGCAATGAGACGCGCGATTTTAAGGCGTCTGCGCCAGTCGGATTGAGGACGCGGTGTTGGGTAGACGGGTAATAACCGCCTGATGCCTCGTCGAGCATGTCACCAATGTTGACGACCAGCATGCCGAAATCACTCGGTACGTTATGCCACTCCTGATCTTTGCCCAGCACTTGCAGACCGGCCTGCGTGGCGGCCGGCAAGATCGTCAGCAAATTGATGTCGCCGTGTGCAGCAGCGCGCACCGAACCTGGGTCTATCTCACCAACTAAGGGGGGATAGTGCAAGACGCGCAACAGGGTGAGTTCGCTGTCTTTAATCATCTGCGACAGCGGCATCGAATAACGCGCCTTGATGTCGGCCGGACTGCAATCTTCCACCCACTGCAAGAGTTCTGCCGCCAGCTCTGAGCCTGCCTTGTAATATTCGCGCGCGGCATCCGATACTTCAGCAGGAAAACGTCCCCAGGGATAAATGTGAAAAAATTCCTTGAGATCTTTTTTGGCATAGCCCTTGGCTGTCTCCGAGACCGCTGGCGAAAAGTAGCCATCCATTTTTTGCGGATCGAAAGCGTAATTATTCTTCGCCTCGGTCTGAAAAAATGCCAGCCATTCCGTGTAGATTTTTTCGATCAATACCTGAGACAGCGGATGATTCGTGAGTACGCCAAAACCGGTATTGTGCAGGCTGTCGCAAAACTTTTGCGCGGCATCCGGGCTGCGGTAATCAATCGGTTGCATGTGCATGTTGTTCTCCTATCCAGGGTTGTAGCTTAGTTGTAGCTTACTTGCTGCTTATTTACTCAAGACTGGTTTGAGCCAGTCGCTGTTTAAGGTTTTGTCGATCAATTGCAAACTCGCCGCTGTGTCGACTTCTATGCAGACCCGGGTGTGCGGCACTTCTTCGCCCCAGCCTGGCTGCGGGTAGAAGATGCTATTTAGCTTATCCATCATGGTCTGGCCGTTGGCGATGCCTTCTACCGCCACCCTGACGCGGCCGCTCTGCGTTTTAAATAACTCAGGTGCGACCAGCCAGACAAAGGCCAGTACATCATGGCCGAAACAGCCATAGCCAATTTCCGGACGGATGCCGCTGTAAAAATCGCTATAAAAATGCACCGCATGTTGCAGCGTATCGGTAGCCCGGTGCTGCTGGTGTTGCGCCAGCTGTACAAAAAAATCATACGGCAAGACCACGCGGTGCGTCACATCCAGCCCGACCATGGTGAGATCCCAGCCGGCAGTAAACACCTTGTCGCCAGCCTCTGGGTCGTTCCAGATATTCGCTTCGGCCACCGGCGAGACATTGCCCGGTTCGCTGACGGTACCGCCCATGATTACGACGCGTTTTAATAACTTTGGTAAGTTCGGTTCCAGCTTCAGCGCAGCCGCCAGATTTCCCATCGGGCCTACCGCCACCAGAGAAATTTCACCGGGAAATGCGCGCGCCATCTTGACGATGTATTCCGCCGCGCTGCAATCTTCCGCTTGCCCTGGTACCGCTACGCGTTCTGGCAAATTGCCCAGGCCGTCATCGCCGTGGATGAAGCCCGGTGGTTGCCCCGGCGCTTTGCTCATCGGTACTGAAACGCCTTGTGCCACCGGCGTCTCGCGTCCGGCAATGCGGGTCAGGTACAGGGCGTTGATGGTGGCTTGCTCTACCGTGACATTGCCGAAGGTAGTCGTGATGCCCAATAGCTCTATGTCTGGATGGGCTATGGCAAAATACAAGGCCATCGCATCATCGACGCCAGGGTCGGTATCAAAAATTACTTTATGTTTGGTTTGCATTATTTTCTCCGTAAAAAA
>JAZJYB010000210.1:14209-14487 GCA_040390685.1 Pseudomonadota bacterium | reverse complement strand
ATTTTTTACCCGGTGATGTATCTCGCCGAGCAGCAAGTCTTTTTCTTTCAAGGCTTCTTGTATCCGGCTCTCTTTTTGCTTGCGGTCTGAGATATCAACGATAGCCGAGAGTACCATCATGCCTTCATCAGTCTCAATCGGGTTGAGCCCTATCTCAATCGGGAATTCGCTACCATCCTTGCGCCGGCCAAACAGGTCGCGCCCTGCGCCCATAGGACGCGACTTAGGGTCGCCAAAAAATATCTCGCGCTTGCCCGGATGGGCATGGCGAAAACGTT
>JAZJYB010000210.1:0-14109 GCA_040390685.1 Pseudomonadota bacterium | reverse complement strand
CCGGCACCAGCATCTCTACCATCTGCCCCAGCATTTCGGCACGGCTGTAATCGAATACGCGTTCGGCCTGGGCATTCACCATTTCAATCCGGCCTCGCGCATTGATCATGACCATGGCATTCGGCGCCGATTCGACCACGCGGCGAAAGCGCTCTTCAAGTCGCTTGCGTTCAGAAATATCGACAATAGAAGAAAGCACCATCATGCCGTCTTCTGTCTCAATAGGATTTAAGCCGATCTCGACCGGAAATTCGCTACCATCCTTACGCCGGCCAAACAGGTCGCGCCCTGCCCCCATAGGGCGCGATTTAGGGTCGCCAAAAAACATCTCGCGCTTGCCCGGATGGGCATGGCGAAAACGTTCCGGCACCAGCATCTCTACCATCTGCCCCAGCATTTCGGCACGGCTGTAATCGAACACGCGTTCGGCCTGGGCATTCACCATTTCAATCCGGCCACGCGCATTGATCATGACCATGGCATTCGGCGCCGATTCGACGACGCGGCGAAAACGCTCTTCGAGTCGCTTACGCTCGGTCATATCCTTGATTATTTTGCTATAGCCCTGTAACACGCCTTCCGGGCTTAACAAGGCGGTAATGATGATATTGGCCCAAAATTCAGCACCGCCCTTGCGACGACGCCAGCCTTCCTCTTCAAAACTTCCGTAGAGCGCGGCTCGTGCCAGATCCGCCTCAGGCTGGTGTTCCCTGATGGCTTCTTCATTATAAAAAATGGAAAAGTGCTGACCCAGAATTTCTTCTTTTGAATAGCCCTTGATATGAACCGCACCCTTGTTCCAGCTACAGACCCGACCTGCCAGATCGAGCATGAAGATCGCATAGTCTTCAATGCTATCCACCAGCAAGCGGAATCGGCTGTTATCGGATTCACCAAGTTCCCAGATAGTCGCGGTTTCTTCGGCCATATTGTTCAACCCAAAAAAGAGTTAACTTTTATTCTAGCATTGAACAAAGGAAATCGTACTTGGAGTCGCTATTGTATTGCCGTACGGAAAATATAGTTCACTTTACCGACAATTTCAATGACTAATTCTTGCTGCAAATGTGGCGCTATTCAAAGTAGAGGGCCGCATGATCTCGACCACCCAATGCATAAAACTTTGCGTGCGTTTTGGCAGGTGGCGACGGTTAGCGTAGATGAATGAGATCGGCATAGCCTCTGCCAGATAGTTATCCAAAATTGTCACCAATTTGCCTTGCTCGATCAATGAGCTAAGACCGATTTCCGGTGCCTGAATAATGCCTAAACCGGCCAGACAGGCGGCCTGATAAGCATCGCTATTATTCACAGTTATGCTGCCTGCCATTTCCTGAATCTTGTTATGCACTTTATTTGGCGTGTGAACCTGATATTCAAATCCGACCGGCTTGCCACCAAAGTTGCTGGCATAGTGAATCAGCTTGTGCTGCGCTAAATCTTCTGGAGTCTTTGGTATTCCGTGGCGGGCCAGGTATTCTGGACTGGCGCAGTTAATCTGTCGAAGATAGCCTAAAGGCCGGGCAATCAACGCACTATCAGGCAGGTTGCCGACTCTAATCACACAATCAAATCCTTCACGCACCACATCTACTCGCCTATCAGTACAGGAAAGCTCGATCTCTAATCTTGGATGTAATTTCAAAAATTCTGGCAAGCGCGGGATGATGATATTTCTAGCGATACCGTTCGGTAAATCCACCCGCAGCCTTCCGCTGATTTCAGCTTCACCTTGCTGGAACAAGCTTTGCAGTTCCTCCATATCGGCCAAAATGTCTTTACTGCGTTCATAAAAAATCAAGCCGTCTTGCGTCATTTGCACGCTGCGCGTGGTGCGATGTAAAAGCCGTGTTGCCAATTGTGCCTCTAACTGTTTGATCGCAGTTGAAACACTGGCCTTAGGCAAGCCGAGGGTGTCGGCGGCCTGGGTAAAACTCGCCAACTCGGCGACCCGCACATAAATTTGCATGGATTCTATCTGGTTCATGATCGCTTTCTCACTGTGGTTTTAGTCTCAGTTATTGTTCTAAATTTACGAACAGTTAAATCAAATATACACACTTTATATCGACATTTACAAACTATACACTGCTCTCAGTCCCGCAAAAAAGGGCAACATCTCAATCAATCAGGAGCAGGCAATGAAGCAAAAAATAGCATTAATCACTGGTGGCAGCCGCGGTCTGGGAAAAAGCGCCGCACTAAACTTGGCGGCGCAGGGCGTCGATATTATCCTGACCTACCACAGCAAGCGCTTAGAGGCAGAGTTGGTCGTGGCGGAAATTCAGGCGATGGGGCGGCATGCAATAGCGCTGCAACTCGACGCTGGCAATGTCGCTTCGTTCGCAGGATTTACCGCAGAAGTGAACATCGCATTGGAGCAGACATGGCAACGCAGGGATTTCGATTTTCTGGTGAATAACGCCGGCATTGGCGCACACGCGTCCTTTGCCGAAACCACAGAAGCGCAATTTGATGAATTGCTCAAGATTCAGTTCAAGGGCGTGTTTTTCTTAACCCAGGCGCTGTTGCCGCTGATTGCGGATCATGGCCGCATCCTGAATGTGTCTACCGGATTGACCAGATTTGCCTTGCCGGGTTATAGCGCGTATGCGGCAATGAAAGGCGCGATTGAAGTGCTGACTAAATATCTGGCGAAAGAGCTTGGCCCACGCGGCATCGCTGTCAATGTGATCGCCCCGGGCGCGATAGAAACTGATTTTGGCGGAGGTTCAGTGCGCGACAATGCGCAAGTCAATAGTTTTGTGGCGAGCCAAACCGCGTTGGGACGGGCTGGCTTGCCGGATGATATAGGTGGCGCCATCGCTGCACTATTGTCCGATGGTAGCAGCTGGATCAATGCGCAAAGGATAGAGGCATCGGGCGGTATGTTTATTTAATCGCAATTTGATTGCGGTTCGATAGTCAAAAGAAAAAAATCCCGGACGCGAGTCCGGGATTTTTCGTAGGAAAATATTAGCGTTGGCTAGATTAGCAAGCCAACTCGGCAATCTTGGCAGCATTGACGACACTCGCTATTGCCGCTTCCACTGACGCTAATGTTGGCGCTGCGCTTTTGGCATTGGCGTCGGCGATAAAACCGAACAGGTTTTTAGGGTTACTCATGACCGGAATCAAGGACATGCTTTCGCCCATCTTCAGTTCGAGCGCGACATCACGCATGAAGCGCAAGGCCGAATAATCTTCCAATGCAAATCCGACTGAATCAAACACTGTCACTTGCGCATCTGAAGTGCGGCCTTCAGCTTTGCCGCTGAGCACTTGCCAGAGTTCTGTGACCGCGAAATCGGCAGGCATTTGCTGCATGTCGCCTTCGATGCGTGATTGCGGTTCAAATTCGCAAAACACTTTGCCATTTTTCAAGACATCGCCATGCAATTCTGTCTTGCCCGGGCAATCGCCACCAACGCCGTTGATGTGCATGCCTGGCTCTATCATGTCTTGCGTAATGATGGTGGCATTGGTTTTATCGGCTGTCACGGTGGTGATGATGTCGCAACCCTTGACCGCTTCACGCGTGCTGTTGAAGACTTTAGTCTTGAGACCCATGCCAGTTAAATTAGCGACCAGCTTTTCAGTAGCGGCGCTGTCGATGTCATACAGGTGGAACATCTCGATCCCAAGTATGTAATGGAAACCCAAGGCCTGAAACTCGCTCTGCGCGCCGTTACCGATCAAGGCCATGGTCTTGCTGTTAGGGCGGGCCAGGGCACGCGCTGCAACGGCTGATGTGGCGGCGGTTCGGATCGCTGTCGTCAAAGTCAATTCGCTTAACAGTTCCGGGATACCGGTCGCAACATCCGCCAAAACACCAAACGCCATTACGGTAGGTAAATTGAAGCGGTGATTATTTGGATGGCCGTTAACGTATTTAAATGCATATGTTGTGTCATCGGCGATAGGCATCAACTCGATCACGCCGTCATGCGAGTGATTGGCGACGCGAGCGCATTTGTCAAAATCATTCCAACGCAAAAAATCTTGTTGTATGTAAGCAGCCACACCGTTCAAACAGGCAGCGATGCCTTTCTTCTGGATGATTTCCGCTACCCGCTCTGCACTCAAATATTGCGTGTTAATGCGCTTGGCGGCTGGCTTTTGAGTGTTAGTTTGGGTTGACATGTTGGTCTCCGTTGATTTTATGGTTTTTGCTACATTTTTTAACTTACATTTGAACTTGATACGCATCAAGTTCATCGATACAGAGCATCTTGCCGTAACTCGGTGTCAAACAGAATCAGCAATTTTGTATCTAATTCGCTAAAAAGTTAGCATAATGCAGGCTTACATTGACGGAATGCACAATATGGATGCTTTAGATCAACAACTTATTGGACTACTGCGCAGCAATGCGCGGCTAAGTGTTGCCACCTTGGCACACAAACTCAAGGTGTCGCGCGGCACAGTCACAAATCGCATTACCAAGCTGGAAGACGACGGCATTATCGTCGGGTATACGGTGCGGCTACGACCGGATGCGCAGCCAAATGAAATCCGTGCATGGATGAGTATTGCAGTAGAAGGAAATGAAACGCGCGCAGTAATCGCCAGCCTGCTCGGCGAGCCGGGCGTGGCCGAGATTCATGACACCAACGGGCGCTGGGATTTGATGGCTAGCCTACGCGCCTCAACCTTGTCGGAACTATCGGAAATATTAGAAAGGGTGCGCTTGATACGCGGGATTCAGAGTACTGAGACTAGTATTCATCTGGCTAGTTACCGGGTTTGATGGATCTGGTAGCTAATTTAGCTCCCTTCTCCCGCTAGCGGGAGAAGGGCTGGGGATGAGGGTGATCGAGCAGCGTATACGCATAATAGATAAAGAAATTTAAAGCACCAGATAAATAAGCGTTCGCATAACTGAACTACCCTCACCCCAACCCTCTCCCGCCAGCGGGAGAGGGGGCTAAATGCAAAAATTTGCGGGCCTTTGAATTTGCGCATCAGGATGATGCGCAAATTTACTTCTTCACCACCGCTTCAGCGTCGTCCTTCTTTTCTTCTTTAGCCGGTTCCTGCGGCATAGGTTTGCGTGGCAGCATTTCATCACGGTTTGCCGTGTGCGCGACAAAGCTCGCCATGATCATTGCCGCTTGCATCATGTCGCCCTTGACCACTTTATCGTAGACGTCCATGTTGGTGTGATGCGTGCGCGTCATGTAATCCATTTCATCCTGGATGAACTGAAAGCCTGGCACGCCGACTCCGTCAAAGCTCATATGATCGGTGCCACCGGTCTTGCGCAGTGTCGTGGCGGTTGCACCGAGGTCGCTAAATGGCGCAAGCCAGGCATCGAAAATCGGCTTGATCGAGGAATTATTTTCCGCATAAATGCCGCGCACTTTGCCGCCGCCGTTATCCAGATTGAAGTAGGCCGATAGCTTGCCATGCAAAGGCTTGGCCGTGAGTGGCCAGGTGGTTTTTTGCATATATGATGGCAACTCTTTCTCTTTCGGGTCAGTCACCTCAGGACGCGACGCCAGCCATTTATTCACATAGGCTTTAGAACCGAGCAAACCCTGTTCTTCACCGCCCCACAAGGCTATGCGGATAGTGCGGCGTGGTTTGAAGCCGATCGCTTTGAGCATCCTTACCGCTTCCATCGCGACGGCAACACCGGCGGCATTATCCGTCGCGCCGGTAGCGCCATGCCATGAATCGAGATGTGCGCCCAACATGACGAATTCGTCTTTTTTATCACTGCCTGGAATCTCGGCAAGCACGTTGATGGCGGCATCCGGATCTTCATCAGTAAAGTCCACCTTGACGTCCACTTCAAGCTGCACGTCTTTCTTCTTTGCGATCAGACGATACAGGCGATTATAGGTCTCTGTCATGACCACCAGATTCGGCGGACCAGTTGGTTCATCCTTTTTGTAGGAGCCACCGCCCTGGACAAAAATGGTGCCGTCTTCACCGTTCGATACGTTTAAGGTGGCGAGTACTTTTTCTTCCAGCAGATAAGGGAAGAGTTTTTTGCGGAACTCTCGCTGCTTGGCAAACGCCGCCATATCACCCATGCGCGCTGGCGCGGCATCCATATCGATGTGCTGCAGATCATTAAGCTGGTCATTACTATAACGGGCGGCATCAGCTTTCAGATGCGGCTTATTCGCGTGCGGTGCATCCAGCAACAGAATAACGCCGGCGAGTTTACCTTTCCATTTAGCCAGATCTTCATCGCTTTCCAATTTGGCATACGCGGCTTTGCCGCGCTGCACACCATCGGTGCCCGGAGTCCAGGCTTTAGGGATCGCCACCAGATCAAGGGCGCTTGGTGCCAGCATACGCAGCGAAGTTTTTTCTAAAGTCCAGCTACGGCCAAACGGTGCAAAGCTTTCTATGTGAGCATTCTGCAAGCCCCACTCGGCCAATTTATCCTTGCTCCAGCTGCCGGCTTTTTTAAGGCCGGGCGAACCCGTCAAACGCGGGCCGATTTCATCAGTGAGCGTGCTGAGCGTGTCCATGACTTTGGATCGGTTAGTTCCCTCGTCGCGCAACTTGGTGATCAGCGCCAGATCGGTGCGCTCTTCTGCCGCCTGTACTTGCGCGGTGCCGATGAAAATTAAACCCAACAATAAGCATACTGAACGCATAGCTTGATTCCTTTAGTGGTTGGTTATGAATGAAAAAGCAATAGGTGGGTGTTTTACATTGCCTGACGTTTTGTAATGAATTTTAAAATGAGAGGCAAAACCTGCACTTCGACTACTAAATGCTTCATTTTGTTCCCAGCGACGAACGTAAAAATATCGACAAAACTTATTTTGTTATTTGAGGTTTGTTGCTGTCCGATACACTCACGAGTTTCCAAGTGCCGTTTACCTTTGACCAAACTTGCGTGCCAGCACCAGCCTGCTCGACAACATCGCCATTTTTCAATTCGATACTTTGCCTGTACTCGTTGATAAGAATTGCGGTAGATTGATTAATCACGGTAATTTTTACATTGTTAAATTCGAGAGAGATGATTCTCTTCACCGAAGAAAACCCGGGGACAATTAATGCTTCCAAATCTTTTACCGAGCGCCAGACTGTCCCATCAGCATTTACGCCGGTAAATTTCATTTTGTCGAAATAGGCAAAATAACGGTCGACATCTAATGCCTTAGACGCTTCGACCAGACCAAGAAATGCTTGATGCACTTCCGACTCAATTTTCAATTCAGTATTCTCAGACATATTCATGGGCTTGTTGGAACAAGAAGTTAATCCTAAAAATAAAATAATGGCTACTGCAGCTCTCAATAAACAATTCATGTTCAACGCCCTTTTATCCACAAACCGATTTCAAATTTGTCCGGCATAGCCAGAATCACTCTTTGGGATACGCCTATTTTTTTTGCAGTATGACCAGCGCAATGCCGCCAAGAATGGCGCCAGACGCCAGCAGCAGTCGCACACTGATGGACTCGCCGAGAAACAAGATGCCGCCCAGGCCGGCAAGCACCGGTACGCTCAATTGCACCGTCGCTGCATTGGTGGCTTTCAATGCCGGTAATGCCGTATACCAAATCGCGTAGCCGATGCCGGAAGCCAGTCCGCCTGAGGCAATTGCAAGACAGATTCCGGCAAAATCGACCGAGATATGATTCAACATAAACATACTCATTGCCGCCGCCATTGGCACGGTTCGCAAGAAATTTCCCGCACTCACTGTCACGGGATCGCCTGCCGCTTTTCCACGCAAGGAGTAGATGCCCCATGCCACTCCGGCACCCAACATTAAGATAGCGCCGGACAGCGGCGGTGCCGACAGCCCCGGCAATAATAGGCCAACCAGACCCGCCAGCGCCAGTATCAATCCGGCGAGTTGCAGCTTCGACAGCCGCTCACCCACATAAATGCCGTAAGCAATCATGGTCGCCTGGACCGCGCCGAACAGCAGCAGCGCACCGCTTGCCGCGGGCAGGCTCACATAGGCGAAAGAAAATCCCGCAGCATAAGCAAACAGGGCCAACGCCGAGCACCAGTTACCCGCGCCGGCGTAGCTGCCGTGCCCTTGCAGAACTCGCACCCGCACCAGCAGGCCAAGCATCAATGCACCAGAAACTAAGCGCAGTGCCGTAAAGCTGGCAGGATCAATCCCGCTACGCTGGAATGCGATGCGGCACAGCAGCGAATTGCCAGCGAAGGCGAGCATCGCCAGCGCCGTCAGGAAAATCGTCCGCGCAGTTGACATTACTGTCCTTTCGTCAGTCACAGCCAAATCGAGTTACATCTTTATGGCCGGCGGTATATGCACCCATTGATCTTTTTCCTGCTTTTTTCTTGAAGAGCCACATCCGCTAAAATCGCAAGGCAAACTGATGCTGGACAAAATATCACTGCCGACGTTGCCACAGTCAAGGTCGCAAGGCAAATCACAAAACAAATCACAGAAACCGGCTTGTCTTTGCACAACTCTAGTTCTCATAGAATAACGACGATGTGCGACGGCGCACTTGGAAAAACGCAGTCGCAAGATGCCTACACCGCGTAATACGCCGAACCGTTGAATCGCGCGATAAGCTAATGTGGAGCAACTGGCGCGCCCCGTGTATTGCCGGTAGGAGCAACAATATCCTTTATGGAGTGAGAGTCGTCTCTTGTAAAAATTGATCAGGCTTAGGGCTAATATTTTCATTTACTATTTTTGCTATTAAAACCAAGTTTTTAAAACGATACCAAGCGCAAGCAACAAAAAAACTAGAACCAACATAAAGCCGAATAACCACTCGCCCCATTCAGAAATTGCTTTCATGCCACCTTCAGCGCTCCATTGTTTTTGCTTTTTTAAACGCCGCGAGG
The DNA here is from genome assembly GCA_040390685.1 of Pseudomonadota bacterium. GTDB lineage: Bacteria > Pseudomonadota > Gammaproteobacteria > Burkholderiales > Burkholderiaceae_D > Undibacterium. Next base: position 5,298 of record JAZJYB010000210.1, on the reverse strand, counting down.
GCGAGAAAAAGTACCAGACACCTAAACTAGCTGAGAACAATGCGCCCAGAGCCGTTGAGATGTCAGGGAAATATGCAAGCAGCGTGAGCATTTGTTTGTTAAATCTACGCTTTGATCAATACCGCACCAGAGCCCGATAAGTCAGCGTAGTCTTGCCTTCCGCTGGCACCACAACATTCCAGACCGCCGTATTGCTGGCGCCCTTGGTATGCGGCTGGCTGGCGCTGATGATGCTCCAGTCGCCCGGCATCGGTTCTTGCACCTTGACGGTCACCGCCTCTTTCTTGGCGTTTTTCAAGACGATTTCGTAGGCGCTTTCGAAGATGTAGTTGTACTTGCTAGTGCCCGCGACTTTCTTGAAATCGGTCTGTTTTTTGTCGGCAGTGACGTCGAAGGCATCGCCTAGTTTCAGTCTTACTTTTTCATTTTTTGGCGTATGGTCGATATTGTCTTCACCGATAAATTGGGCGTTACCGGCGGCGTCTTTTTTATACACGCGGATGATCCCTTTCGGCAGCGGTATGCCCAGATGCGAGCTCTCCTTATTCTCGAGTTCGATGAACACGCCTATCTTGATTTTCTTTCCGAGATCACCATAGCCGCCCTGGTAGTAATAGTCGTTACCAGCGAGTAAAAATTCCTTGCGCACCGGGACATTCGCAGCGGATAACAGGGCGACTTGCTTGGTCTGGTTCTCTGCGATTGTGGTTGGTCTATCGAGTGTGTAGAGATGATATTCGAACAGCGATTCTTCGGCCATTTTTGCCTGTACCGGTGCTGCCATTGTCAATGCATCTGATCTGGCTCTGCTCCCCGACACAACAACGCGTTGCACCTGATTCACATCGCCCGCCACCAATTGCAATTTAGCGTTGCGATAGCTGGCGCCGCTGGTATTGCTTAGGGTGACCCAACCCGAGATATCGAGTTTATCGTCGGCCGGATTCAACTCGACCACGTAATCGGCTTTCCAGCCGAGGCCGCCAGTCAGGTAACTCAGCTCGACGTTTTGCGCTGGCGCATAGCTATTGTTGAGCGACATCACCAGGGTAGGACGGTCGCGCAGATTCGCCGGCACTTCGCCGTAGACGATGCGCCCTGGGATGCCGGTTTCTATGCGCTCGCCTATCTTAAACACCGTGCCATTTTGCACCGACAACACCTGCGCCTCTTCCCGGGTTTCGACACCGGTGGCAGGATTCATCCTGATGATGCCGACCGTTTTTCCGACGTATTTTTCAAGCAGCTTTTGCGGCGTCAGCAAATCGAAATCGAAATTTTGCTCGATCACGCTAAGGCTGCCGGGTGCCGTCACGCTGCGTAGCAAGGCGGTCTCTGGCCGTATCTGCGCGCTGACATCGCGGAACGCCAATGCCACCTGGCCGCTAGCCAATTTAAGTTTGCGCTGGTCTTTTACCAGCGCCAGATTATTATTGTAGATAGTCACGGCGACTTCTTGCTGGTCGTTGAGGGTGCTGCGCTGTTCGCTGTTATCCGCGAGTGCCAGGTTCGATGCCAACAACGATGTCATTAACGATGTCATCAAAATAGAAAGGGGGAAGAAGGCAAGCTTGTGCATAAAAAATCTCCTGAAAATAGCTGCGTGAGTTTTACTCTTTAGTGATACTTCGGTTGATGATTTTGAATTTTCTATTCATACTAAAGTTCTGTCGCTCAATACAGAGCCAAAGGCAACCGAGAAAACCTATGCACCCTAACATGATTTGGCAAGAAATTCACCTGCGGCGAGCCACTCTATCCCTGATCGCTCTGGCATTCACGGCAATCACACTGATGCCACAAAGCACATTCGCCGCTCCTTTGCTACGCTGCAAGATCGAACAAAGCGGCGCTACGTTTATCGTGGAATCCTCGCCCCGGCTAGACCCCTACGGCGTTGCGTCAGTGGCGATCAATAAAAATTTCCGCTTCAAGGCGGTGGTAGTCGGCAATGAGCAAAAAATTGCATACGTTAAAATTTATGCGTATGACATGGGCAAGCGACAGGCGATCTTGCTGCATGAGGCGAAATATCTGGCTCCACTGGTGCAGACTGCGCAAGCTGCCGAGCTTGCACCGTTCCAGCTCACCGGCTTGCATTATCTGTACTCACCGGATCTCAATCGCGAGATGCAATATGGCTGCTCCTTGATTGAAAGCCCTGCAAAATGAAAAACAAACTTTCCACCCTCGTCGCTGCGCTTTGGTTTAGCCATGCAGGATTTTCCAATGCAGAGACTGCTGCAGCAGAACCTATCGTCTCCATCGCCTTCGTCGGCGACATCATGCTTGACGATACTCCAGGCAAGTACGTCAAGAAAGGGCATGATCCGTTTGCACCGTTTGCCGCGCTGTTGAATACTGCCGATATTCGGGTCGGCAATCTTGAGTGTGTGGTCGCGACAGTCGGCTCGGCCGAAGTCGACAAGCCCTACACCTTCCGTGCGCATCCGCGCAACCTGAAATTTCTCAAACAACATTTCGATGCGTTGAGCCTGGCGAATAATCACACGGGTGACTTCGGCCCAGTCGCTTTCGATGAAATGCTGAGCCTGCTTGAGAAAAATAAGATCGGCTATTTCGGCGGTGGTGCCAACCTCAGCAAAGCGCATCTACCATTAATCATAGAACGCAATGGCTTGAAGATCGCCCTGCTGGGTTACGATGAATTTTTCCCGCGCTCGTTCGAAGCGGATTTTGATAAGTCAGGCGTGGCCTGGAGCGAAGATGAGCAAGTGAAATATGACATCATCAGGGCGCGTAAAGAATTTCATGCCGACCTGGTGATCCCGATGATGCATTGGGGTTGGGAACACGAGGGCCTGGCCAGCCCACGCCAGCACCAGCTAGCACGCCTAATGATAGATGCAGGTGCCGATGCCGTGGTCGGCGGGCATCCGCATGTCACGCAAGATATCGAGCATTATCAGGGCAAGCCGATTATTTATAGCCTGGGGAATTTTGTCTTTGATGGCTTTAGCAGCACAGAGAATAATACCGGCTGGCTGTTGCGCATGGAACTGGACCGGCAAGGTGTGCGCAACTGGCGCATAGAGACTGCGCATATCGACAAGCTCGGCATCCCGCATCCAGATAAAGAATCTACCAACAAATGCTGGCAAAGAGGAAATGCGGAAGCTATACCCTGTAACTCGAAGGCCTTGAATACCTCTACAAAATAGACGAATGCCTCGCTAATAATTCAACCCAAGGCATCATTCACTTGATCATGAAACTCGGCCAGGTTCACCGCATTGCTGATCTCGCGCGGCAAGGCATCGCGTACCGAAAATACACCGAGTATTTTCAGTGCCGGGGTCACGATAGGTAGATGGCGGAAACCGCGCTCTATCATGATCAGAACCGCATCCGAGACCTTGGTTTCTGGTGCCACGCATTGCGGGTTGTGCGTCATGACTTCCGCCACCGTCGTGGTCTCTGGATTCAGTGCCTTTGCCAGCACCCGCGTCATGAGATCACGCTCGGTGAGTATGCCCAGCATGTTGCCGCTGGCGTCGAGTATCAAGACACTGCCACAGTTGGCCTTGGTCATCACGCAGGCCGCCTCCCAGACACTGGCATGCGGCTGCAAGCTGACCAGATGGCGCTGCGACAGCGATTGAAAAACGGTACGTTCACTCATGATGCCCTCCTTTTTTTCCTACATGCTTACCGCCTGATACCTAACGAAACGAAGCGTTAATTTTATCCAAAACTTTGGCACCGGGGCAAAGCTGCGCCACATCCAGACTATGCAATGCGGTATCGCTCGTGTTTAGCGAAGTGTGCAAATCGGTCGCCACAGTGTCGATATACAGCAGGCCCGTTACCACCTCGCCGCGCGCCTGATGTGCGTTCATAAAACTCAAGGCGGCGTAGCGGTCAGTCGGGTCATAATCGGTATGCAGCTTGCGCAGACGCAGCATGGTGCCATCGTGTTGCGGTACTTCGATGAGATCGCCGGGCGGATATTCCGCGGTGATTTCACTATGCATATCCATAAAATCGATGCGGCTGACCGCCTCATTATGTTGGCGCACATAGTCGTAACTCTTGGTGCTGCCGCCGTGGTTGTTGAAGGTGACGCAGGGGCTGATGATGTCGATGAAAGCCGCACCGCCGTGTTTGATCGCGCCCTTGATCAAGGGGACCAACTGTTCCTTGTCGCCGGAAAAACTGCGCGCCACATAAGTTGCACCAAGTTGCAAAGCTAGCCCGACCAGATCGATAGGTGCATCACTATTGATCACGCCTTTTTTACTCTTGGAACCACGGTCGGCGGTGGCGGAGAACTGCCCCTTGGTCAGGCCGTACACGCCATTGTTCTCGACGATATACGCCATATTTACGCCACGCCGCATGGCGTTGGCAAACTGGCCCAGGCCGATCGAGGCGGAATCGCCATCGCCAGAAACGCCGAGATACAGCAGGTCACGGTTCGCCAGATTGGCGCCAGTCAACACCGATGGCATCCGCCCATGCACAGTATTAAATCCATGCGATGCGCCGAGAAAATAATCTGGTGTCTTGGAGCTGCAACCGATGCCAGAGAGCTTTGCGACGCGGTGTGGTTCAATATCGAGTTCCCAGCACGCCTGAATAATCGCTGCCGAAATAGAATCGTGCCCACAACCGGCACAGAGCGTCGAAATGCGCCCTTCATAATCGCGTCGCGTATACCCGACCTTATTCTGCGTCAGTGAGGGGTGGTGCAGTTTGGGTTTAACCAGGTAAGTCATGCTGCCTCCTTTTGCTCTGGCTTGCTATGCGCCAAAACCTGCAAATCTTTGGCGATTGCATTGGTGATGAAGCGCGCGGTAATTGGCGTGCCGTCAAAGTGCAATACCTTCACCATCTTGGCTGGGTCGATCGCCAGTTCATTCACCAGCAAGGCATGCATCTGTGCGTCACGGTTTTGCTCAACCATAAATACCTTATCGTGCTTGGCGATGAAGTCGCTGACGACATCCGGAAAAGGGAAGGCACACAGGCGCATGGCATCAAGCATCACGCCCTGCTCGCCCAGCACATCGAGAGCCTCATGCATGGCCGGGCTGGTGGAGCCAAAATAGATCACGCCAATTTTTGTGGCTTGCGCGGCCGGATGGAATACCGGCTGTGGCACCAGCGTTGCCGCAGTCTTGAACTTGCGCAGAAGGCGCTCCATGTTATAGATGTAATCCACGCCTTTTTCTGAATAACGCGCATACGGATCACGTGTGGTGCCACGGGTAAAAAAACTACCCTTGGTCGGATGCGTACCAGGCAGCGTGCGCCACGGTATGCCATCGCCATCGA
>JAZJYB010000209.1:0-14178 GCA_040390685.1 Pseudomonadota bacterium | reverse complement strand
GCATGATTATTGGATGGAATGTTGGCTCGATTCTTTATCTTTTGCTGGCAGTAAGAATGATGTTTTGGTCATCGCATGAACGCATGCGCATTCGCGCCTTGCAACAAGATGAAGGACGAATGATCATCTTGGCACTGGTGGTGATCGCGGCATTTATGTCGATCGGCGCCATTGTTGCCGAGTTGGCTGTTGTCAAGGAAATGCACGGCAGACTGCGCTATGCCCACATAGGCTTAACCGTATTAACTATTCTGTCGACCTGGGCGTTTACCCAACTGATGTTTGCGCTGCACTACGCGCATGAATTCTATCGCGGGTCGAAGCCGGGCGGCCTGCAGTTTCCCAGCGGCGACAAGCACGAGGATGCCGACTATTGGGATTTCGTCTATTTCTCGTTCGTGATCGGCATGACGGCTCAGGTGTCGGACGTGGGCTGGCGTTTCCCGGTGGGCACGCCCCTGATTATGGCGACTTCCTGTATTTTGCTTGTGTCATCGGTACTTCGGGTCAGACTGCGGATGTCAGTTTTACCTGCCGTTTCATGCGCAGAATTGGCACGGTGCATTGCGTTCTGGCGTTTATCTTTAACACCACTTTATTGGCGCTGACGATCAATATCGCTTCCGGATTGTTTTGATTATTCTGGAACAGGTGCTTCATCTTTTGGCAAATGGATGATGCCGGCGTTGAAATTGTATTCGAACAAATTACCGTAGCGCCCCCACTCAATAGCGACACGTAATGCGCTTTCTGCATCCTCGGCATTGAGGGTGAAGCGCAATAGACGCAAGAAAAGATCTTCCGGTAAATCGCCCGATTTGTCTTGTTCCAGGCCATGGCAAATGTATGCGACCAAGGGAACATTTTCTAGCAACTGCCGGCCAAAAATAGTTTGACGTTCCGGGTTGCTTGCGGCGACATATTCTTCACCGAGCGGTGTAATGTTGATGTCACCATGGGCCAGTTGCGCAAAGCCCAACAGTGCTAATGTAATTGAGACATCTAGCAGTTCTCTATCGGTCAGCTCGGTCTCTTCACCTAGCCTTGGCAAGTCAGCTTGTCCACGGTAGGGTTCGTCGACCAGCAGTTCCAGGATACCTTCGATACGGGCGATATCGGCTTCCGGCAAGCGATCGCCCAATTGCAACTTGGCTTCTTTTTCCGTAGTGCGGCCAGGGCGAGATGAGCCGGCGGTCATCAGGCCATAGACTTCGTCGATCAAAGCGCGCACTTCCTGGCTGTCGGCATTCCGTGGACGCGCCAATGCGATCGGTAATTCAGCGCGGATACGGCCCGGGTTGCTGGAGAAAATGAGCACCCGGTCAGCCATCATCACGGCTTCTTCAATATTGTGTGAGACCACCAACATCGCCTTGGTAGGGATTTGCCCGGATTCCCATAACTCCAGAATATCTTCACGCAGGCGCTCGCCGGTCAATACATCGAGCGCAGAAAATGCCTCGTCCATCAGTAATATTTCTGGCTCCATGACCAGGGCGCGCGCGATGCCCACGCGCTGGCGCATGCCGCCAGACAACTCACGTGGCAAGGCGCCTTCAAAGCCCGACAGGCCGATGAGGTCGATGACTTTTTCTGCCCGCTGTTCTCTTTCGTCCGACGGCACTCCCTGCGCTTCCAGTCCCAATTCCACATTTTTTTGCACGGTCAGCCATGGGAATAAAGCGAAAGACTGAAACACCATCCGGATCCCGCGCGCCGAGCCAAACAGTGGCAAACCGTGATACAGAACCTGCCCTTGATCGGCACCGATCAGACCGGCCATAATACGTAGCATGGTCGATTTCCCTGATCCTGATTGCCCAAGCAAAGCGACGATCTCACCCTCTTTCAAAGCGAAATCCACCCCTGCTAAAACGGCGCGGTCTGAGCCGTCCGCCGAGCGAAAAGATTTTCCAACCGATTTGAGTTCGACGATATTGGTGTTCATATTGCTTGTCCTATTATTTTCTTGCTGGCGCTTAGCCGCTATTCAAATGCAATTAAATCTATACTAAAAATGTAGGCGATCTTCCGCCATGCGATACAGTCGTCGCCAGACAAAATGGTTCAGTCCCATGACGAACAGGCACATGATTCCTATGCCCAGCGCGATGCGCGGAAAATCCCCTTTGCTCGTCATCTCGGCGATGTAGCTGCCTATGCCATGCGCTTTTAAAGTTGTGTCGCCCCAGGTCACATATTCGGCAACAATACTGGCGTTCCAGGAGCCACCGGTCGCCGTGATGGCGCCGGTCACGAAACTTGGAAAAATCGCCGGAAGCAAATATCGCCGCCATTTTAACCAGCCCGTTAAGCCAAAGTTTTGCGTCGCATAACGCAGCTCGGTTGGAATGGTAGAGGCACCGGCAATCACGTTAAACAAGAGGTACCACTGCGTGCCAAGGATCATCAAAGGCGATAACCAAATATCCGGATTGAGTTTGAAATGCACGATACACACAACAGCGACCGGGAACATCAGGTTGGCAGGAAAGGCTGCCAAAAACTGCGCAATCGCCTGCACCTTTTCGGCCAGACGAGGATTAAGCCCTATCCACACGCCGATCGGAACCCAGATCAGCGCTGCCAGAACCAACAGTATCAGCACCCGCGATAAAGTATAAAATCCGAGTACAAAAACATGCCCGACCTCGTTCCAGCCGACCTCAGCATGGACGAAATGAATCAGGGTCCAGAGCGCATAAAAAACCACCGCGGCAATAATCGCATCCCAAATCCGCGCAGGAGTTGAGGTTTCCGATATAGGCCGCGCACGTATCGAGGTGCCGTCGTAACGCAAGCGAAATACGGCAAAAGATTTTTCCAGAAGGTGAATAAATATTTTCGCAATGGATTGCGTGCGTTCGGTTCTTTGTAGCCAGGTCAATAGCCAGGATTGCTGTACTGTCTCGCTACCGGATTCTTCAAAACGGAACTTATCCGCCCACGCCAGCAAGGGCCGGAAGAAAATCTGATCATAGAGCAAAATACCAATCAGCATCGCACCAATTGCCCAGCCGATGGCATACAGATCGCGCTGTTCAATTGCCAGTGCGATATACGAGCCTATGCCCGGCAATTTGATGTTCTGGTTCGATACCGAGATCGCCTCAGCCGCGACCACAAAAAACCAGTCGCCCGACATCGACATCATCATATTCCACAGCAAGCCCGGCATCGCAAATGGCAATTCCAGGCGCCAGAATCGTTGCCAGCCAGAAAGCTGAAATACGGTGGCAGCCTCGACCAATTCGGCAGGAACAGTGCGAAAACCCTGATACGCACTAAATGCCATATTCCAGGCCTGCGAAGTAAAGATGGCAAAGATGGCCGCGCATTCTACGCCGAAGAGATTGCCTGGAAATAAGGCAATGAAAGCCGTAACGGTGATGGACAAAAAACCGAGGATAGGAATCGATTGCAAAATATCGAGAAGCGGCACCAGAATTTTTTCTGCGACACGATACTTGGTCGCGAGTGCAGCGAAAACACAGCTGAACACCACTGAAGCACCAAGGGCTAGAAACATGCGCAAGGTAGTGCGCAGCAAATAATAGGGAAGGTTGATCGGCTCCAGCGACAGCGGCAAAGTCTCGCCCAACTGATATGGATGCGCCATCTGTGCACCACCATAAGCAAGCAAGACTAGCAAGGCGAGGATGATGGGTAGCAATGCCCAATCCCAGCGGTTGCCACCTGCTTCGATCACTTGCCTGGGGAAAAATTCTTTTTTCTTATTCACGTCTTCCCTTTGACAATTACTTGTCGTTCTGGACAGCTTGGCTACAGTTATGGATATATAGGCTATAAGTTTAGGCTGTGAGGTATTAAATCAGGCGACCTAGATGTCGCGAATTCTAGAGCCGGCATTATTTTTGGTCAAGTAAAAATGGAAAAAGTTGGAACTAAATGTTTGATGAAAATGCTCTTGCAATATCCTATCCAGGGGGATACGATACGGTTATGACTACTCATACTTCTCACCCGGAAATTATCAAACGCCTCAAGCGAGCCGACGGCCATCTCAAGAGTATTATCGATATGCTAGAGAATGACCGCGGATGTTTGGAAATTGCCCAGCAATTGCAGGCAGTGGAAAAAGCGATTACAAATGCAAAAAAGGCATTGGTACATGATCATATTGATCATTGCCTTGAACGTGCGGTCAGGAAGGGCGCGCGCAATGCAGAAGAGACGGTCAGTGAATTCAAAGAAATCACTAAATATTTATAGAATTTCTTTAACGTGCGGTTGGCCATTCGGTGTCGATACGCACTTGTTCGATTAATGCGAACTTATTTACTTGTCGTATGTTTCAGAAAGAAAACACCTTGAAAAAAGATCATTCACACGACCATCACGACCACCATGAAGGTCACGAGCATCATGCTCACGATGAACATAGCCACGATCACGGGCATGATCACGGACATGACACGGACATGATCACGGACATAGCCACGGCCATGGGCATGGGCATGGGCATGGTCATTCGCATGCGCCAAAAGATTTTGGCAAAGCATTTCTCTTCGGAATCTTGCTCAATACAGGTTTTGTCGCGGTCGAGTTTATCTTCGGTATTTTGAGTAACTCGGTCGCGCTACTGGCAGATGCCGGGCATAACCTCAGCGATGTTTTGGGATTATTGCTGGCATGGGGTGCAAGTATCTTGGTCAAGCGCGTCCCTTCCGAGCGATTTACTTATGGTTTGCGCAGCACGTCGATTCTTGCGGCATTAAGTAATGCAATGTTGCTGTTGGTAGTAACAGGTGGTATCGCCTGGGAGGCGATCATACGGTTTTGGCATCCAGGCTCAGTCGACGGTTTGACAGTCATCATCGTCGCCGCAGTTGGTGTCATCATCAATCTTGGTACGGCCCTACTTTTTGTTTCAGGACGTAAAGACGATCTTAACGTCAGGGCGGCTTTCTTGCATATGGCTGGCGATGCGGCGATCTCATTGGGCGTAGTGGTTGCCGGAATTATCATCCTCAATACCGGTTGGCAATGGCTAGATCCTTCTGTCAGTTTGATTATTTCCCTGTTGGTGATTGCCGGAACTTGGGGAGTTTTGCGCGACTCTATCAATCTCGCATTGCACGCGGTTCCAAATGAAATTGACGCGAAAGAAGTGCAGCAGTATCTTGCTGCGTTACCTGGCGTAAGCGAAGTGCATGATCTACACATTTGGGGAATGAGCACCACGGAAACAGCACTGACGGCACATCTGGTCATGCCTGATGGCTGCCCTGGCGATGGTTTTCTGAAAACGGCTTGTGACGAATTAAGGCAAAGGTTTACAATCGCGCATGCCACCATACAGATAGAAATGAACGATACCGATCACGTCTGTGTATTAGCACCCGCTGACGTAGTTTGACACTAGAGACGAAATTGAAAAATAAGTTGGAGAAGAAAAATCATGGCTGAAGAAAAAAAAGAACCCTGGCTGAATTACCTCGCGCTGACAACGGTGATCTTGGCAGTATGCGCGACGCTCTCGACGTTTAAGGGCGGTGGTTACTCTACGCGTAGCGTGATCAGTCAGGCACAAGCGTCGGATCAATGGGCCTTTTATCAGGCGAAAAGTATCAAGGGAAACCTGTATCAGTTGCAGCGTGAAAATGTCCAGCTAGAATTGAAATCGATGGAGGGCACAATTTCCCCAACCCGGCTGGCCGCATACAAAGATGCAATAGCCAGCTACGATAAAAAAATAGAAAAATACGACAAAGAAAAAGCCGAGATAGAACAGAAAGCACATGAGTTAGAAGCCAGGCGCGATGACGCGCAAAAGCACGGGCAGCCTTTTGGCATGGCGATTATCTTGCTGCAAATCGCGATCTTAATTTCCTCTATCTCAGCACTGATCAAGAAAAAAATTCTGTGGTACCTCGCACTACCGGTGGGCTTAGTAGGGATGATTTTTTTTGCTGATGGGTTTCTACTTTTTATACCGGCTTTTTGAGCACGAAATTACAGTCAACATGGCAAAACAAAATACAGTCCTAATACTTCAAGGCGGCGGCGCACTCGGTGCATATCAAGCAGGTGTGTATCAGCAGTTGCATGAAGCGGCGATGCCTATCGAGTGGGTGATCGGTACCTCGATCGGGGCCATTAATTGCGCCTTAATTGCCGGTAATCCGCCAGAGAAAAGAGTTGCGTCTTTACGCGCTTTTTGGGACAGCCTGGCACCACATGCCATACACAGAGATAGTTTTTGGCCGGCGATGACACCATGGCTAAATATGTCCAGTGCGATCAATACCTTGGGCACCATGAGTACATTGCTGAATGGAGTGGAGGGTTTTTTTAAACCGCGGATGGGTGCCGCCTGGGACATCAATGCCAAGGTACCTTTGAATCAAGCGGGCTTTTACGATACCTCGCCACTCAAAACCACACTCGAAAAATACCTCGATTTTGATTACCTCAACAATGGCGATGTGCGCATCAGCGTCTGCGCGGTCGATCTCGATAGCGGCCAAGGAGTGACCTTTGATAGCCACAAAGAAAGGATCACTGTTGAGCACATCATGGCCAGTGGCGCCTTGCCACCTGGCTTCCCGCCGATTGAGATTGCCGGCCGTGCGTACTGGGATGGTGGCGTGTATTCGAATTCGCCACTAGAGGTATTTTTGCAGGATAAAAGCAAGGAGGATGCCCTGTGTTTTATGGTCGATTTATGGGACCCGACCGAGGCCAGGCCAGAGTCGATTGCAGAAGCAATGGCGCGCTACAAAAATATCCAATATGCCAGCCGCTCACATGAGCAACTTCTGATGCATCAAAAGCTTCAACACATGCAACGCGTTATCCGCAGCTTGTCTGAGCATCTGCCAGAGGCTGAGCGCGAGAAAAAAGAAATTCAAACCCTGATGGAATTTGGCTGTGAGCACACGATCAACGTCGTGCATCTGATTATGAAGGCTTTGCCCGACGATCATTATTTCAAGGATGTCGACTTTAGCGCGGCTACCGTACAAACCCGCTGGGACACTGGCCAGCACGATTGCAAGCGCGCCCTCAAGCATAAGGCGTGGTTGCAGCCGTTGCCGCCGCATGCGGGCTTAATCATTCATGAACTTGCGCAGGAATAGGGACGCCGCTCGCGAGCTTAGCAAGCGTATTTAGAAATCAGGAAGTGCCACTGTTTTGATGCGTCCTTTGTTTAAGTAATTGCCTTGCGGCTACTTTTTGGCTGCATCTCCACGCTTTAAATGTGGATCATGTTGTATTTCGACAAAAAAAACTAATCAATAATTTTTCAAATAAGAAGTTTTGGAATTTTCTCGAACCTTGCGCAATTATTTCTCTCCTTGATTTACTAAAACACTCTTTGTAAAGTGTTTTTCAGTCAAAAAATAGTGCAGTAAATCAATATTGTATTGTTAACTAATTTCATTTAGGATCAGCCCTTGCCTGGCCCACAGATTTCCTCTACCCGGGGCAATCTGTGTCTGGCAAATCCTGTCGAATAAATGAAAATTACAATAAGGAAACAACATGCTTAAATTGGATTTCAAAGTACCCGCCTTACAAAAGGTCGGAATGCTTTCTATGACGGCGGCGATCATCGCTGTTGCAAGTAGTAGTGCCTATGCCGAGCCAGCGTCACGTTACATCGTCGGCTTTAAAGCCGGTGCTGACCAAAGTGTTAGTGCTGCGGTGATCAGGGCGCGCGGCAACGTTAAGCGCAAGATTCGTGGAATGAATGCCATGTCTATTGAGGTGTCGGAACAAGCGCTACTGGATTTGCGCAATGACCCGAGTATCGATTATGTCGAAGTGGATGCGCCGCGCTATTTGCCGACTATGGAAAGCAATTTCATGGATGCGCAGAATCTGGGCATGAATACCAGCACGGCAGCTAACCCGGCATCGGGTAAGGATTTCTTCCTGGGACAGGCGGTTCCTTATGGCATTAAGATGGTGCAGGCCGATCAGTTGCCTAACGGTGCCTCACGTACTGGCAACCGCAAGATTTGTATTATCGATTCCGGTTACGATAGGGCGCATGAAGACCTGAACAATAATGGCAATGTGACCGGCGAATACGATGAGGGAACCGGCTGGTGGTACTCCGATGAAAATCACCATGGTACGCACGTTACCGGCACCATTTCCGCAGTCAATAACAATGGCGTCGGCGTGGTCGGCGTTATTTCTAGCCGTCAATTGCATTTGCATATCGTTAAAGTCTTTGGCGCAGACGGCTGGGCCTATTCTTCTGAACTAGCCGATGCGGCAAACAAATGTGGCGATGCGAAGGCAAATATCATAAGCATGTCATTGAGCGGCCCGGCCCCTTCATTGACCGAGCAAATGGCCTTTGATGCACTCGCCGCCAAAGGTATCTTGTCAATCGCCGCCGCCAGTAATGCCGGTACCTCTGCAATGCGTTGGCCTGCCGGCTACGCCAGTGTGATGTCAGTAGCAGCGCTGGACGCGAATAAGAATTGGGCCTCGTTCTCCAACTTCAATAGCAAGGTTGAAATCGCTGCGCCGGGCGTGAATGTGCTCTCGACTGTGCCTATGGGGACTGCCAGCGAATCCTTACTCAGTGTCGCAGCGGTAAACTATGCGCCGGGTGCCATGACCGGATCGCCTAACGCAACGGTGACGGCGCCCTTGGCCAATTTTGGCGTTGGTAATGTGCTTAACCCTGCGATGGCTGGCAAAGTCTGCCTGATAGAACGAGGCGCAATCACCTTCGATATTAAGGTCGCGAATTGCCAGGCTAGTGGCGGTGTTGCTGCCGTGGTCTACAACAGTCTAGGCCGTGGCAGTTTTGGCGGCACACTTGGCACTACGGTCACCACGATCCCTTCAGTAACCGCTTCATCCGCTGAAGGCGCGGCGATGCTCGCGCAACTCGGTCAAGCGGCCAAAGTCACAGTCAGGGCGAGCAACTACGCGTATTTTGACGGTACTTCCATGGCAACCCCACACGTTGCCGCAGTCGCGGGTCTGGTCTGGAGTTACTTCCCTATGTGTTCAGCAGCAGAAATCCGCTCCACCCTGGATAAAAGCGCTGAAGACCTGGGAGCGCCAGGGCGCGATGTGAAATACGGCTTTGGCTTGGTTCAGGCCAAAGCTGCCTATGATCGCCTGGCAATGTATGGCTGCCAGAACTGAAAAAAATAGCTAAAGAAGTTTGAAAAGGGACGAGTGATCGTCCCTTTTTTTGTGGGTGCCAGATTAATCCGAGATTTTCCATTAGGCGCACCTGCGATGCTATTTGCGTGCTGACGGCGCATTTTCGGCTATTTTTGTTGCTCTTCGTTGCCAATAGCTCGCTATTGGCGCCTCATTCGCAGCAAAACTAACTCGAAAAGTGCATCCGTCATCAGCGCAAATCCTAATGGAAATTCTCGGATAATGTTGACACTAATTTTATTTTGCGCAAAATTATCGAAATAATTTTCTCTTTTACTTTGGCGGCGGAATATCTTCGGCGAATGGAATCGCATCTTCCGACTTCATTCCCTCGCCAGCATGTGGAGGCTCGATAGATTTCCAAAGTTTTTCATCGCTAGCAGGCAATGTCATCTTTCCATTTTCATAGATGAAATTGACGTTATTTTTGAGTGCTATTACACTTCGTTTTTCTCCCCAAGACGCCCAGTGAAATACGTTGCATGCTTTTTTTATACCAAAGGCAATTACCTTTACTGGTTTGACCGATAGGTCAATCAGATAGAGGCGGTCTGGACAGCCGGTTTCATGTAGGGATTCGCCTCGAAAAATCCATCGGGATCGTTCTTTATCAAAACTTTGCTCTGATAAATAACTACGCTCGAGAATCTTGACATCATCAAGTGATATATATTTTTTTATCAAATAAACTTTCGAGTCTGAACAATCGGTTGTTGTTAGTCGGCCGTGAGGCGTTTTAGTTCCTCTATCACGTTCACAATTCTCTTGAGAGAAACAGTGAGTGCTCATTAAAAACAAAAATATTGAAATTAGAAAATTCTTCACAATTTTTCTCCACCAATGCGTGCCATAAGTTTAGTTAATGTCATTGCTGTTATCGGGGCAGAGCAAAAAAATTTATCTGCATCGCGAAATCTGTCATCAACAAAAATTGCAAACCATTTTCGATATGCGAATTCGACATCATTATCAGCGGCCGAGATTTTTTCTTCCGACAAAATCACGCCATCCTTTCCCAATTGAGTCGCAAAATATTTCGCAACTTTTCGACTCCGCCTTTACCTTTGGCGAGAGTATTGCTTATAAATAATGGCCCAGCACCTTCGCCTTCATGATGCATCACATACATAATCTTGGCCATGTCCATGTCGTTGAGGCCATCTAGTTTAAAGCCTTTTGTTTTGAGCACTTTCAGATTGGCATTGCCATAGTCTGCAGCTGCGTCAATCGATCATGTTGCGTCCATGCGCATTGCCAGACATTTTTTTACGTTGGTATCGCCCCAATGACTTTTGCTCACTGACGCCGCACTCTTGCCGTCGGCAAGGACAAATACCCACTGAGTCTTGCCATTCGCAGTTTTATTTTGACGCACCCAGCCGTTTGCTACGCTTTTATCGTGAATATAATAACCGGGAAGCAGCACATGGTTAAGCCATGTGCTTCCTAAGAACTGGGTGAGTCCAGCAGCACCGCTTTGCGCATTGCCCGCATTGGCGTTCCATAACTCGCGTTTTATTGACGTGAGCAACTTGCCGGTGGTGGCGTTTGCTGATGAGGGCGCAAGGTTAAATTGGTTTTGACTTTAGGGCTGCGAATGATGACAGCATTTTTACATTGCCCAAGATTAATGGAGCACACTTCTTGGCGTTTGACAGTTACGTCTTTAACTTCGACCTTGGCTAGCCCGCAGGCCTGTGCAGGAATAGGCAAGGTCATTGCACCTTGTGCAGTTGATGTTGCAGCTATATACGATACGTTCAATTGGCTGACACTGGCCGTCTCGGGCTTGAACCGGCCCTATAAAAGTTGTCAAACAGATCGCAGTAGCGTACATATACCTGACCGCATTGATGACCTGGGAAATACAAAGGAAATAGAAGGGATCTGTTTTTCATCGCGAATAAAATTTGAAATTGATTAATGCTGGCATACGGCTAGGGCCTTGCGGGCAGAGGCTATGTCTTCATAGGAATTAGGATTGCCAAGACAAGAATCATCTTGTTCAACGATGATTTTGCCATTTTCGGATTTGATCCGAACAAGGATAGTCATGCGTTTCCAGCCTGATCCCATCTCACTCATCTTGCTCGCGAGTTTGCGGTCTATAGGGAAATACTGCACCGTCACTAATAATTCGTTGTCGGTTTTTTTTCCAGTACCAATTGCCGGCATTGCGTTGCAAAAATATTGGTAAGGTTCTTTAATGTTCAGATCGCGGTAACCAACTTCTGCGAAGTTCTGATCGAAGATGAATAAGTGACAGTCTGACGTGTGCCGTTGACCTTCGACGCAGGTATATCGCAATGCGTCCTTGTTATAGTCGGGTGTGCATACTTCATCGAGGCGGCTCTTCCGCATGAATGTCATAGGTTCGAGGTAAAAGAGTGTGCCATCTAGGCGTAGTTTGAAACCAAGATGGTGTTCGGGACGGAACGTTGATGATAGTGGCATTGCTGTTTTTTTGTCGGCTGCGACCGTGGACGCTTTTTCTAGGTGTGAAATTTCATGCTGACTGTCTGGAACACGTGAACCATCGGCTTGATATCTTGTCTGCCAATCGCTCGATATTTTGACTTCCGCAATGCTTGTCGTCGTCGTCAACGCAAACAGGAAGAACATCATCAAAGAAATCCACGAGTTACTATATTTTTTGGAGGCTATGTTTTTCATATGCTGCTTTCATCTGTGTATCGTATTGATATGTCTTGTAGCTTGGGCCATTGTAATTAAATGCAATTGCTGCCCAATTTTTGGCCTTTACTGCATCCCATAATGAAATTTCTTTGCCGAGCTTCTTGTCCTTGGGGTTTTTCCATGCACGTGGTTTATTTCGTATGAACTCTGCGATCAATGCTATTTGGCTTGCCTCCGAAGTGCACATTTTTTGGACGAAAGTATCAATGTCAGCTTGGCCACATAATTTAAAATTTTCTCCCATAATTTGAAATTTACCCCAAGAACACGATTTTAGTGCGGCATCAGGCACAAGTCGGTAGGCGTTTATCAATCTAAGGTACGAACTTGAATAACTGCTATAGATATCATCGACATTGACTTTCCCGTCATTCATCTTGGTATCTTTTGTGCCAAGTAGTGATTTCATTCTGTAAGGAGTGGACCATGAAATATCTGGATGAGTCTTATCGTATTTATTGTTTGTTATGTGACTGAAATAGTGACGCTCGTAGAGAATGGCAGGTATTGAAGCCCCGTCTGTTTTGTTTAAGCGCCAGAACGATGATCGACCACCACTTTCAACTTCGGCAAATGCTTTTAATACGGCTGGTTCGCAGTCAAGACGTGTTGCAGTATCCTTCCATTGTTGATCAGTAATTTCGCCACCAATGAACGTGCTGAACAGTTCTATTAATCCCTTGGGTATATCCACACTAATTTCGATGATTGCCTGCCCATGTTTGCCTTTTGTTTTTTTCGTCTTTACTGCCGGATTGTTTTTGCTAGGACTTCCGCCAGCAGGTTTGGGTGCTGCTGGCTGCTTTGGAGCATGGGTGCCCGGAGGTGAAATGGGCTCGTCCTTTTTGTTTGATTCTGGTTTGGCTGGTGCATTCTTTGGGTGTAACTCTGTGCCGCCCTTAAACACTAATGCATCGCTTACAAGCGTAACTAACTTATGCCCATAGTCAGACGTTACGTTGCAAATACTTATCCATTGCCCGCGGAAGTCTTGGGCTGAAATTTCGATACGAGATTTGGCATCTTTGGTCGTTGTTCTTGGCAATGCTCCATTGGCTTTAGTCTGTCCTGATTTTGTTTGCCCATCATGTTTGATTTTGTAGAATAAGTTATCAATCGGATGACGTAATGCATCCAAGAAAATGACGCTCACACCGAATGCAGTTTCCTGCGAAAGATAAAGCGTCTGACCGATTTCGATCTGATCTACATTGACGATACCGTTGAGTTTTTTGAGTTCGGCGACTGATTTTTCAATTGCTTTTGCAATTGCATTCAAAGTATCCCCTTTTTTTACAAAATACGGATCTTGTATTACGACGTTATTCATTGTTTTCTTCCTCTTGAGCCTCGGTCTCAGATTCATTCCCGTCGTCTAACGCAACTTCGATTTCTTGTTCAATTTTCCAGGTTCCACCTAACTTTAGTGCATAGCGTATTTGTGTCGGAAATTTTGTGACAAGGCTTGATGTAAATTCTTCTGTATCCGGTATGTCCAGTCTGCCAAGTTCGTTTTTTTTATGTAAAGCCGTTACTTGTTTTTCCTTAGAAAACGGTAACCATCCGGCGGGAAATTCGCTAAAACCAAGAGATTCACTATAGAGTGGCTTTTCCAATGTGGGCACGATGCTAGGAGTTGGAATTTCAAGAACCAATCCTTCCGGTAACTTCGCCAATTCAGTCTTCTGATTCGCCCCCTTATCAAACTGATGCAAGCCCCCTTTAACAATAAACTTTCCAGGACAAGCAAAAGTAATATTTCCACCATCGAGCGTCACCGAAGATTGCCCAGCCATCAGGGTAATTTTCTTATTCGCATTAATCACGATATTCTCATTGACTGAAATCACGGTGATTTCTTTATCTGCCAAAATCTCTAACTGATCCGTATGCGCTTGCAGGGATAATGGGCCGTTTCCTGCATACACTTGTATCCCGCCTTCGTTGCTAAAAAGGGTCGTGGCATTTCCTGAAACGGCTGCTACCGTATGGGATGCTGCCCAGTGCATATCGCCTTGGGTGGTCCAGTGGATGTGCTGTCCGGCGAACATAGCCGTTGAGGCTGGACTGGCCAGATTGATGTTGCTCGGTGCTTCCAGATGTGCGATGGCTGCTTCAAACTTCTCTACCGGTTGTGCGGTATCTAAATCCCTGCTGCCTGATCTGGCTTTGAGCGCTTGCTGTCCATTCACTGTGGCAGGGTACTTGCCTTTTTGTTGCTGATCAATCGCGTTGGTCAATTCAATTTGCGCCTTATTTGCGTCTTTACTGAGTAAGGCAGTTTGGTGCGTGGCCGCCTTAGCTAATGCATCGCTCAAT
>JAZJYB010000208.1:0-1980 GCA_040390685.1 Pseudomonadota bacterium | reverse complement strand
TGGACGCTTGAAAATACGCTATGACTTCGTTGACATAGCTGACACCCTGGGCAATTTTTCCCTGACCGCCAAGGGCAAATCCCAAATTCACTTTGCCACTGGCGATACCATCTTTGTCGTTTATCGATTCAGCCTTGACTATCGCCTTCCTGGAATAAAATTCCGCCTGCCGATAATCTTTGGCAATCAGGAAATGGTCAGCGATATTAATCAAAGCAGTAGACTCAACACTGGGCATACTCGATTCAATACCAATTTTTAGTGACTTTTGATACGCATCGAGAGCCTCGTCGTGTTTGCCTAAACTCGATAAGGCAATCCCTTGTGCGGTAAGCAAGGAGGCGGAAATTTTCGGCGCACTGGCTAAGGGCGATAGGGCCAGGGCTTCCTTAATTGTTGCCAAGGATTTCTCTGGGTCCTTCATATTCCAGTACAGCGTAGCAACCGCATACAAGCGATACAATCGCGCCTGAATTTTGCGGCGAGGCTGGTATTCGGATAAACGTAAAGCTTCTAAAGAGTGCGTCAGTGCCTGCTCGAATTTTCCTGTCAGTTTATACATGACGCCAAATGCTGAATTGAGTCGCATATTGACTTCAGGGTCTTTACTATTTTTGACTGACTCCTGAACCTCCTTCAATTTGGCAAGGGCCAGATCTGGTTTCCCGTCATCTAAAATTCGAAAGCTTTTCGTTATTTGCGCCAGCGCTATTGCATCTTTATTGTGATGCTGTTCGGCGAACTGCAAGAGCTCAGTGACGGTCGCATCTGAAGCCTTTATTTTGCCGGCATCGTAATACAAGCCAACCAAAATCTTCAGGGTTTCAAGTCGTATGGTATCGGTAGTTTCCGCCGTCAGTTTGCTCTTGAAATCCTGCAACAGCCTAAGACCTTCTTCGTTATCGCGATCGGATACCGTTTGAATCGCATCCAGCCGCTCCATATCGAATTTTTCATCGGCATGCGCCGGCTTATTGACGAGGAGGGAAAAACATAGCGCTATTGTCATCGAAAATAGACGCGCAACAGACATTGAACTCATAGACATAGATGTTTTTATTTATCAATGTTGATGATATGGTACATGCCCGCTATCGTAGCACTTACCGGGGTCCAGAAAAACCTTTTTTATCTGATAAGGTTTCCAATGTTTATCCTAAGTCGTGGCCTGGCCGGATTTGGTTTGACGTATGGTTTGAAGTATGGTCTGCGATCAGCTACAGCTTTCCGATACCGACATTCTGAGCACTCAATGCCTGATCCAACAATTCTATCCAATGTTGAACTGGCGTTTGAGTTCCCGACTGCAAGTGCGTTAAACAGCCTATGTTTGCTGACACAATCAGTTCTGGATCAGTAGCCAGCAAATTGTGCAGCTTGTTGTCGCGCAACTGAGTTGATAGTTTTGCTTGCAAGACTGAATACGTGCCTGCCGAACCACAGCATAAATGGCTGTCTTCACATAGACGAACATCGACGCCGACTTCGCGTAACAAATTTTCCACATTTCCTCTAATTTGCTGACCATGTTGCAACGTACAAGGTGGATGCCAGACGATGCGTTTGTGGATATTAACTTTCAGTGAATTGATCAACTCGCTTTCAAATTGCGGCAAGACTTCGCTGAGATCCTTGGTGAGATCGGACACACGTTTTGCTTTTTCAGAATAGCTTGGATCATGCGCTAACAGATGTCCGTATTCTTTCACCGTTACGCCACAACCCGATGCAGTCATCACGATGGCTTCGACCCCGGCTTCGACATATGGCCACCAGGCATCGATATTGTTGCGCATATCGGCCAAACCAGCGTCCTGGTCGTTGAGATGAAAGCGCAGTGCACCGCAACAACCAGCTTTGGGCGCGATGATCAATTGCACCTCCAAAGCATCTAGCACTCGTGCTGTGGCGAAGTTAATATTCGGCGCCATGGCCGGTTGTACACAGCCATCGAGCAACAGCATTTTTCGCGCATGCTGG
>JAZJYB010000207.1:0-10184 GCA_040390685.1 Pseudomonadota bacterium | reverse complement strand
AACGTGAAAATGCCGCCTTACACAGCGCAGCGCTGGCCTTGTTGCAGTATTCGCCTCAAGTTGTGGTGGCTGAACAGGCCAGCATCTTAATTAATGTGGGCGCCAGCTTGCGCTTGTTTGGCGGAGTTCGCCTTTTATGCCGGCTAGTGATGAAAACCATGGCGGCGCTGGGCATGCGCGCCACCCTGGGTTGTGCGGCAACTGCACGTGCTGCATGGTTGTTCGCGCACGCAGTGGCGAGAAGTGCGGCAGCCAGGCCAGGGTCTGCTTTACATTCACGCCCACGTTCAGGCAAGCTTTGTCTCAACCCGAAGAAACTACCCCGTCATCTGGATCGCTTGTCAGTTGCCCTGCTGCCTGCGGCTGAGCCATGGCTGGATTGGTTGAAAGGCATAGGTTGCCAGCAGCTAGGCATGTTAAGGCAGCTCCCGCGCGCTGGCTTGCAAAGGCGTTGCGGCAAAGCGCTGTTGCACAGCATGGATTGCGCCTATGGCGAGGCGACAGAGCTGTATCAATGGCTGGAAGCGCCACCAGAATTTAACGCCCGTGCCGAACTGCCAGACAGGATAGAACACGCTGATGCCATTCTTGGTTTTGCCCGTATTTTATTGCTGCAGCTTTGCGGCTGGCTCAGTAACAGGCAATTGGCGATCACGAAGTTTCAACTACAGCTGGAGCATGAACGGGGCCGTCAGGCCATCGCCCCTACCCTGTTGGAGATCAACTTGGCGGAAGCGACCTGGCGCGAAGAGCATTTGTCCCGGCTATTAAAAGAACGTCTGGCACAGCTCAAGCTTGATGCGCCGGTGATAGTGATACGCCTGCACGCGATGCAGGTAGAGCCGATGCAAGCGCCCAGCGCTTCCTTATTCCCCGAGCCTGGTGGCAGCAAGGAAGAGCGGCATCGCTTATTGGAATTACTGGTCGCCAGATTAGGACCAGAGAATGTCTTGCAGGCCGCGCCGCAAATGGATCATCGGCCAGAAGTGGCGAATGCCTGGGTTTCGGCCATGAGTGATGTCGCGCAAAAACGCAAGTTATTAGCGGGTTCAAACCTGCCACCGAATATATATAGACCCGTGGATAGACCCGCCTGGCTGTTGGCGCCAGCCTTGCCATTGAAGGTGCATCAGCATCGTCCTTGCTATGGCACGGCGCTTAAACTCATGTCGCCGGCAGAACGGATAGAGGCTGGCTGGTGGAATGGGCAATTGGTGACGCGGGATTATTTTGTGGCGGAAAACGCCGAACATGTGCGTTGCTGGATTTATCGCGAACGCATTAATCCCTTGAATCAAAACGATGCCGATGCGGCCTGGTTTTTGCACGGCTTATTTGGATAAATTTTGGATAAATCCATGATCCCCGATTCAAATAAGTTGAAACCCACAGCGCATTCACCAAGCTACCTGCCCGATTACGCTGAGTTATTTTGCCTGTCTAATTTCACTTTTTTGCAAGGGGCATCGCATGCAGAAGAGTTGGTCGCGCGCGCGGTGAAACTGGCGTACAGTGCCTTGGCGGTGACCGATGAATGCTCGCTGGCGGGAGTGGTACGTGCGCATGAAGAAGCCAAAAAACAGGGGCTCCCTTTATTGATAGGAACGCACTTCAAGCTGGAGCAAGAAGGCAGCAATGCGGGCATGAGCCTGATCGCCATCGCGCAAAATCGCGAAGGTTATGGCAACCTGTGTGAGCTCATTACCATGGCGCGCACCAGAACCACCAAGGGCACGTATCTAATAACGCAGCAAGACTTTACCGAGCCCCCGGCGACGCTTGCGCATTTGCGTGGCCTGCCCGATTGCTTGTTGATACTGGTGCCGGATTACCCCGCCAGCATCGAGGTTTTATCGCAGCAAGCCGCATGGATGGTGGCGACCTTTCCGCAACGCGCCTGGCTGGGATTAACGCTGCTGACCCGCGCCATGGATCATCTGCACCAAAACACCATCAACGCTATTGCGCTTCAATTTCAATTGCCGGTCGTCGCCACCGGCCACGTCTGCATGCATGTGCGTTCACGCAAGCCCTTGCAAGATACCCTGACCGCCATTCGCCTGGGCAAGGCGATTGCCGAATGCGGTTACGAGCTGGCCCCGAATGCGGAACAGCACCTGCGCTCACGAATACGCTTGGCGAATATTTATCCGCGCCAGGCTCTAGCCGAAACCGTGCGGATAGCCGGCATGTGCCATTTTTCTCTTGATGAATTACGTTATGAATATCCGGATGAATTGGTGCCGCCAGGCCAGACCCCTGCCAGCTATCTCAAGCAAGAAGTGTATGCCGGCGCGCAGCAACGCTACCCGAATGGCCCGACCAACGAGCTGAAACAAAAGATCGAATATGAACTGGCGCTGATCAATGATCTGGCGTATGAGCCCTACTTTTTAACGGTGCACGACATCGTCAAGTTCGCCCGTTCCAAAGATATTTTGTGTCAGGGACGAGGTTCGGCGGCCAATTCTGTGGTCTGTTATTGCCTGCACATTACCGAAGTCAGCCCAGAAAATGGCATACTTTTATTTGAACGTTTCATCTCCAAAGAACGCGGTGAACCACCCGACATTGATGTCGATTTTGAACATCAACGACGCGAAGAAGTCATTCAATATCTGTACAACAAATACGGCCGCAACCGCACCGCCCTGGCCGCTGCCGTGCATACCTATCGTCCCAAAGGTGCCTTGCGTGAAGTCGGCAAGGCGCTGGGAATAGATCTGGCTCTGGTCGACGCGGTGGCCAAATCACAGCGCTGGTTTGATAGCAAAAATGATTTACTGGATCGCTTTACCGAAAGCGGGCTGGATGCGACATCCGAGCTGGCACAACAATGGGCCACGCTGGTGCTGCAGCTATTGCGCTTTCCGCGTCATCTGTCACAACATAGCGGTGGCTTCGTGATTGCCAAAGGTAAATTGTCGCGCCTGGTGCCGATAGAAAACTCGGCCATGAAAGAGCGTAGCGTGATTGAATGGGACAAAGATGATCTCGAATCTTTGGGCTTACTCAAGGTCGATGTGCTGGCCTTAGGCATGCTGTCGGCGCTTAAGCGCGCCTTTAACCTGATGGCTGGCACGCCAGGTAAGCCAGCACGAATGCAGGATATCCCGCAAGAAGACCCTGCCACCTACGACATGATTTGCAAGGCTGATACCGTCGGCGTATTTCAGATCGAATCACGCGCGCAAATGAGCATGCTGCCACGTTTGCGCCCCAGAACATTTTATGATCTGGTGGTGCAGGTAGCGATCGTCAGGCCTGGTCCGATACAAGGCGGCATGGTGCATCCTTATCTGCGCAGGCGACAAGGTAAAGAGCCGGTCAATTATCCTAAACCAGAAATAGAAAAAGTCTTGTCGCGTACCTTGGGCGTGCCGATTTTTCAGGAACAGGTCATGCAGATCGCCATGGTGGCGGCAGATTTTACGCCAGGTGAAGCGGATGAATTACGCCGCGCCATGGCGGCCTGGAAACGCAAGGGAGGCCTGTCGCATTACAAAGACCGCATCATCAAGACCATGATCAAAAATGGCTACACAGAAGAATTTTCCACGAATGTCTTCAATCAAATGCTCGGCTTTGGCGAATATGGTTTCCCCGAAAGCCATGCCGCCAGCTTTGCCATACTCACCTATGCCAGCTGCTGGATAAAACGCCACGAGCCCGCCGTATTTTTATGCGCCTTGCTCAATTCCCAGCCCATGGGCTTTTATTCGCCATCGCAATTGGTGCAGGATGCAAAGCGCCATCAGGTGGACGTCAGGGCCGTCGATATTCGCTACAGCAATTGGGATTCCTCACTGGAATTTTCTGAGGACGAAGAACAAACTCAAACGCAAAAGCAGCCCGCCGTCAGATTGGGGCTGTCGCTGTTGCGCAATATGTCGGTTGATGCCGCCAAGCGCATACAGCAGGCACGTGCACTACAGGCGTTTTCGGATATCACCGACCTGGCGCGGCGCGCGCAATTAAGCCGGCAGGAAGTGGAGGCTTTAGCCGCAGGCAATGCCTTAATATCGCTGACCGGCAATCGCCGGCAAGCCTTGTGGCAAGCCGTTGCAGCGATACCCGACAAAGGCTTGCTGCATCCGGTGACACTGCAAGAACAAGTGCCGATATTAGCTGCACCTTCAGAGGCGCAAGAGATCATGGGGGACTATCGTGCCACCGGTTTGACACTAGGACGCCATCCGCTAGCCTTATTGAGATCGCGTTTATTGGCTTTGCGTTTCTTGCCGGCAGAACTGCTCAATACCTTTCAGAACGGCCAGTTTGCCCGTGGCTGTGGGATTGTCACGGTGCGGCAGCGCCCCGGTACCGCCAAGGGCGTGCTATTCATTACGGTAGAAGATGAGACAGGCCCTGTCAATGTCATCATCTGGCCGTCTTTAGTCGAAAAACAAAGACGCGAAGTGCTCAGCGCCACCCTGCTCGGGGTCTACGGCATCTGGCAGTGCGAAGGAGAAGTGCGCCATCTGGTGGCGAAACGCCTGGTTGATATGACGCATTTATTGGGACAGCTCGAAACCAGCAGTAGAAATTTTTGCTAAGTCGCCATCCATGATAATGAAACATATTCCATTTTTAAATCATTCGTGTTTAGGCGATGAGCCGAAGACAGTGCTTTAGCACGGCGAGGCGAAGGCAACAACAACACGGATGATTTAAAAATGGAATCACTCATCCATCTGCGGCAAGGCGATAGTCCTCAATTGAAAACGCCCGTCATCATTAAATAACCATGTTTCAGTGATGTCTATCTTGCCGTTACTGAGCAAATGTGCGCCAGGCCTAGGGAAAGGAGTGGCATTACTAATGCTCGATAAGGCAATATTTTCTGTCGCCCTATCATGGTTACTTCGAATGATTTCGCTTCGTAATAATTTACCTTCCGCGTTAAGCACGTACTTGAGAACGATCACAGAACGCAACAAAGCTTGCGGTCGTCCAGTGTAAATATTGTTTAAATTACTTTGAGAAATACGCAAAGCCAAATCGTGCTTGTAAGCATTAAGAGTTAATGCCTTCGATGGCACTACAAACTCATCTGATTTCTTATCGAGTTTGGGCAACTCTTTTCTCTTTACATCTTCCTTTTTTACTTCGGATGTCGGAGTCGTACAAGCAGTCAAAATACAGCCTAACAAAAGTGCCGAATATCGCATTTTCATCTCGCCCTCCTTTTAAAAGCAACTTATCAAAAGCTACTTATAAAACGAAAATTATTTATCGCGCTATCTTGAATAATTCAAAAAAATTATTCGAAGTTATTTCTTGCACTTGCGTCACGGAAATACCCTTTAAATCCGCCAGATATTCACCGACGTGACGAACAAATGCCGGTTCGTTCATTTTACCCCGATGTGGCATAGGTGCCAGATAAGGCGAATCTGTCTCGATCAAAATCCGCTCGATAGGCAGCGCCTTGGCAACCGCCTGTATGTCTTTTGCGCTCTTGAAAGTGAGAATGCCTGAGAATGAAATATAAAAACCCATCTCAATGGCCGCCAATGCGACTTCTAGCGATTCGGTAAAGCAGTGCATGACACCGGCAACACCGCCTTTGTCGGTGCCTGCGCCCTCTTCCTGCAAGATCCGGATGGTGTCTTCAGCAGCAGCGCGGGTATGGATGATGAGCGGCTTGCCACAGATTCTGGAGGCGCGAATATGCTGGCGAAAACGCTCGCGTTGCCATTCCAGATCACCTTTTAAACGAAAGTAATCCAGGCCAGTTTCGCCTATTGCAACGATCTTTGGATGATGCGACAGCGTGACAAGTTGTTCCGCTGTAGGCTCTTCCGTTTCAACATAATCTGGGTGTACACCTACTGAAGCGTAGATATGCGGATACTGCTCTGCCAATGCCAACACTTGCGGAAAATCTGGCAAATCTACCGATACGCACAAGGCATGCGTGACGCCATTGTCGCGCATCGCCTGCAAGAGCTCAGGCATACGGCTTGCCAACTCAGGGAAATTAATATGACAGTGAGAATCTATATACATGGGAGAACGATGGTAAACACAGCGGTGCTATTTCGGAATTGAGCCAGCAGTGAACGATGTGGGGCTATGTGCAGCAATCACATCGAGCACAGCTTGTGCAGAGAGTGATGCGGTATCACGCAACAAAGCGTGATGCATGTCGGTAAAGCGTTGCTTCAATTGTTCTTGTAAAGCGCCATCATTTAATTGCAGCCACAAGGCTTCTGCCAATGCCTCCGGAGTCGCCGCAGATTGCAAAAACTCGGGCACCACGAACTCTCCGGCCAGAATATTTGGCAAACCTATCCAGGGTTGATATCCCATGCGTTTCTGGATTTGCCAGGTGGCTTCCATCAACTTGTAGGCAATGACCATCGGCTTCTTGAATAAAGCCACCTCTAGCGTCGCAGTCCCGGAAGCCACGAGCACGACATTGGCTGCCGCGATTGCCGTGTGTGAGCGGCCGTTGATCAGCAAGATAGGCACGTTATCAAGTTGGGCAGCAACCACCAGCTTGATATACGCGGCGCGCTGCTTTTCACCAACCATGGGAACCAGGATCTGTAGCTGGGGATCTCGCTCGCAAAGGATTTTAGCAGCGCCAATAAATGCTTCCGTATTGTGCTTGATCTCTGACAGGCGGCTGCCGGGCAATATCGTCAAGACTGTTGCGTCTTGCGGAATGCCTAGTTCGTTTCTAGCCGCCGCCATATCGGGCTCTAGTGGAATGACCTGAGCCAAAGGATGTCCAACATAAGTGACGGGTATACCCGCCTCGCGATAAATCGCTTCTTCGAACGGAAACACCACCAGCATGTGCGAAACTGCCTGGGCAATTTTCTTGATACGGCCACCGCGCCAGGCCCAGATCGACGGGCTGATGTAGTGCATGGTCGGAATCCCGGCTTGCTTGAGCCGTATCTCTAAATCGAGATTGAAATCAGGCGCATCGACACCGATAAAAACGTCAGGCCTTTCATCCAATAAGCGTTGCGTGAGTTGTTTGCGGATGCCGGAAATTTCGCGATAGTGCGCCAGCACTTCAAACAACCCCATTACTGAGAGTTTTTCCATCGGCCAATCGCTGACAAAGCCATGTTCCGCCATTTTCGGCCCGCCAATACCGTGCATTCTCGCATCGGGTAATTGAGGTCTCAATCCGGACAATAAGCGACTCGCCAAAAGATCACCGGAGGCTTCACCGGCAACCATCGCAATGGTAGTTTGATTGGACACTGTTTGTGTGCTCTAGCGAATATTTAACGCACGATGCCGCGCGTCGCGACATCGAGAAAATGTCGAAACGCCTGGACATGTGGCTGTTGCTCGACGCTCAGTGTAACCAACTCTTGATCCAGCGCCAACTTTGCCTGTTCCAGTGTCAGACCGGATTTGTACAACAACTTATACGCTTGTCGAATCGCAGCGATTTGCTCGCGGCTAAAACCACGTCGCTTTAAGCCCTCGGTGTTGATGCCGTGAGCTGCAGCCGGATTACCATTCAGCATCACAAACGGCGGTACATCCTGAGTCAAACTGGTGCTCATTCCTACCATGGCATGCGAGCCAATCTGGCAGAACTGATGGATATTCGAAAATCCGCCGAGGATCACCCAATCACCAATATGCACGTGTCCCGCCAACGCTGCATTGTTGGCGAAAATTGTATGATTTCCTACCTGGCAATCGTGCGCAATATGGACATACGCCATAATCCAATTGTCATTGCCTAATCTAGTCACCCCAAGGTCTTGCGATGTCCCAAGATTGAAGGTGCAAAATTCTCTGATGACGTTGCGATCGCCAATCTCAAGCCGGGTTGGCTCTCCGGCATATTTTTTATCTTGAGGTGCCGCGCCTATCGATGAAAACTGGAAAAACGTATTGTCACTTCCGATAGTCGTATGCCCTTCAATCACCACATGCGGCCCGATCTTAGTGCCTGAAGCGATGCTCACATTGGGACCAATAATCGAATACGCGCCCACCTCGACCGTGCTGTCGAGTTGTGCTTTAGGATCAATCAATGCCGTTGCATGGATCGCCATGATTACACCACTGGCGCAGTATCTGTCACTGCTGCAGTTGCTGCTGGCGCAGGTGCAGCATCATCGGCGCTACGCAAAGTACACATCAATTCAGCTTCAACCGCCAATTGACCATCTACTGTTGCCTTAGCTTTATATTTCCAGATACCCCGCGCAACCCTGACGATTTCAACTTCCATTTTTAATTGATCGCCAGGCCCGACCGGGCGCTTGAATCGCACCCCATCAATGCCGACAAAATACACGATGGTATTTTCATCCGGCTTTTTACCCATGGTCAAAAAAGATAAAATGGCCGCAGTTTGCGCCATCGCTTCAACCATCAGCACACCAGGCATGACCGGTTTGTTTGGAAAATGCCCATTGAAAAATTCTTCATTTGCTGTGACATTTTTGATGGCGGTGATGGATTTTCCGCTCTCCCAATCAAGAACGCGATCGACCAGCAACATCGGATAACGATGTGGCAAATATTGTTTAATTTGAGTGATATCTAAGGTTTTCATTTTATTTTTCCGTAAGCGATTTAATTGTTTTTTCGAGTTGGCGGATCTTTTCCCGCATGCTGCTTAAATTTCTGACGATCGCCGCTGTTTTCTCCCAGTCGGCATTTTTTGCCAGTGGATAAAAACCTGTGTATTGCCCGGCTTCCAAGATCGAGCGCGTCACCATGCTGCCGGACGATATATGCACCCTGTCGGCGATGGTGAGATGCCCAAGTACCATCGCGGCACCGCCAAAGGTGCAATATTTTCCTATCTTTGCGCTGCCCGCGACACCAACACATCCCGCCATTGCAGTGTGCGCTCCAATGTGGCAATTGTGACCGATCTGAATCTGGTTATCGAGCTTGACACCCTCTTCAATCACAGTATCGCTTAAGGCGCCACGGTCAATACTGGTGTTAGCACCAATCTCGACATCGTCACCAATTAATACGCGTCCTGTTTGAGGTATTTTTAGCCAAGCCCCGCGCTGATTGGCGAAACCAAAACCGTCGGCGCCAATCACCGCACCAGAATGAATGATGCAGCGTTGGCCGATCACGCAATAATCGTAGATGGTGACGTTGGCATGCAAAAATGACTCGTCAGCTATCGTTACGCCCCGGCCTATCACCGATCCGGCACCAATCACCACGTTCTCGCCAATCACCGCTTCGGCCTCGATAACCACATGCGCAGCGATACTTGCACTAGTCGCGACCACGGCGTGCGGACTGACACTGGCTTGTGGATGTATCCCCACCGGTGCAGGAATACGCTTTAATGCAGCGAAGTATTGTGCGACAAGAGCAAAATAAACGTAGGGCTCGGCAGTGAGAATTCTGGCACCAGAATAGCCCTTGCCCACTTGCAGATGATCCGTTTCCGACAAAATCAATGCACTTGCACGGGTGGCTTCAGCTTGATGACGTAATTTGGGGTTGGATAAGAATGTTGCGTGTCGCTCATCAGCATCGCTCAATGGAGCAATGCCAATTACTTGCGTTTCTGAGTTACCAATTAATTGACCACCGAAGCGATCGACCAATTCTCCCAGTCGAATGCCGGTGTTAGTCATGGTTTTATTTGGCGAGTGCTTTAATTACTTTGTCTGTGATATCAATGCGCGGATTAAAATACACGGCATCTTGTAAGACAATATCGTACTTTTCAGCTTCTGCAATTTGCTTTACAACTTTTTGCGCCCGTTCAACCAAGGCTGCAATTTCTTCATTTTTACGTTGATTCAAGTCTTCATTAAAAATACGCGTTTTACGTTTGAAATCTTGATCGATATCGGTTAAATCCCGTTGGCGCTTAATGCGATCAGAGTCAGAAATGACTGGTGCGTCTTTATCAAGTTTTTCAGCCATTGCCTTGATTTTCGCGGCCACATCTGCCAATTCTTTGTTTCGCTTTGAAAATTCCTGTTCAATCTTCGCTTCTGCCGCCTTCGCCGGGTTTGACTCGCGCAATACCCTTTGAGCATCAAACATTGCAATCTTTGACTCTTGCGCATGCACGTTTACAACGCTAACAAAACAAACCGCACAAACTAAAAGGCGATGGAATAATTTGGACGGCGTAGTAAGTTGACTCAAAATAATCTCCACAATATTAACTAAAGCACGCTAAACACTACGATAACACATTAGAAACC
>JAZJYB010000206.1:0-7740 GCA_040390685.1 Pseudomonadota bacterium | reverse complement strand
CAGCGATGGTAAGCGATTTCTTAACGATTTCTATTGGCGATAAATCTGTGTTTTGAAACAAGGCTATCGCGGCCGATTGCGCAAACGTTCCGCCTGAGCCGATCGCCCCTATGCCGTCATTTGGCTCGAGCACATCACCATTTCCGGTAATCACCAAGGTCGTTTCTCGGTCAGCCACTAAAAGCATAGCTTCCAACCTGCGTAACATGCGATCGGTACGCCAATCTTTGGCTAACTCAACTGAGGCGCGCATCAGATGACCCTGATGTTTTTCCAACTTTGCTTCGAAACGTTCGATCAGGGTAAAGGCATCGGCAGTTCCACCGGCAAACCCGGCCAGAACTTTATTGTGATACAGCTTTCGAACTTTACGGGCGGTACCTTTCATGACGATATTACCCAAGGTAACTTGGCCATCGCCACCAAGCGCCACCAGATTTCCGCGTCTTACGGACAGAATTGTTGTTCCGTGAAATTGTTCCATGAAGTTTCCAAATGAAAATTTCCGCGCACCTTTGCGAATTACATGAGTGCTGTCAGGATGATTCTAGCTGACCAGGAAAAAATTGAACAGATTAAGAAATGGGGATAGTTCACCCGAATTGCAAGACGCTAGATTTATTCCATTTTAAATCATCAGTGTCGTTGTTACCTTCGCCTTGCCGTGCTACAGCACTGTCTGCGGCTCGTCGCCTAGACACTAATGATTTAGAAATGGAATCGAGTATTCTAATGTTTACGAGGGAAAATTGCCGCAACGTTTTTTAAGCCCATTGCGTTGAATAAATACATGACAAGATAATTGACATCATGAAACTGGATCAAGGTGTCTTTCCTACCGGCGATCGGTACCAAGCCACTTAATAGTTGAGCAGATGCGCCAAATTCAACGCGCTCTAGCTTAGAACAATCAAGCAACACTAACTTGTTAAACTCAGCGTGCGCTGCGATCTGGCTAATGAGATTTTCGGTTTTTCCCTCTACCACTGCTGGCATCATAAATCGATCAGAAATATCATCTATTGCCTGGATATCCGGAAGCATGGTCGTTACTTTGTTCTTCGGTGCTTCGAATGAAGGGGGAGAGACTTCAAAAGTTATACAATAATCAATGCTCGTTTCTTCAAAAACCGATTCAAAATGAAGCAATTGCAAAATTTCCAGCAATAATAACCAAGGCGCCTCGGTCTCATCGCGTCTTCCCACTTCTAGTATGGCGCGAATCTTGTCAGCAAAATCCTGGGCACCAACCAGCATCAAATCGTGTCCGGTTTTTTTCAGATTCTTTAGCGAGCGCAATAACAGCCCACAGCCAACCGGGTCAACTTCTTTAACGCGTCCAAAATCGAGTCGCAAGTTTTTACTTTGCTTACTGAGATTTTGCAATTTTTCCAATAGCTTGATAACGCTTCCATCAAGCTTGCTAGGAAAGGTCACGCTTGGTGTGCTTCCCTCTTCAACCGCGCTTGACGCATCGGTGTTTTGAACTGAGTTTTCCCAGATCGGCGGAGAGGTCTCAAACTTGCTCGCGTATTCTAGCGATAGACTATCAAAAGCGATTTGATTATTGGTAATTTGATATAAGTCAAACAACATAAACCAGCCAACTTGCAGCATATTTCCGAGTTCATCATTGGCAATGGCGGCTTGCAGCATTTGCTCAGCGACTTCATTTTGCCCTGTTGCGAACAAAATTGAGGCTTCTTCAAGGATAGGAACTGATTCAGTCGTACTTAATGAGGCGGCAAAAACATCCGTTGCTTGTCCGAGTAAATAATCGTTTGCAGGAATAATCAGCGGCAAGGTACTGGCGAATTCGTGAGCCGGTGATTCGCTATTGAAATGATCGACTATTGAATTAGCTTGTATCGTTTGCGGATTAACTATCGTAGACGGTGAACCAGTCGAAGGTCGGGTTCGCCCCATATCACGGGACATTTCAAATTCAATTGCATCGATCTTACGCTCAGTGGCTCGCGCGATATGGCGCTGTGCCAAGACAGATTGCGACAAAGCCTCGTCATCCTGTGGTGCAGCGATGTCGGCATTGCGAGTCTTGGATTTTGTCTTTTTGGCAGGAGACGGGTCAGAACTTGGAGGTTCCTGACCGGGAGGCTTCTTGCCGAAAAACGAAAAAATTGCCACGTTAATCTTGACCTTGAATAAATTAAAAAATAAATTTGTGCTGCGAATAAAGAATGCTTATTGAAAAATCCTTAGACTCGCCATTTCCACATCCTAAAGTATAGTCTTATTCTCTCACCAATTGTTGCTTCAAGGGTGAGTGATGACCAGAGATAGCTCAAAACGACCTTACCCAGGCCACATTAACTGCACTTAACATCTGTCAACGCCTAGGCAATTTCCACGTTTTTTTAATATCTGCCATTTTCCGTATGATTTTTTTAAGCGACTCTGACAGGCAGGTAATTTATTTACTTTTTAGCCGTTACAGAATATTACAATTCTATTGTGAGTGAGATGTCTGAATGCTTAAAAAAAAAGCGTGCAGTTAAACACTGAACGCTTTTTTCACCCACTTAAGTGAAGCTACTAGTCACCATACAGCTTTTGCTTCATCTCGCGACGCTGTTGCGCCTCTAAAGAAAGACTCGCAGTCGGACGTGCAAGCAAACGCGGGACGCCAATCGGCTCACCAGTTTCCTCACACCAGCCATATTCACCAGCATCAATACTAGCGATTGATTGCTGCACTTTTCTTAGCAATTTGCGTTCGCGATCTCGAGTGCGCAATTCCAGGGAATGCTCTTCTTCTATCGTCGCGCGATCAGCAGGGTCTGGGACCAAAACAGTCTCACGCAGATGCTCGGTAGTTTCGTCGGCGTTTCTCAGCAAATCTTTCTCAAGCTGTTGCAAACGGGCTTTGAAAAAAGCCAATTGGGCCTCGTTCATATAGTCCTTCTCACCCATCTTAAGAATTTCTTCTTCGGTGAGCAGGGCTGCAGGTGCACTGACTGTAGCAGTCGATTTAGGTGATTTAGTTGCCACTTCGCTTACTTTCGATACAACGGATTAAGATGCACAAATAATAGTTGAGTGGTTTTATACCATCTCTATTAACTATTATCCTCCCCTTACTAATAAAGTAAATGGCTGCTATTGCCATTTCTTTTACAACCGCAGAGACGGAAAACAGCGTCGCCTCTTTTCAGTTGGGCGCTAGTTTATACCAAACAAAGGTTTAAGCCTTGAATAAAAACGTCTTTCGGTAAATTTTTACCAATAAACACCATTTTACTTTCACGTAACTCATTTTCTGCCCATTTCGCCCCTACATCGGTACC
The DNA here is from genome assembly GCA_040390685.1 of Pseudomonadota bacterium. Lineage (GTDB taxonomy): Bacteria > Pseudomonadota > Gammaproteobacteria > Burkholderiales > Burkholderiaceae_D > Undibacterium. The sequence continues at coordinate 4,435 of JAZJYB010000206.1, read as the reverse complement.
CATAATTTGATGCACCCCCTGGAAGATCACCTTACGGTCGGCGCCTTCCATCAGCAACACGCCCTTATAGCGCAACATGCGCGGGCCAAATACATTGACTAAACCAGCCAAAAATTCGTCTAACTTGGCAGTATTGAAAGCTTGTGTACTTTTATATACGAAAGCGGCAATATCATCTGAATGATGGGCGTGATGATGATCATTGCCATGTGCATGATCTTCTTCATGCTCGTGATGGCTACATTCATCATCGCACCCTTCGTGCTCATGTTCGTGCTGCTCTGCAGCGATCAGAAAATCAGGATCCAAATCCAGCTTGGCATTGAGATTAAATCCTTTTAAATCCAGCACTTCAGATATCGCAACCTTGCCGAAATCAACTGCGCAAATCGGCGCACGCGGATTGATCCTCGTTAAGCGCTGGCGCAAAATTTCAACCTGCGCCGCATCGACCAAATCCGTTTTTGACAACAAAATTTTATCCGCAAACCCTACCTGCCTTTGCGCTTCTTCATAGTCGTCTAATTGTTGCATAGCATGGCAGGCATCTACCACCGTCACTACCGCATCGAGCATGTAATACGCGCCCACTTCTTCATCGACGAAAAAAGTTTGAGCAACCGGGCCCGGGTTCGCCAGCCCGGTAGTTTCGATGATGACGCGATCAAAATTGATCTTGCCCTGATTTTTTTGCTGGATCAAGCTACTCAGCGCCAGAATCAAGTCGCCGCGCACGGTGCAACAGATGCAGCCATTGTTCATCTCTATGATTTGCTCATTACTGTCTTGCACGAGAATTTCATTGTCGATATTCTCTTCGCCGAATTCATTTTCGATGACGGCAATTTTATGTCCGTGATCTTCATGCAAAATTCGATTTAGCAGGGTAGTTTTTCCCGCACCCAAAAAGCCGGTGAGGATAGTGGTCGGTATTAATGCCATAAATTCAAACTCATCATTTCAAAAAAACTTTATCCTAGATTCCTTAGTTGGACGGGTTCGAGTGTGCATTTTTTCGCGTCTCTGGCTAGGCGCGACGACGACGCAACCTCCACGTTGATAGGAGGAGTAACGAAGTCCAGAGGCGCGAAAAAGTGTGCAATTGAAATCGTAGCGCTTTTACTCATTTGGTGAACTCTCAACATACTGAAAAACTAATCCACATGCAGCTCTCAAGACGAAATAGAGCGGTCAACTGAGGAATCTAGGATTATGCACTCAAATGCAAATGAGTTGCAAAGCGAACTTATTTTTTTGCCCGGGGATGGCTGGCGTCATAGACTTTGGCTAGGTGCTGAAAATCAAGCGAAGTATACACTTGGGTGGCAGCGATCGAGCTATGTCCCAACATCTCCTGTACCGCGCGCAAATCACCGGAGGATTGCAATACATGCGAAGCGAACGAATGGCGCAATACGTGCGGATGTACATCAGCCGGAATGCCTATCAATTGCGCGTGCGCTTTAAGGCGCAATTGCACCAGACGCACCGACATACGAGTACCGCGCTCAGTGAGAAATAAAGGGTGGGCATCATTTTTTAACAGCATCGGGCGCAACAACAACCATTCGCTAATTGCCGCTAACGCTGGCTTACCGACAGGAACGATGCGCTGCTTATTGCCTTTGCCAGTGACATGCACTTCGGCTTGATTAATGTCGACCCAACCCAAGCTAGTGTGACCTTTTTCTTTAATGTCAGCAATATCGAGCCCGACTAATTCGGACACCCTTAATCCGCTTGAGTACAGCAATTCAAACATCGCCCGATTGACGCAAGGAGTCGGTTCATTCATCGCCCCATGTGAAGTTTGTGAAACCAGACGGACTGCGTCGTCGGCTCCTAAAGCCTTGGGTAAGGATTTTTCTTTTTTGGGTGCTTTGATGCCATCAACAGGATTAGCGGCGAGCGGCGTTTGATCCGCCAGCCAGCGGTAGAAGCCGCGCCAGCAAGAAAGTTTGCGGGCAATACTGCTGGCACTCAGGCCTTGCGCGTGCCGCTGTGAAGTCAGGCGGCGCAGGTCAAAATAGGTCAGGCTGAATATGTCTTTACCGTTGGCAAAGGATGCTAGATCGAGCAGATCGAGCTGATAATTGCTAAGCGTATGAGGGGATAAATTACGCTGCGTCTTTAACACCTCAAGGTACTCAACGATGTGAGTATCTTGAGGTGTTACTGTAGCGGCGCTATTCATTTCAATTACATTTCAACCGAGTTTTAGGCGTATTTAATCGATCAGGCAGCTCAGTGCCGCGCTGCTGGTGTCAGCGATCTTTGCCAGGAAATCGGTGGCCATTTCTTTGGTAAAACGCGCAGGATCTGGCGACCCTAATACCAATAATCCGAAGGTGGTGGAGTCCGGTGTCAAGCGCAAAGGCAGCATCGCTATCGACGCGATCACCTGCTCGGTATCGATCCATTTTGCGGCTTCAAAATCCTGGTTTTTTCCGCAAAATGGTGCACTCAAACCTTTGGCAAATACATGCACATCCTCACCCACAGTTTGGGCAAACCAGGTATGAGAAAAATCTTCTGCAACGTTCCACAATCTTAGCGTAGCGTGTGGCACGGCGAAAATATCTTCCAAGCCTCGAGTGAGTACATGCGGTAATTCCACATCATTACGCGCCAACAATAATGAACGCGTCCAGTGTTGAAATTTGGACGTAATGCCGTCGTTTTCCAAGCCCAGGCTCATCAGTTCGTGCAGACGCAACTCCAATACTCTATGTTTTTCACGCACCACTTCCATTTGCCGTTCTTGCAGAGAAATCGCGCGCCCTAACACCGGGCTAGTCAATTTAATTTTGCCGAGAAGCTCGGCATGCTCTTCAAAAAAATGAGGATTGTCACTTAAGAAATCAGCGATGTCATTGGAATTCATTATTATCTGTTTATTCTGTTAAATGTTGATTTCACCGTCAAATACGGATACCGCCGGGCCGCTCAAAAATACTGACTCTTGTTCACTTTGCCAACTGATAGACAATTCACCGCCGTGCATGCTAACACGTACCGGCGATGTCAATAGCCCACGACGTATGCCTGCCACAACAGCGGCGCAAGCACCGGTGCCGCAGGCCAGCGTTTCACCAGTGCCGCGTTCGAACACGCGCAAACGAATATGTTGAGGATCGATGACTTGCATAAATCCTGCGTTAACCCTCTTCGGAAAACGCGGATGATGTTCTATCATTGGGCCTTCGAGCAGCACCGGATAAGCTTCGACATCATCAACTACCTGTACCGCATGCGGATTGCCCATGGAAACAGCGGAGATCCAGGCGGTTTTGCCGTTGATCTCCAGTGGCCAAATTTGATCTTGCGCTTGCGTTTTCGATGTCAGGCCACTTGTGTCAAACGGGACATTTGCCGGACCGAGAATTGGCGGCGCCATATCGACAGTCACGCTGCCATCCGGGTTCAGGCGTGGCGCTATCAGGCCGGACATAGTCTCGACACTTATGGTGGTTTTATCGGTGAGCTTTTTATCCGTAACAAACCGCACGAACGCGCGTGAACCGTTACCGCATTGCTCTACTTCACCGCCATCAGCATTGTAGATACGGTAGCGAAAATCCACTCCCGCGCTAACCGGGCGTTCCACCACCAGAATTTGATCAGCGCCAATACCAAAACGGCGGTCAGCCAGCTTGCGCCACTGTTCAGTCGTAAAGTCAATATCTTGATTAATCGCATCAATGACGACAAAATCATTTCCCGCGCCATGCATTTTGGTAAATTTAAGTTTCATCTCATTATTATATAGCGGCATCTCGCGCCTAGTAGTCCAGTGATCGATAAGAATTGATCAAGCACGCTGAATGGCCAATCAAAACCAGTACACTTCAGGCAATTGTCTGCCGTACTGTACTGGTCTTTTTGTGATGCACTGTTCATAGCCATGGGCAGTACAGGATGTTAATGTGCGAGCCTTCCCAAAAGGGATATGATTCACCCACGAGGTGATTCAGATTTGCAGCGTACACCCTCGCCTCACGATAAAAAGCACGGAGACACCATGAATGCACCCAACAAAGCCGAACAGCAGGCGCTGGTCGACAACAATATATCCCTAGACGACAAGTTCACCTTAGAGCGCGGCCGCGCCTTCATGACCGGCACCCAGGCGTTGATACGCCTGACCATGCTGCAGCGTCAGGCCGATGAAAAAGCCGGCCTGAATACCGCCGGCTACATCAGCGGCTATCGCGGATCTCCACTGGGCAACGTGGATTTAACTGCAGCCAAAGCCAAGAAGCATCTGGCCAAACATCACGTTAAATTTCACCCGGGTGTGAACGAAGATCTGGCCGCGACCACGGTCTGGGGTACGCAGCAAGTGAATATGTTCCCCGGCGCAAAATACGATGGCGTGTTTGCCATGTGGTACGGCAAGGGCCCGGGCGTGGACCGCTGCGGCGACGTCTTCAAG
>JAZJYB010000205.1:0-3427 GCA_040390685.1 Pseudomonadota bacterium | reverse complement strand
CCCAGGGACTTTCGCCCTACTGCACCCGAACGCAGTATCTGTACGAAATTGCGCAGCATCTTGCCGTTGTTGATGACCCGTTTAAAAGTGCGCGGCAACTCAATCGCATTCTTCCCTGCCAGCACTGCAGTCAGGAGTGCCGGCATATCTTTCATATAGCCGCGTTCACGGCAGTACACGGCGGTCTGAGCAATAAACTGAGTATCCACTTCCAGGCACAAATTCAAAACGGTTTCCAGTTGCGCTTCAGCGCTTGCATAGTAGGTGGCGTTCAAACATCCGGTGGCGGCATATTGCGCCAGCTGGTGCCGAGGTGACAGCGCGTATGCAGGTGCACCCTCAAAATTAGTAGTGTTCGCTTGTGGCAGTAATTTAGACTTCAGGCTCTGGAACAATTGGGTATTCGCCATTTTCATTTCCTTGTTTTTCTCTTGTTTGTACCATTTCTATTGCAATGGCCGTGCCAGGTCAGTGATATCAACCAGAAATTTAATTTAAGTCATTGATTTATATGAAATTTACGATATTCGTTTAATATTTTTTCTTTCACATATCGATAGACAAATTGTGATAAATTATCTTTTTAGATAAAAATTTATCCAATAATGAAAAAGAAAAAGACCGTCGTCATAGGGTTTGTCGGCACTCAGCTGGACAGCGGCAAGGGCAGCGCGCGCTGGGAGAGGTGGCGTCCTACGGTCGCCCTGACACAGCATGACGACTTGGTGATTGAGAGATTCGACTTGCTGCACAGCGGTCATTTCGAATCCCTGGTATCTCAGGTGGAGCAGGATATCGCTTCGGTGTCTCCCGAGACCAAGGTAGTTGCCCATCATTTACCCATCGTGGATCCATGGGATTTCGAAGATGTGTATGGGTGCCTGTTTGATTTTGCAAGGAACTATGCCTTTGACACCGACAATGAAGAGTATTGGGTGCACATCACCACGGGTACGCACGTAGTCCAGATTTGCCTGTTCCTGATGACGGAGGCGCACTATTTTCCGGGCCAATTGCTGCAATCCTCGCCGCCGCGGCGCCAAACGGTCGGTGCCGCCGGCAGCTATGCGCTAATCGACCTCGACCTTTCCAAGTACGATCAGATTGCACAGCGCTTCTCACGCGAACAAGAGGAAGGGGTCGCTTTCCTCAAATCAGGTATTGCTACGCGCAACGCGCGTTTCAACACAATGATCGATGAAATCGAGCGTGTCGCAATTAAATCCAAAGCGCCAATTTTGTTGATGGGGCCAACTGGTGCCGGTAAATCTTTCCTGGCACGACGGGTGTTTGAGTTGAAGAAGTCACGCCATCAACTGGAAGGAAAATTTGTCGAAATTAATTGCGCTACCTTGCATGGTGATGGCGCAGGTTCAACATTGTTCGGCCACATCAAGGGCGCATTCACTGGTGCGGCAACGGATCGCCCCGGCCTTTTGCGCACTGCGCATAAAGGGCTTCTGTTCTTGGACGAAATTGGTGAGTTGGGTCTGGATGAACAGGCGATGCTGTTAAAAGCGATAGAAGAAAAGCGTTTTCTTCCGGTCGGCAGCGACCACGAAGTACAGAGTGACTTTCAGTTGATCGCAGGAACCAATCGCGATTTGTCTGAGGAGGTGGTAATGGGACGTTTCCGTGAGGACTTGTACGCGCGTATTAACTTATGGACCTACGAATTGCCTGGTTTGGTGGACCGTTCGGAAGACGTTGAACCGAACATCGATTATTTGCTAGCGCAATTCAGTGTCGAAAATGCTCAGATGGTAAGGTTCAACAAAGAGGCCCGCAATAATTACATGCGTTTTGCGACTTCTACGGATGCCTTGTGGGTAGGCAATTTCAGGGACTTGTCTGCGTCGGTAATGCGGATGGCGACGCTGGCAGATGCAGGCCGCATTACAGACACGATAGTTGCTGATGAAACTAGCCGTTTAAAGAAATTATGGCACTACCACTCTTTACCGCTGGCCATTAAAACGGAAACGGATTTGCATGGATTCCTGGATCAAACAGAGATTGAGAAAATGGATTTATTCGATTCCATGCAACTTAAGGCAGTCATTAATGTTTGTCGCCAATCCAAATCCATGTCGGACGCAGGCCGCAAACTCTACGCCGCGTCGCGTAGCGGCAAAGCCAAACCTAACGACGCTGACAGGTTAAAAAAATATTTAGCAAAGTTTGACTTGGATTGGGAAAAAGTAAGCCAATAACAGGCTACCGTACTTGAGCATGCACCACTAATCATGGCAGGATGGAATTTTACAGCAACATGCGGCAATAAAGATTGCTCCATACCTACCATGGACTACGGTCCCTAGGTCGGAAACTATGCGGCAGTCGAAATAAAATTAACTATGCGATAGAAGATACGTGTTGCTTTGCTTTGCCCAATTGAGTGCGGCATCGGCGATGCCTGGCTTAGTAAAGAAGAAGTGATATGTATTATCCCAACTTTCGTAGAACGCGCAATCGAGCTCCGGCAAGACGACGTAGAAATGCCGATGCCCAAGCAATTTTCCACCATATGGCTTGCAATAGCTCGCAAGCATCACCTCGGACGTAAAATTTCGAAAGGTGATTCTGTCTTTTTGGCGACCACGTAGAGCAAATGAAAGAACATTAGTCTCCGCAATCATGCTCGCGCAAAAAGCAGCAAGAAGAGAGTCCCGACGTGCCTGCTCCACCAGGGGAACGTTTTCAAGCATTTCGCATGCCTCTTCTCGCGACAGCCAGTGGTCAAATGTCGAGACCGAGAGAACATGAACATCTTCTTTTTTCTCATCTACATGAACATCCCTCAGCCATGAAAACTGACTATCCAACTCTCGCTGACGAGGTGGAGAAACATTGATTAGTCGTCGCTCGGGCATGAAACCTCTTATCTATGCTTTGAAATAATCCAGTCTTGCGCTTCTATACAAGTGACCGCGATTGGCCGCTTGTGGCTGCTTTTTGCCCATCTAACAAGAATCTATTTTTTAGACAGGGTCATTTTCGGATGCACCATCAATCCGTATAACCGCTTGCTCGCCGAATTCGCTTTCAGCAGCGTTCCTGACCAACCCCACATAAGAAAACCATCGCTGCTTACGCAGGCTATCTAAAGTTTCTTTCTTGCCGAACCATTCACAGTAGTATCGGATTTCCACCTCAGACAAACAACTTTTATCGTCCGCCAAAAGGGTTTTGCGATGAGTTTTCATGAGTCTCTTGAGTTTACCGACAGTATCGATGTCAAATCTCTTTAGTTCAGGTACAAGCTCTTCAAACAATTCTGGATCCGAGATATAGTCGTTTCGCTTGGGATACAACTTTCTCATTACGTCATGGATTTTCTTACCGCTCAGAGCCTGCTGCTCTTTAATTTTTCGTGCTGGAGCATGAAAGACCATGAGGAATTACCTAAATAAATTCTGTAAAAAAA
>JAZJYB010000204.1:0-24189 GCA_040390685.1 Pseudomonadota bacterium | reverse complement strand
CCATACGCCTTCAGGGTTACAACGAAGTGAAAGCGGTCTAATGGGAAATGTGGGTTTAAGCAGTGTCACAATTGTGTTTGTACGATACTTTTATTCGCCACTTTTTATCTCGGCAAATCGTCAAAACGGTACAATAGGCGCTAAATCAATTCCTAACGGTCGCATTGAAATTGCCATATTTCAGTGCTGATCATTTGTCAAAATCAAGCATACTTCCGATACCCATGAGCGCACATATCCTTACCTCTATCCGCAATAAAATTGGATTCATTACCTTGGATAGGCCGAAAGCGCTGAATTCACTTTCGCTAGAGATGGTACGCGCGATCACTGCAACTTTACTGCAATGGCGTGACGATGAAAACGTGAGCGCAGTGTTTATTCAGGGTAGCAATGAGAAGGCATTTTGCGCGGGTGGCGACATCCGTTTTTTTTATGATGTTGGCATGAAAAATCCGCAAGGTGATAGCGCCTTGTTAGAGGATTTTTTCACTGAAGAATATGCACTGAATCACCTGATCCATTTCTATCCAAAACCTTATATCTCTCTACTCAATGGTGTCGTCATGGGCGGTGGTATGGGCATAGCGCAAGCTGGGGTTGCGTGTCGCATGCGTATCGTGACAGAGCGAACAAAAATGGCCATGCCAGAAGTGAATATAGGCTTATTTCCTGATGTGGGCGGTGGCTATTTTCTTGCCCGCACACCTGGTGAACTGGGCACTTATTTAGGCTTAACAGGCGACATTATTAATGGTGCCGACGCACTCTACGCCGATTTGGCCGACGTATTTATTCCGACTGCACAATTACCGGCATTGATGGAATTATTGGAATCGAGTACCGCTCCTGATATACGAGTGGCGATACGCGAGTTTGCCGCCGCTTTTTCAGAACAGGCGAGTCAGCTCAGCAGCAAATTAATTTCATCTCGTGAAGCGATTGATCATCACTTCAAATTCGATGATGTAGCCTTAATCTCTACATCACTTGCAGATGACATTAATGAATTCGCCCAACAAACTTTGGAGTTGATGAATAAACGTTCACCTTTACTGATGTGCGTAACACTAGAGCAATTGCGTCGCGGGGCAAATTTGAGCGTTGCCGAATGTCTGCGCATGGAGCGAACCATGGTGCGCCATTGCTTTAAACACGGTGAAGTATTGGAGGGTATCCGCGCACTGGTGGTCGATAAAGATAACGCACCAAATTGGTCGCCAGCATCGCAAGCCGAAATTAATACTGATTTAGTACAGAGTTTTTTTTCAGAGGTGTGGCCAGAATATGCCCATCCTCTACGCCATTTGAATTGATTTTCGCCATCGCGTAGAATCCTCCTGAATCAAAGAGAAATGCGAGCGATTACACTTCTTCAATTAAGAACAAGCGTCTATGCTCTTTGATGGCAAACCGATCGGTCATTCCAGCGATGTAATCCGCGATTTTTCTTGCCTGCAATGCAGATAAATCACTGTTCACAGCTGCATTCTTGAGTTGATAATCTGGTGGCAATAATATCGGTTCGGCCATAAATATTGCAAACAATTCACGCACTATGGTTCTGGCCTTGCTGGTCATTCGATTGACAAGATAGTGGCGATAGAGATTTTCGCGCAAGAATTGCTTAAGAATTTTTGCCTCTTGATACATGCGATCAGAAAATGCGATCATCGACTCCATCTGCCGAACCTGATCGACAGATGATGGTGCAAATTCGGCGATGCGACTTTCTGATGTTTGGATGAGATCAACGATGAGCTCATTAATCATGCGGCGTATCGTTTCCGAAATCGCGCGGCGTCCACTTATAGATGGATACGCCGCATCAACTGCATGTCGATGGCGCGCATAAAAATCGAGCTCTAACAACATCGATTCTTGCAGCAAGCCAGAACGCAAGCCATCATCAATGTCGTGATTATTGTAGGCGATTTCGTCTGCCAAATTAGTGAGTTGCGCTTCCAGTGTTGGCTGCGTCTTATCTATAAAGCGCTGACCGATATCACCGAGATTTTTTGCATTATTCAATGCGCAGTGCTTGAGTATGCCTTCACGCGCTTCGAAAGTCAGGTTGAGGCCATCAAAGGCTGCGTAGCGCTCTTCCAACTTATCGACGACGCGCAGGCTCTGCAGATTGTGTTCAAAGCCACCAAACTCCTTCATACAGGCATTCAAGGCATCTTGCCCGGCGTGACCAAAGGGCGTATGACCCAGATCGTGTGCCAACGCGATCGCTTCAACCAGATCTTCGTTAAGACGTAGATTACGTGCGATCGATCGGCCGATTTGCGCGACTTCAAGACTATGGGTCAGGCGCGTGCGAAACAAATCACCTTCATGATTAACGAATACCTGGGTCTTGTATTCTAAGCGTCGAAACGCAGTGCTATGAATAATCCTGTCACGGTCACGCTGAAACTCAGACCTTGAACCGGGCGTAGCTTCTGCATAGCGTCGACCACGCGAAGTCGCAGACTGTGCGGCATAAGGGGCGAGGTGCGCGTCAGTAAACATGTTTGTCGCTTATTGAGAGCTAAATACAAGCACGTAAGGTGGCGAGTAAAGTGTCTTTGGGCACAGTCGTAATGTGTGGAGCACCCAAGGGCTTTAGCAGAATAAATTTAATCTTGCCGCCTTCATTTTTCTTGTCCACTTCCATCAATTCCAACCAACGCTCTTCACCAAGATCCGGTGCGAGCACGGGTAAGCCGGCAGCTTCTATCAAGTTTTGTACTCGAATTTTGCTGACGTAATCGATATAACCCATACGATAAGATAAATCTGCTGCCATCACCATGCCGCATCCAACTGCTTCGCCATGCAACCATTTGCCATAACCAAGCCCAGATTCGATAGCGTGGCCAAAGGTATGGCCGAAATTGAGAATCGCCCGCAAACCGCCCTCACGCTCGTCTTGTCGCACTACATCCGCTTTGATTTCGCATGAGCGCGTAATTGCGTGCGCCAAGGCTGCAGGATCTTTAGCGCGCAATTTCTCGATATTCGCTTCTATCCATGCAAAAAATTGCGCATCAATTATCGCCCCATGTTTTATTACTTCAGCCAAACCAGCAGACAATTCACGATCAGGTAAAGTCGTCAAGGTAGAAGTATCAGCAATCACTGCCTGCGGTTGGTAGAAGGCGCCGATCATGTTCTTGCCAAGCGGGTGATTGATACCGGTTTTACCGCCCACCGAAGAATCAACCTGCGACAAGAGCGTAGTAGGGATTTGTACAAACGGTACACCACGCATATACGATGCCGCTGCAAAGCCGGTCAAGTCACCAATGACACCACCACCTAAAGCTAATAAAGTGGTATGCCGATCACATTTGGCTTCGAGTAAAGCATCAAACACAGACATCAGGCTAGACCAAGTTTTATGCGCCTCGCCATCGGGCAGGACGATACTCGTCACATGCTTGCCTATCGCGCGCAAATTTGCCTCCAGTGAGGGTAAATATAATGGTGCGACAACAGTATTTGTGACAATCACAACGCGCTGACCTTGAATATGTTTGCTTAACAGTTCCTGTGACGTCAATAATGATTGACCGATAGCGATTGGATAACTACGGTCGCCCAACTCCACCTGGAGAGTGTGCGCGTGGGATTGTTGATGCATGACTAAAGCGCCCTTTGGTGGGTGCGCCCCCGGCATCTGCTGCAGTTGCGCCAAGATTGATTGCATAAGAAATTGAACATTCGGCCTACCGGTATCAATGACCAGATGTGCTATTTCTTGATACAGGGGTTCGCGCTGCTCTGCCAATTCTTCCAGTTTCTTGCGCGGATCTGGCGTACGCAACAACGGTCTATTTTTATCGTAACGTGTACGTTGCAAGATGCTATTGATGGCGGCTCGCAAATATACGACTGTGCCGCGCTCATGCAGGTATTGCCGGCTTTGCGCATTAAGTATTGCGCCGCCGCCCGTCGCGAGAACAATGCCATCCTGTGCCGTAAGATCACGAATAACATCAGCCTCGCGCTGACGAAAACTAGCTTCGCCCTCGATCTCGAAAATGACAGGAATAGAGACCCCGGTACGGGCCTCTATTTCATGATCAGAATCGACAAAGCGCTTATTGAGCTGTTTTGCTAAGGCTCGGCCAACTGTCGTTTTTCCCGAGCCCATCAGACCTACTAAAAATATACTACCTTGCATCTAACGCCTTCAAATGACCTTGAAAAGTTCAGCATCAACCTATTGGTAGACAATATTGATTTTAGTGGGCGCAGATATTGCTCCTGTAGGTGACTTCAATTCAAGGAAAAAATGCCCAATGCCGGCAGGGCAAAGTGCTGTTGGTGTGATAGTGAGTGTATGGCTGGTGCCACCTATCTGGACAGCTGCTTTTGCAGTAATCGTTGCAGGGAAGATCGTTGCAGCAACGTTCGTCACATCCGAAGGGCCCATTGTGGTACCAGTCGGCATCGAATAACCGTTGCTGTCCTCAACCATAAAATCAAATGTTTGTGGTACGCAAGTGGCAACACCTGCTGTGAAAGTCACAGTCGTTGGCAAGCCGACAAATCTTCCGTAAGACGCATTTGCCGTAAAACTAGTCGTTTTAACCAAATTCAAACTGCCATCTGATACGGTTGCGGTTACGATTGGCGTGGGCGAAAACGGTGCCTGGCTGCGCCAGGTAACAGAACAAGTACCATTTTTTGTGAGGCAGCGAGCGGTCGCGGTCGTGCCTGCGTCACCGACAATCGCACCTGCTGTGGTAGTAAATACCACAGGCACACCATCCGCAACCACGCCGCCATTTGCATCGGCCAGATAGGCGGTAACTTTATTTTCAACGCCTGCAATATTAAAAGCCTCTAGATTCAGTTTTTCTGGATAAATATCAAAATGCGCCGTACTTACCGTTCCAGTAGTAACAGTAATCGTGTCTGATTTAGTCTTGATGGCCGGATTGCTATCCACGGTTGCGGTTACCACTACGCTAGTCACAGTACTGCCTGAGCTGACGGTCACAGACACTTTGCCATCAGGGCCAGTAGTGCCAGATGCCGCACCCAAGACAACATCGCCTACGGGCAGCAGAGAGAAATCGACCTTGACATTTGGTATTCCAGTATTTGTCGCATCAACTACCGCAAACGTTAGCAAGGCAACTTCGGAGCGAGAAATACCACCAGTGCCTTTAATCACTATAGAGTTGTCGCTTGGTAACGCTGCGACGAAATTAATGGCAACCGGAATCGCGTTCGGTGGTGAACTGACATCAAACGTAGTTTTTGCTGTTACAGCAACCGTTCCTACAACAATCGCTGAAGCTGTCAGTGTACCCGCGCCAGTGCCGACGCCCGCTTTGAGGCCAATAGTAGCGACACCGTCACTTCCTGTGAGAGCGGTACCAGACGTGGCCGACAAAGTGGCGATGCTGCCATCCAAAGAAAACGTAACCAAAATTCCAGGCCCAGCTGACGCACCTTTACTATCGGTAACTGTTGCCTTTGCCAACAAACCACCTGCGCCAGAAATGTGATTGCTCGCAACGCCAGTTTGATCAACCAAACTTAGGACGATTTTCCCATTAGGAGTTTGCGTAACAGTTGAACCACCGGGTACAGACCCTGAACTCCCACCACCGCCGCCACAAGCAGAAAGCAGGGTCGCCAATATAACAGTTGATAAATAGCGAAATAATTTTGTCACATGCCACCCCATATACGTCTGATTCATATTTTCCCTACTATCTAAAGTTTTCAGTTACTTCGCAGTCAAACGATCTGTAAGGACTTTTGGTGTAATAAATACCAACAACTCGGTCTTATTATTAGTTCGCGCTTTGGTTTTGAACAAATAACCAAATAAGGGGATGTCACCAAGGAATGGAACTTTCGTTACATCATCACGCTCTTCTTGAGTATAGATGCCACCCAGCACAACTGTACCGCCATTTTCAACTAAGACCATAGTCTTTACTTGTTTGGTATTAATAACTGGACCACCTCTGGTATCTTCTCCCCGACTATCTTTGTGTACATCAACTTGAAGAAGAACATTGCCATCAGGTGTGATTTGTGGCGTTACATCCAAGCTCAAGGTTGCTTTCTTAAAAGAGATTGAAGTTGCACCGCTGGTTGTCGCAATTTGATACGGTATTTCAGTCCCTTGTTCGATGTGTGCAGGCAACTGGTCAGCAGTAACTATACGAGGGCTAGATATTATCTTACCGTTTCCATCTGCCTCCAACGCAGATAGCTCTAAATTAAGGAATCGATTTGCCGCGGCAGAAAACAAACTAACCGCCAAACTACCGGGATTTAATCCATTAATTCCGGCCGCAGGCAAGTTAATGAATTGCGTATTTGGCATATAGCTCTCGCCGGTAATCTTCGCCTGCCCAGTTTGCTCACCGACGCCAAGATAATTGCCCGTAACAGCAGCGCGTTGATTGCCACTGACCTGATAGCCAGCATCACCACCACGGACACCACGCATATCAGCGAAACCCAATTTAGCGCCAAGATTTCTACTGAATTTATCATCCGCCTCAACAATGCGAGCCTCTATCAGAACCTGCCTTGAAGCGATATCGACCTTTTGAATTAACTTGCGAATTTCTTCAAGTTTTGAGGGGATATCCGTGACAAATACTTGATTTGTGCGCGGTTCAACTGTTGCGCTGCCGCGTTTTGATAACATCCGATTGGTTTGGGCACCACCACCGCCACCGCCGCCACCACCTTCGATACCGAGCACTTGTTTAAAGGCCTCCGCTTTTTGATAATTCAGCTGGAAGATTTCAGTTCTCATTGGCTCTAAATCAGCGATTTGGGCTTTCTGTTCAAGTTCCAATTTTTCTTTTGTCAGTAACTCATCCTTCGGAGCTATCCAGAGCACCGTGCCATCTTTACGCATATCGAGACCCTTGGAGCGCATTAAAACGTCCAAGGCCTGATCCCAGGGAACGTCTTTCAAGCGCAGAGTGGAACTTCCGGTGACTGTATCACTGGCAATAATATTGAGGCCGCTAAACTCCGCGATAATTTGCAACAGTGCTCGAACTTCAATATTTTGGAAGTTGAAGGACAACCTTTCGCCGCGATAACCTTGCGTCCCCTGAGTCAATTTATTTGGGTCTTCTTTAATTGGTTTTACTTCGATCACTAATTGAGTATCACTTTGATAGGCGCTATGCTCCCAAAGTCCCTTGGGTTCAATCACCATACGAACATTTTCGCCATTTTGGGTGGTTGTCACAGTCTGCACAGGTGAACCAAAATCAGCCACATCAAGGCGACGACGCAATATTTCAGGCAAACCGACCTTGAGAAAATCTACAATAATTTGCTGCCCTTGCTGACGGACATCCACCGCAACTTGATTGCTAGGCAAATCAATTACGATTCGACCTTCGCCAACTGACCCACGTCGAAAGTCAATATCACGCAAATTTTGTTTGGTTTGAGCTGGAGCAGCGGAAACTACTGGCAAGCCAACTGAGTTGACTGCTGTTGCTATTCCGCCTGAGCCGTCTATTGTAACGATAACTGAATTTCCCTCAACCGTAGTTGCATAGTTCAGTGATTTATTCAAATTAAACACCAAGCGCGAGCGTCCAGTTGCCTCTACTACATTTACATTGCGCAAGTCACCCATACCAATCTCAATTGCAGACTTGCCAGTGCCGTTTGAAGTATCAGCAAAATCCAGCGCTATCCGGGCTGGATTTGAAATTGAAAATCCCAACGGGGACTTGGCGGGAGGATTTTTCAGTGTAACCTTAACGATGAGATTGACACCTTGCTGGTTCGCGGAAATAGATTCAATACTATTAGATTGAGCAAGTGCAAATTGACTAAACGCCAACAGACCAATCAGAAAAAATTTGACGCGCATAGCGCTCCTTTTACTTGTATGTGTTAACGCGTTCATTTTTTTGCCTCCAGCAACTCAAGGGTAGCTTTTCGTTCAGTCCAATCGCCAGTGGCATCCTGGACGATTTCCGTCACTTCTATCTCAGTGTCTGTAATTTTGGTAATTTTGCCAAAATTTTGCCCGACATAATTACCCAGTTTCGCCTGATAAACCGTCTTATCTCCCTGAATCAAAGCATTACGAACGTTAGCTTTTTCGATAACACCCACCATTTTCAATGAATCTAATGGAAATGCCTCCAAAACCTCTCTTCGTCTTTCCATATCAGGTCTCAAGCCATTATTTGATTCTGCTTTCATTCTTGCCAGAACCACTAACAACTTTGCCGGATTAAAAGGATCAATTTGGCTTTTACCTGAATATGGAATCGGGACATAGACTTTCGGCTCACTTACCTTTGAGATCACGACACGAGACTCTTTCTTTACTGTGTCCATCCACTGCTGCAATTCGGTAATACCATTATCCCCACAACCCGTAAGCACAAGAAATAGCGGGGAAAGAATTAAGGGTTTTTGCCAAAATTTAATCATTTCTTTGGACCTTTTTTCAAGGATGCCTGAGCTGAAATTTCATCAGGATCAAGGTAGCGGAAAGTCTTAGCTACGACATCTAAAATAAGCGTCGAGTCTTTGCCAGTTGTAATACTTAAATTATTTAGGGTAACAATGCGCGACAACTTAGCAATATCACTAGCGAACTCACCCATATCATGATAATTACCTGTCAATTTAATATCAATAGGAAGTTCCGCATAGTAATCTTTTGCCACAATTTGGTTGGGTTTGAAATTCTCAAATGTCATTGCACGCCCAACACCCGCTTGAGTTATTTCAGACAACAAAGACGCCATTTCCGCTTTGCTTGGCAATTGCTTTTCCATCGTAGCTACATACTGCAATACCAATTTTCTTTGTTCTTTCAATGCATCCAGGCTGATCGCTTGTTGCATCTTCTGCTTAAAAGAATCTTTTAATTTTTGCTCTTCTTGATGTCCCGTTTCGAGTTCATTGAGTTGTCCGTCCCAATAAAAATACCAACCAGAGCCAATCACAAGCAGAACCAAACCGAAAGCTGACAATAGTCGCGGTGCGATTGGCCATAAACCAGGATGCAGTCCGTTCAGATCGCGAAACTGTGCACCAATCGACTCACTAATTTCTTTTAGATTTGCCATATATATTTAATCTCTCATCTGAATTCAGGGCTTTGCTGCAGTAACAGTGGCTGCCGCCTTGCTCGCTGATGCAGCGCTTGAAGCAGAAGCTTCAACCTCACGTGGACGCCTAATTCCAACATTTATAGAAAAATCAAACACTTTTTTAGCATCTCTCCCCTGTCCAATACCTGTCGATTTAATTTCTATCAACTCAGGTTTAATCATCCAATCTGTTTTATTGCTCAGATTAAAAAGAAATTCTGCAACTCGTTGATTCGACTGCGCGTAACCCGTTAGCAAGATACGTTGGCCTTCTTGCTTTAAGGTTCTCAAATACAGACCTTCTGGAGCCAGCTTTACTAACTCGTCTAGCATAAATACAGGCTGATTCCGATCACCCTGCAAATCCTCAACGGCTTGCTGGCGCGCCTTCAAGGCATCAATTTCTTGCTTCAGGCTTGCGACTTCTTTAATTTTCTCGTCAAGCTTTAAATTTTCCGCGACTATGAAGCTATTACGATCTGCTTGGGCAGAAAGTTGTCTTGAAAAAATTGTTCCGACTAAAACCACAATTACCACACCGACTATACCCGCTGCCATCAGCAACGAATAGAAATCGTTTTTTTGTCTTTTACGTTTTTCTTCCCGATGAGGAAGTAGGTTAATTTTGATCATTAGCCATACCTCCGCATTGCCAAACCACAAGCAACAAGATACGAGGGGGCATCAGCGCGTAACGATCTTTCACTGACATTAGAAGACAAATCCATCCCCTTAAAAGGGCTCACCACAGAGGTGGAAAGCTTAGTTCGTTCAGCGACAATATCAGCCAAGCCTGGAATTACAGCGCAACCGCCCGCAAGATAAATTTGATCTACACGAGTAAACGGGGTCGATGTAAAGAAAAATTGAATTGCTCGAGTTACTTCTAGTGCCGCGCTCTCAAGAAAAGGCTCAAGCAATTCCATCTCGTAGCTATCTGGCAAATCTCCTTGTCTCTTCTTTGCTTCAGCTTCTTCAAAGGACAATCCATAATTTCGCACAATATCTTGCGTCAACTGGTTACCACCAAACTGTTGATCCCGCTCATACACAACTTCTCCATTTAACAGGATAGAGATGTACGTAACTTTGGAGCCAATCTGAAATAATGCATAAATTTGATCGCGCCCAGCGTTCGGCTGCTGTTCTATCAATCGGCTAATTGAGGCACGTGCCGCGTAGGATTCGATATCCATTACCTTTGCTTGCAACCCTGATGCCTCGATGACCGCAACACGATCTTCAATTTTTTCCTTGCGTGAAGCGGCTAACATAACCTCAACGTCTTCAGATGAATTGGCTGACGGACCGATGACGCAAAAATCCAAACTAACCTCATCCATCGCAAACGGGATGTACTGATTAGCTTCTGATTCGACTTGCACTTCAAGGGCTTGCTCGCTCAGATTAGCAGCGAGAATGATTTTCTTGGTTATTACCGAAGAAGCCGGCATTGCCAGCGCAACGTTTTTCACACTGGAACCGCTTTTTTTTATGACTTTGCGGATCGCTTCGGAAACTTGTTCGATATTTTCGATATTCCCATCAACCACAGCGCCTTTCGGCAAGGGTTCGGAGCCACATCGCTCAAGTCTATATGTGTTGTCGCCACTTTTGGAAAGCTCAACAATTTTGACGTCAGACGTGCTTATATCCAAGCCAACCAAGGGCGGATTTTTCTTTCCAAGCAATGATGCCAGATCTAAAGCCAAGGATATCCCCTCAAAAAATAGTACACATCTTATGACTTACAAAACAAACCAAAGCGGCCGCAGTGCGCAGATCGCGTGTTCGCCAAATTGAAATTTTCTTTTAAAAACCGCCATTTACGAGACACTTATCTAAGCTTACATTAAATCGTAGCAATAAGACTCTTATTATGTAAAGCTTTTTCCACACAGCATTGCGAAATTGCGTTGCCAAATTTCCACTCCCAAGCAATTCATGCTTGCGTTTTCAAATAATCTGACTGCAAAGGCTATAATGCCCTCTGTTTTTCAACATCACTCTCCTCGCCAATGCCCGCTACTAAAGCATCAGATCCTTTACCAAATCAAGACAGCAAGACTCTATCAAATGGCGTGCTAAAGCGCACTCTCTTTGTTATATGTGGAATTTTTCTAGGCATTGTCGTCTCAAGTGTTCTGATAATCGCCTTCGCGTTAACCATGGCCTACCCTAATTTGCCGGAACTTGATGCTATCACTAGTTATCGACCAAAAATGCCGTTGCGTGTATTTTCTGCTGATAATATGCTAATTGCGGAGTTTGGGGAAGAGCGGCGAAATGTCGTTCGATTTGCCGACATTCCAGAAATAATGAAAAAGGCCGTTCTCGCAATTGAAGATGATCGCTTTTATGAACATGGAGGTGTCGATTACGTGGGCATAGCCCGTGCGACTCTGCACAATCTTACCGGAGGCGCCAAGCAAGGCGCATCAACCATCACGCAACAAGTCGCGCGAAATTTTTTTCTGTCGAGCGAACAAACTTTCAAAAGAAAAATTTATGAAGTTTTGCTGGCTTGGAAAATAGAGCAAAATTTAAGCAAAGATCAAATTCTAGAAGTGTATATGAACCAGATTTATCTGGGTCAACGTGCGTATGGTTTTTCTTCGGCGGCGCAGATTTATTATGGAAAGAGTCTCAAAGAGATCAGCATTGCCGAAGCCGCGATGTTGGCCGGGCTACCAAAAGCACCGTCTGCATATAATCCTGTGGCAAATCCAAAGCGTGCAACTGTACGTCAGCAATATATTTTGCAAAGGATGAAAAGCCTAGGCTATATCACGGAAGCACAGTATGAAACAGCAAAAATTGAAAAATTAAGGGTCAAAACTGACAGTGCGGAATTTGGCATTCATGCTGAATATGTCGCGGAAATGGCGCGTCAACTGGTGTATGAACAATTTAAAGAGGAAACGTACACCCGCGGTTTGAACGTTTACACAACGATTACCAAATCAGATCAAGACGCGGCTTATTTATCACTCCGGCGCGGGGTAATGGATTACGAAAAACGACACGGCTATCGAGGTCCCGAATCCATTATCGATATCCCCCGCAACAAAGAAGCTGCGGATGAAGTGATCGAGTTGGAACTATCTAAGCATCCTGACAGCGACGATATAATTGCTGCGATGGTCGTCGAGGTCAACGCAAAGTCGGTGCGGGCGGTACTCTCATCGGGGGAAGAAATCCAAATGAGCGGGACCGATCTCACTTTTGCAGCCAGCGGCCTTCTTCCTAGCGCTCCGGCAAATAAACGAATACAGCGTGGTGCCGTGATCAGGGTAATGCTTGAGGGAAAAAACTGGGCCATCACCCAAATACCAGAAGTGCAAGCGGCATTTGTGGCTGCCAGTACGACCGATGGAGCAATCCGCGCCTTGGTTGGAGGCTTCGACTACAACATCAACAAGTTCAATCACGTCAGTCAAGCTTGGCGTCAACCGGGATCAAGTTTTAAACCTTTCATTTACTCATCGTCGCTTGAAAAAGGTTTATCTCCATCTACCATCATCAATGATGCGCCGATCAGTTTTGATGCAGGGCAAACTGGCGGCCAGGCCTGGGAGCCCAAAAATTACGATGGCAAATACGAGGGTCCAATGACCATGCGCAAAGGATTGACGAAATCCAAGAACATGATCTCCATCCGCATACTCAACAAGGTGGGCGCAAAATACGGACAGGAATACACTAGCCGCTTCGGATTTCTACCTGAGAAAAATCCACCTTACTTGACCTTAGCTCTTGGAGCAGGTGCAGTAACGCCGCTGCAAATGGCCGGTGCGTATGCCGTTTTTGCTAACGGCGGCTACAAAATCAATCCTTATCTGATCTCAAAAATTACCGATGCAAGTGGCAAAGTTCTCTCGCAAGTAATACCAGAAGAAGCACAAAACGAAACCAATCGAGTCATCGATGAACGCAATGCTTTTCTGATGGATAGCATGCTGAAAGACGTGGTCCGCTTTGGTACCGCGACCAAGGCTCTGATACTGAAGCGTCCAGATATCGCAGGAAAGACTGGCACCACAAACGACTCTTTCGACGCCTGGTTCGCTGGCTATCAGACCAAATTGGTTGGCATTGCCTGGATAGGTTACGACCAACCTAGAAACCTCGGCAATAAAGAAACCGGTGGGGGTCTTGCTCTGCCGATTTGGATCGGTTACATGCAGAAAGCACTCAAAGAAATTCCAATAGAAGATCGACCAATACCAAATGGAATTATCCTAGCTGAGGGAGATTTTTTCTATGCGGAAAACCCGCCAGGTTCTGCCATTCGTGTTTTAGGCAGCGACGAACCGGGAATGATCGAAGAGTAAATCGACTTAATTAATTGCGGGCTTAAGTTGCAGCCCATAATTATATCGACGCTTGTTCCTGGGCGATGAGCGCTAAGGTAGTAAAAAATTCTGAGCCGTCGCGCGTGTTGCGCCAGAACTGGCCATCGTGCTTGTAATGAAAACCGCCAGAACGCGCTGCCAACCAGATCTCTTGCATAGGCGCCTGACTATTTACAATGAGCTTAGAACCGTTGTTGACAAATTCTACTTCCAACACGTTGCCGCTACGTTTGCAGTCGACATCTAACTCATCATTATCAAACGCTTGCTCGAAAATTTTTTCCACTTGATGCAGGCATACGTCAGCCATAGTCAAGAATTCTGTTTCAGTCATGATACACTCCTGCGCATTAACAAGTCGCCATTCTATACGGTGTTGAACATTTTGAAAAAAACTACACGCTTTTTCACTTTTGCACTCGCAACCAGCATAGTGCTACTCAGTGCGTGCGGCCAAAAAGGCCCGCTTTATTTACCGGTTAAACCTGCGCAAGTTAGTCTGGCAGAAATTCAATCACCCGCAACTGTCGAAAAAACTAAAGCCACAAAATAAATATTCATTGAATGACACTGACAGCAATTTGCAAGTCACTGGCACATTTTAAATCGGCATGCAAAGTCCGCGCGCTGCAGTTTCGCAAGTATCGGTGAAATAGAGTAAAAAAAGAGGGGATGACTTTCGCCATCCCCTCTGTTAAATCCGATATTTTTTGCTGTGCAAACTTGTGCGACTAAGTCCTGAAATTATTTCAATCCAGCCACGTAATCCGCGACAGCCTTGATTTCATCGTCCGACATACGCTTGGAAATTGTTGTCATCTGCACGCTATTCTTGCGTGCGCCAGTACGGAAGTTGGTCAATTGCGCGATGGTGTAGTCTTGATGCTGACCAGCTACACGAGGAAATTGTGCAGGAATTCCAGCACCATTTGGACTATGGCAACCGGCACAGGCAGGAACATTTTTCTCTGCGATACCACCACGGTAAATTTGTTTACCCAACAAGACGATTTCCTTGTTTTTGGCAGAACCAGGTTTGGATTTTTGTGCTGACAAATATGAAGACAGATTCTTCATATCCTCAACCGTCATCAGATTGGCAAATGTGCTCATCACCGGATTGTTGCGATCAGCTCCTTTAAAATTATCTAATTGCTTGGCAATATACGCTTCGTGTTGCCCGGCCAACTTTGGATTCACACTAATCGTGGAATTGCCAGCAGTACCGTGACAAGAAACACAGGCAACAATTCCGCGAGCGGCGTCGCCACTTGCATACAATGCTTCACCTTTAACAGGATCAGCTTTAGCAGGCGCAGCATGTTCGTTGGCATAAGAGACGGAAGACACCGCTAATAATGCGATGCTGATGGATTTCAAAAATGGTAAAAAAGCACGGTTCATTCAAACACCCTGAGACTAAATAATGGAAATCTGCCCTATTGGCGGCGCAAATAGTTAATTCGCAGGGCAGTACATTCGCAACTGCCCAATACCTAACCCCTTATTGTACAATAGCTTCAAAGGAAATGTTGCTAATTCAGGATGCATGAAACCTGATCACTGTGGCATTTTTAAGCGATTTCTCGCATTTTCATTGTATTTTTTCATGTATTTATCATTACTGGCCTCAATTTATGTCTATCCTATGGCAAGCCCGATTCCTTACGACAGTCAACCACCTGCGTAATTTGCCGACCCTACAGGTCCCTGAAATCGCCTTTGCCGGCCGTTCAAATGCCGGGAAATCCACGGCAATCAATATCCTGTGCAATCAGAAAAAACTATGTTTCGCCTCCAAGACACCTGGACGCACTCAACACATCAATTATTTCTCTATCGGTGGCTCACACGTGGCGCAACATCGCAAAGATGCCACGATAGTCGAAGAAATTCGCGCACTCCTGGTCGATTTGCCAGGCTATGGTTACGCCGAAGTTCCTGGTGCCGCAAAAAATCACTGGAATCAACTATTAGGTGAGTATGTACAAAAGCGCGAACAGCTATCAGCGCTCATTTTGATCATGGATTCACGCCGGCCATTTACTGATCTTGATCGGCAAATGCTGGAATGGTATGCGCCAACCGGCCGACCTGTACATTGTCTCCTGACTAAAGCCGACAAACTGAACCGCAATGAAGCAACCAATGCACTCAGGCTAACCAACACGGTGCTTGCGAGTTACACAGATGAACACGGTGTGCCGTTTCCATTCACCGCTCAGTTATTTTCCTCACTAAAACGAATCGGCATAGAGGAAGCCGATGCAAAAATTCAGGAACTGACGGGATTAGATCAGCCATATATCAAGAATGAGAGCAGTACAATTGAAGCTCCTGAAGGTAGTGATATTTCTGGTGTCGATCGCACATAAAAAAACCCCGACATGCAAAACATGCCGGGGAAATAACGCCTTAAAAATAAAGGCGCCCACTCAGGGAGATGAAGTGGTAGGCGATACACCTGATAACTCAGAGCTAGGTTCATTGAAATAGTTTCATTAATGTGAATAAATTTTTTTGGTAACTCAATATGCCCAACAAGACACCAGCACAATTCCCCGCAATTCGTATGCGCCGTATGCGCAAAGATGCCTTCTCGCGCGCCTTAATGCGTGAAAATCATGTCAGCGCTTCTGATTTAATTTATCCCGTCTTTGTCATTGATGGCGATAATTTGAGTGAAAAGGTGGCGTCTATGCCAGGCGTCGAACGCGTCACAATTGATATCTTGCTGGGGGTAGCGGAAGATTGTGTGACCTTAGGAATTCCGGTCATGGCCTTGTTTCCATCAATTCATCCTAGCCTTAAAACACCGGACGGTATTGAGGCACTCAATCCACAAGGTTTAATTCCGCGTGCCATTCGCGAATTAAAAGCGCGCTTTCCGGAACTCGGAATTTTGACAGATGTCGCGCTCGATCCTTACACCAGTCATGGCCAAGATGGCTTAATTAATGCCGACGGTTATGTCCTCAATGACGAAACTACCGCAATGTTGGTCAAACAAGCGCTAACGCAAGCGCAAGCGGGTGCTGATATTGTGGCGCCTAGCGACATGATGGACGGCAGAATTGGCGCAATTCGTCACGCCTTAGAAACGCATGGCTATATTCACACACGTATCATGGCTTACTCAGCCAAATACGCATCGGCTTTTTACGGCCCTTTCCGCGATGCTGTCGGATCTGCTACCACGCTGGGCAAGAGCGATAAAGCCAGTTACCAGATGGACCCGGCCAATAGTGATGAAGCTTTGCGTGAAGTGGCGCTGGATTTGGCCGAGGGTGCAGATATGGTCATGGTCAAACCAGGGATGCCATATTTGGATATCGTACGCCGGGTTAAAGATGAATTCAAAGTGCCCACATTTGCCTATCAGGTAAGTGGAGAATACGCGATGATCAAGGCGGCCGCAAAAAATGGCTGGCTGGATCATAACAAGACCATGATGGAAACTATGATGGCATTTAAACGCGCTGGCGCGGACGGCATCTTGACTTATTTTGCGCGCGACGTGGCACGCCTGCTCAAGCATACATCTTAGTCATGCACGAATACAGTTTTCTCTGGCACGACTACGAAACTTTTGGTGCGCAAGCGAGGCGCGACCGACCCGCGCAGTTTGCTGCCATCCGTACCGATTCTGAGCTCAACGAAATCGGCGAGCCCGTCATGCTGTACTGCCAGCCGGCAAATGATTTTTTACCTGAACCTGAGGCTTGTCTGATCACCGGCATCACGCCTCAAATTTGCCTTGAGCGTGGCATTCCCGAATACCAGTTTGCCGCAAAAATTGAACAGGAATTTTCGCAAACTGGCACTATTGGCGTAGGCTATAACACCATCCGTTTCGACGATGAAATCACGCGTTTTTTGTTTTGGCGTAATTTGATCGATCCATATGCACGTGAATGGCAAAACAACTGCGGGCGCTGGGATATTCTCGACGTGGTGCGCACCACATTTGCTTTACGGCCGGAAGGTATTAATTGGCCGTTGAACGCGGAAGGAAAGCCTAGTTTCCGGCTCGAACATTTGAGCGCCGCGAATGGCCTATCACACGAGTCTGCACATGATGCGTTGTCTGATGTTCGTGCAACCATCGCGCTGGCGAAGCTCATCAAAAATAAGCAGCCGAAACTATTTGAGTTTTGCCTATCTTTGCGCAAGAAAGAACGTGTTGCGACAGAAATTGGCCTGCCGAATAAAAAAGCCTTTCTTCACGTCTCCGGCATGATACCGATAGAGCGCGGATGCATCACCGCAGTTTGGCCACTTGCAGTTCATCCGCAAAACAAAAACGAGGTCATCGTGTGGGACTTGCATTACGATCCTAGCGAGTTATTTTCATTGGATGCTACTACCATACAGCAGCGCATGTTTAGCAAAGCAGATGCCTTGCCAGAAGGCATGACACGCCTGCCTATCAAAAGCATACATCTCAATAAATCACCAATCGTCATCAGCAATCTAAAGACCTTGAGCCCTGAGCGTGCAGCTCATTGGGGCTGTGACATGCAACAAATATACGCAAACGCCGCAATTGCAGAACAGGCGCCAGATATGTCGCGGATCTGGGAAGAGGTTTTCTCGCGTAACGCTGTGATTGATATCGACGTCGACGAAGACTTATATGGCGGTTTTATCAGCAACAACGATAGACGCGTATTGAATGAATTGCGCAACATGAATGCGCAGCAGCTTAAAAATGCGCGCCCAACTTTTCAAGATGGTCGATTGGAGGAATTACTGTTTCGCTTTAGAGCAAGAAATTTCCCGCAGAGTTTATCGCAAGACGAACAACAACAATGGGAACAACATCGCGCAGCACGATTGCATGACGGCGCAGCGAAAGCGCTGACCATTGAAAATTTGTTTGAACGGATTGACCGGTTATCGGAAACTGCAAGCGACAGAGATGAAGAAATTCTCGGTGCCTTATACGACTACGCTGAGCTAATCGCACCAGTCCGGTAAGCAAAGAAAATGAAAAATGCCTGATGTGCAGTTCAAACTCATCAGGCATTTTTTGCTATTTATTCGCCATCCTATTAATAGCAAAGAGAGATGCAGAGAATTTCTCGGCATTCTGATAGCCGATGACGCGCCCCCCCGAAATTTCCTGGCCTCTGGCATTGAAGAAGATAATTCCTGGCGGTCCAAATAAATTAAAACGCTTCAACAAGGCTTTGTCCTCGGCATTATTCGCTGTGACATCCACTTGCAAGAGCAGTATGTTCTCCAGTTTCGCTTTGACTTCTGGCACTGTAAAAGTCAATTTCTCCATTTCTTTACACGATACGCACCAATCAGAATAAAAATCTAACATGGCAAGTTTGCCTTTTGACTGGGCCAAAGCGGCATCGAGTTTCGCCACCGAGTTGATACGGACGAATGTCACGCCGTGAACTTGATCACCGAATAAATGGGTGACGGGAGCAAGTACATCGCGGCCACCAGTCGTAACACCGACTAGCTGAAGCAAACCAAGCACGGCGAATATCGCAGCAAAGCCCTTGGCGAGCGCGCCACCGCGATGAACAAATATTTGGTAACTAGCGTAGCCAAGTAACAAGATCGCCCAAGCAGCCATCTGCCACGGCACTGGAATCACGGGGGATACCATCCATAACGCCATCGCCAACATTAACACGCCAAAGAAGCGTTTAATTGCTTCCATCCATGCACCAGCTCTTGGCAACAGACTGCCTGCGGATAGCCCGACCAAGAGCAAAGGCACACTCATGCCGATTGCCATGGCAAACAGCGCAGAACCGCCAACCAGCACGTCACGTGTCTGACTGATATACACCAAAGCACCAGCTAAGGGCGCCGCAACACAGGGGCCGACAATCAGGGCAGAAATTGCCCCCATGACAAAAACGCCTATCAACTTGCCATTCCTCCGGCCTTCAGACACCACCACTAATTTACTTTGTAATACGCCTGGCATCTGCAATTGGTAGACTCCGAACATCGACAATGACAAAGCCACCATTAAGATCGCAAAGGCACCCAGCACCCAAGGGTTTTGTAAAGTCGCAGCCAAACCCTCGCCGATCAAGCCAGCCGCCACGCCCAGCGCCGTATACACCAAGGCCATACCGAGTGCATAACTTAAGGAAAGAAAAAATCCACGACTGCGTTTAATGCCAACACCCTCACCGACTATGATAAAAGACAAAATCGGCACCATTGGCAAGACGCATGGTGTAAACGAGAGCCCCAAACCAAGCAAGAAAAATAAGGGCAGAATAAGCATTAACTTACCGCTCTTTAATGCCGCATTCAGGCTGTGTGTTTCAGCGTCCAGCGACGCTTCCTGAGCATTCTCTGTTGCATTTATAATCGCTGTTGTGCTATCAGAACTAGCGGCAAGCGCACCATGCCCGGCAGCAGAATTCGTCGCAGCATTTTCTGAACTAACACCGTCAAGATTTATCTTGAGTGCCGTTTCCATAGGTGGATAACACAAACCTGCGTCAGCGCAACCTTGCCGACCTACCGTCAGCGTAAAGTCTGTTGTGGCCTGCACTGGGATTCTAACAACTAAAGCCTTGCGATAAGTTTCCACCTCTTTTTGAAAGGTTTCATCGAATTTCACTTTGCCTTTCGGCAATTCTGGCATCCCTAGCTTTACTTCATTTGAAACGAACTTCAGGCGTTCGCGGTACAGATAATATCCATCGGCGATAGTAAACTGCACTTCAACAACACCTGGCTCCACCATCTTTGCGGCAACTTTGAACGCCACCTCAGGATCGAGGAAATCCTCAGCCAGACTAAACTGTGAGAAAACCAGCATCAATACTGAACTCAAGACTAGCAAGGTCTTGCGACGATCAAATATCGACAACCAAAAACTTCGTTTTGAGCTATTCATTCACATCCTATTTTTACTTTTGTGATTCCAATTGCGTCCATCGGAAACCATACCAGAAAAAACAAAAGGCCGCTCAGTGAATACTGAACGACCTTTCTTACACAGAAAATATCAAAAAATTCTTACAAGGAATTATTCTGCTTCTGGTGCATCTGCTGCATCGCTGATTTCTGGACGATCCATCAATTCAACGTAGGCCATAGGTGCATTGTCACCAACGCGGAAACCCATTTTCAAAATACGCAGGTAGCCGCCGTTACGGTTAGCATAACGTGGGCCAAGTTCCGCGAACAATTTCAAGACCATCTCGCGATCACGCAGGCGGGAGAATGCCAAACGTTTGTTTGCCAGAGTGTCTGTTTTACCCAAAGTCAGGATCGGCTCGATAACGCGGCGCAATTCTTTTGCTTTTGGCAAAGTTGTTTTAATAGCTTCGTGACGCAGCAACGATACTGTCATGTTGCGCAGCATGGCGAGGCGGTGAGAAGAAGTACGATTTAGCTTACGTAAGCCGTGACGATGACGCATGATAATTCCTTTTTAAGTTTAAAAAAATTCCAGCTCTTCTATCAGCATATTTATGCCGCGGGCCGGTAAATTAGAGACTACAAAAACTACAACTGGACAGCACTGCTGCCCAGGCACAACAAAAGCAATTACTTTTCCAAACCAGCTGGCGGCCAGTTTTCCAGTTTCATACCCAAAGACAAGCCACGGGAAGCTAACACTTCTTTGATTTCATTCAAAGACTTACGACCCAGATTTGGCGTCTTCAAGAGTTCATTTTCGCTACGTTGGATCAAGTCGCCAATGTAGTAAATATTTTCCGCTTTCAGGCAGTTTGCTGAACGCACTGTCAACTCAAGATCATCGACCGGACGCAACAACACTGGATCAACGGCAGGTGCACGTGACGGCGCTTCCGCAGCCGCTTCAGTACCTTCGAGAGCAGCAAATACATTCAACTGGTCAACCAAGACACGAGCCGATTGACGAATTGCTTCTTCAGGAGAAATCACACCATTGGTCTCGATGTTGATGATCAGCTTATCCAAATCGGTACGCTGTTCCACACGGGCAGATTCAACAGAATAAGACACGCGACGCACAGGAGAAAATGAAGCGTCCAAGATGATACGGCCAATAGTTTTGTTCGCGTCTTCAGACAAGCGACGAACATTACCAGGAACGTAACCACGACCTTTTTCAACTTTGATCTGCATATCCAACTTGCCACCGGCAGTCAAATTAGCAATAACGTGATCTGGATTGATCAACTCTACGTCATGCGGCAAATCGATATCGGAAGCTAAAACAGCGCCAGCGCCATCTTTCTTTAATGTCAGCGTAACCTCATCACGATTATGCAACTTGAAAACTACACCTTTCAAGTTCAGCAAAATATCGACAACGTCTTCCTGCACACCATCCAGAGTTGAGTACTCATGTACCACGCCAGCGATAGTCACTTCCGTTGGTGCATAACCCACCATGGAAGACAACAAGACGCGACGCAATGAGTTACCCAAAGTGTGACCGAAACCGCGTTCAAATGGCTCCATCACAACTTTAGCATGGCCTGCGCCTAGCATTTCGACATCGATAATACGTGGTTTAAACAGATTGTTTTGCATGAAATGTCCTTTTCAATACCCTCGGTTCATTACACCGATAAGGCTGATGGCATTAAAGAAAAAAGCCTGCCTGTCGAAAAACAGGCAGGCGGAGAAACTAACTATTAACGTGAATACAATTCAACGATCAATGATTCGTTAACATCGTGAGCGATATCGCTACGATCTGGCATGGACTTGTAAGTACCTTCCATTTTCTTGGAATCAACAGCAACCCAAGATGGCATACCGATTTGTTCAGCCAAAGCCAAGGCCTCAACGATACGCACTTGCTTTTTCGATTTTTCACGAACAGCAACTACGTCGCCAGATTTCACTTGGTAAGAAGCGATGTTAACAACGATATTATTAACAGTAAATGCTTTATGGCTAACTAATTGACGCGCCTCAGCACGAGTAGAGCCGAAACCCATACGATAGGCAACGTTATCCAAGCGGGATTCGAGCAATTTCAACAGAGTTTCGCCAGTGTTACCTTTTTGACGATCAGCTTCTGCAAAATAACGACGGAACTGACGCTCCAAAATACCGTACATGCGTTTTACTTTTTGTTTTTCGCGCAATTGATTACCGTAGTCAGAAGTACGGGCACCTGATTTAGCGCCGTGCTGACCTGGTTTTACATCTAATTTACATTTTGAATCTAATGAACGGCGTGCGCTCTTGAGAAACAGATCCGTGCCTTCGCGGCGGGATAACTTTGCTTTTGGTCCAATATAACGTGCCACAATAATTTCCTTTTTTAAATGACGCAGACCAGGATTTTGTTCCTGCTACGCTAGTCTGACTTGCTTACAGTCAAACGGTGGTCTTACTAAATAATTAAAACAAACTCAATAACACAAAACCCACCAATCGAATTGGCGGGCTGTATTCTAACACTAAAAGCATCAGAATGTCAGAAGCTTGCGCCTCTGATTAGATACGACGACGCTTTGGAGGGCGGCAACCGTTATGTGGCACTGGCGTAACGTCTTGAATCAGGGATATTTTAATACCCAGATTGTTCAATGCACGCACTGAAGATTCACGACCTGGACCTGGGCCTTTGATACGGACTTCCAGATTTTTGATACCGCATTCCACTGCAACTTTACCTGCAGCTTCCGCTGCAACCTGAGCTGCAAACGGTGTAGATTTACGCGAACCTTTAAAACCGGCGCCACCAGCTGTTGCCCAAGACAAAGCATTGCCTTGACGATCTGTGATCGTGATGATGGTGTTGTTAAAAGAAGCGTGAACGTGTGCAATACCTTCAGCGACATTCTTTTTAACTTTTTTACGAGCCCGTGCTGCGTTCGCGTTATTTTGTGCTTTTGCCATAACTGTTTCCTTAAATCCAGTGTTACTGGATTATTTCTTCAATGATTGCGCTGCTTTACGTGGACCCTTACGTGTACGAGCATTCGTACGCGTCCGTTGGCCACGGCAAGGCAAACCTTTACGATGACGGAGACCGCGGTAGCAGCCCAAGTCCATTAAACGTTTGATGTTCATCGAGATTTCACGACGTAGATCACCTTCAACGATGAATTTTGCAATTCCGTCGCGAAGCTTCTCTAGTTCGTTGTCATCCAGATCTTTAACCTTTTTATTGGTTAAAACACCGGTTGCCTGGCAGATTTTTTCTGCGCGTGGGCGGCCAATACCATAGATAGCTGTTAAGCCAATTACAGTATGCTGATGATTTGGGATATTAACCCCTGCTATACGTGCCATGCGATATTCCTCGTATTAACCTTGGCGCTGTTTATGACGTGGTTCTGTGCAAATAACACGAACCACACCCTTGCGCTTGATGATCTTGCAATTGCGGCAAATCCGCTTTACTGATGCGAGAACTTTCATTTTTGCCCTCTTTCCTTCTGGTTCAATTTAAATTACTTGGTACGGAACACTATTCGCGCCCGGCTCAAATCATAAGGCGTCAATTCTACTGTCACCTTATCACCGGGAAGAATACGAATATAGTTCATCCGCATCTTTCCAGAAATATGGCCTAGCACAACATGCCCATTTTCCAACTTAACTCTGAATGTTGCATTCGGAAGATTCTCAAGAATCTCACCCTGCATCTGTATAACGTCGTCTTTTGCCATTCGATCTGCTTTTCCTCTGGGCGACTACCTAGTCGGAACGCCACCCTTGAAATTTGCTTTACGAAGAAGCGATTCGTATTGCTGTGACATTACATAATTTTGTAC
>JAZJYB010000203.1:0-2683 GCA_040390685.1 Pseudomonadota bacterium | reverse complement strand
GTCACTTCGGCACGAATTTGTTGGGATAGCTGGGTTCCGCTGATGATTTGGGCTGTCATGGGGATTTACGTAGTTAGAGGTAGAAGTTAGAGGTAGATGCGTGGAGCTAAGTCAGGATTATAAGGTATGCGATGGCAAGCTGACAGTCGGGGAGCACGAATCTGCAGGGCAAATTCTTTTCATGCGATCTTAATTCCAAAAATAGGCTGTATCGATGCTAGATGGTGCATTGCAAAAAATGAAATTCTCAATACTGGCGTCAGTATTGTAAATAACCGAAGTAATTATTTTGCAGCGCAAACTAAATTTCACAATATGAAATTGAATATCGCTATTTGAAAAATTGAGAAAGTACTGTTAGAATGCTTGCACTAACAAAGTCCACGCATTATTTTGTCGTAACGCCCCAAACGCGCGATGCAAAAAGCGCACATAACCGGAAACAGGAGACTCACGCTATGTCACCCCAGATAGACCAAGTTTTGGCGCAAGCCGTCAATGATCCCGATGTAGTTGAAACCAATGAATGGCTATCTGCGCTGGAGTCAGTGATTGATAACGAAGGCCCGGAACGCGCGCATTATTTGATGGAGCGCATGGTTGATCTGGCGCGCCGCCGCGGTTCGCATATCCCATTTTCCAGCAACACCGCGTATGTGAATACCATACCGGCCGATGTCGGCGCGCATTGTCCGGGCAATCTGGAAATTGAAGAAAAACTGCGCTCGATGATGCGCTGGAACGCGATGGCGATGGTGGTGAAGGCGAATCGTCTGGATGGCGACCTTGGCGGTCATCTGTCGAGTTTCGCTTCTTTGGCGAATATGCTGGGTATAGGTTTTAATCACTTTTGGCACGCACCGACTGAAGACCATGGCGGCGATTTGTTGTACATCCAGGGTCACTCATCACCAGGCGTGTATGCCCGCGCTTACCTTGAAGGCCGCCTGACTGAAGAGCAACTGCTGCACTTCCGCCGTGAAGTCGATGGCAAGGGCCTGTCTTCTTATCCACATCCAAAATTGATGCCTGATTTCTGGCAGTTCCCTACGGTATCGATGGGTCTTGGCCCCTTGATGTCTATCTATCAGGCGCGCTTTTTGAAGTATTTGCATGCACGCGGGATTGCCGACACAGCCAATCGTAAAGTCTGGGCATTCTGCGGTGATGGCGAGATGGATGAGCCGGAATCGATGGGTGCCATCGGTATGGCAGGGCGCGAACAGCTCGATAACCTGATCATTTTGGTCAACTGCAATCTGCAACGCCTGGATGGTCCGGTACGTGGCAATGGCAAGATTATTCAAGAACTCGAATCGGATTTCCGTGGTGCTGGTTGGAACGTCATTAAAGTGATCTGGGGTGAGGGTTGGGATGCCTTGCTGGCCAAAGATAAGGACGGCATCTTGCAAAAAGTCATGATGGAAACGGTCGATGGCGAATATCAGAATTACAAAGCCAAAGATGGTGCCTATGTACGCGCCAATTTTTTCGGCAAGCATCCGAAATTGCTGGAAATGGTTGCGCAAATGTCCGATGACGATATCTGGCGCCTAACCCGTGGCGGCCATGATCCGCACAAGATTTACGCAGCCTTTAAGGTGGCACAGGAACACAAGGGCCAGCCGACTGTCTTGCTGGTGAAGAGTGTCAAAGGTTTCGGTTTCGGTAAATCGGGTGAAGCACGTAACACGGCGCACAACACCAAGAAACTCGACGATGAAGCCATCAAGGCTTTACGTGATCGCTTCCAGTTGCCTATCTCGGACGAACAATTGCCAGAGATCCCATTCTTCAAACCGGCTGATGACACGCCTGAAATGAAATATCTGCAAGAGCGTCGCGCAGCTTTGGGAGGGTATTTGCCGCAGCGTCGCCAGAAAGCCGATGAAGAACTGGTGGTGCCAGAGTTGACGGCCTTCCAGGCAATGCTGGAGCCGACCGCCGAAGGCCGTGAGATTTCAACAACTGCTGCTTATGTCCGGGTCTTGACAGCTCTGTTGCGCGATGCCAGTCTGGGTCAGCGCGTGGTACCTATCATGGTCGATGAATCACGTACTTTTGGTATGGAAGGTTTGTTCCGCCAGATTGGTATCTTTAGCCAGGTCGGTCAGTTGTATGAGCCGGTCGACAAAGATCAAGTGATGTACTACCGCGAAGACAAGGCCGGCCAGATTCTGCAAGAGGGTATTAACGAAGCTGGTGGTATGAGTTCATGGATCGCAGCGGCGACTTCCTACTCAACGAATAACCGCGTGATGATTCCGTTTTATACCTACTACTCAATGTTCGGTCTGCAGCGCGTTGGCGATCTGGCTTGGGCGGCTGGCGACATGCGTTCACGCGGTTTCCTGATGGCAGGTACGGCTGGCCGTACTACCTTGAACGGTGAAGGTCTGCAACATGAAGATGGCCATAGCCATGTGTTGGCATCGACTATCCCGAACTGCGTTCCTTACGATCCGACTTTTGCGCATGAAGTTGCGGTGATTATTCATGATGGTCTGCGCCGCATGGTCACGAATCAGGAAGATGTGTTCTATTACATCACGATCATGAACGAGAACTACAGCCATCCAGGTTTGAAGGCCGGGCAGGAAGACGGCATCATCAAGGGCTTGTACCAGTTGCAAAAATCGCCAGAGCAGACCAAGCATCGCGTGCAGTTGATGGGTTCCGGTAC
>JAZJYB010000202.1:0-3087 GCA_040390685.1 Pseudomonadota bacterium | reverse complement strand
TGGCTGGCCGGATTGCAACGGGTGACCTCAGTCAAAAAATTCGAGTGCTGACCAAAAACGAAATGGGAAATTTATTTCAAGCACTTAAGGACATGAATGAAAGCCTGGGTAAAACCGTGGATCAGGTAAGACAAGGCAGCGAGACCATAGGTATTGCCTCACGGGAGATTGCGGCTGGCAACGCAGACCTTTCGGCGCGTACCGAATCGCAGGCGGGTTCACTGGAGGAAACCGCTAGTTCAATGGAAGAATTAACTTCTACAGTAAAGAAAAATGCCGACAGTTCACGTGAAGCGAACCAGTTGGCCTTGAATGCTTCTGGCATTGCTGCGCAAGGCGGGGCGATAGTTTCAAGAGTGATCGATACCATGGGCTCGATTAAAGAAAGTTCACGCCGCATTGTCGATATCATCGCGGTGATCGACGGTATCGCATTTCAAACCAATATTCTTGCGCTGAACGCTGCGGTAGAAGCTGCTCGTGCCGGTGAGCAAGGGCGAGGTTTTGCGGTCGTTGCGTCTGAGGTGCGTAATCTTGCGCAGCGCAGCGCCGGTGCCGCAAAAGAAATCAAATCCTTGATCGGTGATTCGGTCGATAAGGTCGATGCCGGCGGAAAACTGGTGGATGAAGCTGGCCAAACAATGGGCTTAATCGTCACCTCAATTCAGCAATTGACGGATATTTTGACTGACATTACTGCCGCCAGCCAAGAGCAAAGCGTAGGTATTGAGGAGGTCAACCGTGCGATTGTTCATATGGATGAAATGACGCAGCAAAACGCCGCTTTAGTCGAGCAGGCCGCAGCGGCAGCAGAGAGCATGGAAGAGCAGGCGCAATCCTTAGTGCAGGCCGTCAGTGTCTTCCATTTAAGTGAGACGGAGTTGGCAAAAAGTCTGGCCAGCACGCAGCAATCGCCGAGGCGCGCTGAGTCGAACGATATGCGCCGCACCGCAGGAATGCCGAGGCTGAAATAGCGAAAATCTAAGCCTGAGATTTGGGTTGCGCAGCATGTAGGGGGGAGCTGTAGGGCTGTAAAAAAACTTCCTTATTTCAGTCGCAACTTAGTCGCAACTCAGCCGCAATATTCATGACTCGCATATCGCATATTCGATAATGTCATTATCCTTATATGTTGCATCGCAGTATAATCCATCTATGGCATCTCAATCAGAGCCTTCACAACGTCAAAATAGCTGTTTCGTTGATGTTGAAGGGATAAATGCCAACCAGATCGGAGTTTTAAATGTTAGTTCCATACCACCAGTTATTAGCGCCACAAGCTATGTCCTCTTATTCATCGGATAATGTCATTCACGAATCGAATCGATTTGAGAGTTACGGTTTCTTTAAGCTAAACGCCACTATCGTTTTAGTCTGCGCATTGTTGCTTGGCGCCGCCTTGCTGTTAGGCTAAGTTGTTTTGGTAACGGCCAAATTAATCAGATAAAAAAATAGACAAGCTTGTTGTGCTTGTCTACTTTGAGTCTGGAAATTTTTAAGCTGAAAATTGCAGTAAATTACGACTTTCCAAACACTTCATTCAGCTGCTGTGTTACGCGAATAAAGGTCGTACGTTTGGTGAGTTCTTTGAGTTTGTGTGCGCCGACGTAAGTGCAGGCTGAGCGTACTCCACCCAAAATATCCAGCAAGCTTGCCTCTACCGGTCCTCGATAGGGCAGCAACACTTCCTTACCTTCAGACGCACGATATTTGGCGACACCGCCAGCATATTTATCCATCGCAGCGCGGCTGCTCATGCCGTAAAAGCTTTTGAATTGCTGGCCGTCTCGTTCGACCAGTTCGCCAGCGCATTCATCGTGTCCAGCCAGCATCCCGCCTAGCATAATGAAATCAGCGCCTGCGCCGTAGGCTTTGGCCAGATCGCCCGGTACCACGCAGCCACCATCGGCACAAATTTGTCCGCCTAATCCATGCGCTGCGTCAGCACATTCGATCACTGCCGATAGCTGCGGATAGCCCACACCGGTCATTTTGCGCGTGGTGCAGACCGAGCCCGGGCCTATGCCTACTTTGACAATGTCGGCACCGGCCAGGATGAGTTCTTCAGTGATGTCGCCAGTGACGACGTTGCCAGCCATGATGGTGAGGTGGGGATAGGTATCGCGTACTTTTTTGACGAAATTAATGAAGCCTTCGGTGTAGCCGTTAGCGACGTCGATACAGACATATTCAATTGCATTTTGTGCGCGCGTCATGACGGCGGAGAATTTATCAAAATCTGCCTGGGTAATTCCCATGGAATAAAACGCAGTGGATTTATTTTGCAAACTTGAAAAATAAGTCACTAGCGCTTCTTCATCGTAATGCTTGTGTAGCGCGACAGAAAGACCGTGCTTGCCCAGCGCAGCTGCCATTTCCATGGTGCCGGTAGAATCCATATTCGCGGCGATGATAGGGATGCCGTGATAGGTCTTGCGCGAATGGTGAAATATAAATTCGCGCTGCAGTTCAACTTGTGAGCGGGAGGTGAGGGTAGAGCGCTTAGGCCGGATTAGTACATCTTTGAAATCAAGCTTGAGTGTTTCTTCTATGTGCATGATGAGTCCGGTATGCGCCTGCGGGACGCGACAGAAAATCACACCAAGTGGTGCAACTGGCGAAGTTCTGAGCCGTAGCTGAGTATAGCCAGTCTAGCTCAAGTTAATAAACGGATTTGGATATAGTTAGTATCATTTTGGCGCTATGTGTCAGGCGATTATATGAAAATACTTGCTTAGCAACCAAGCAAAGATAGTGAGTAATTCTGGCATTCTTGCGTATGCGTTAATCGTTGCCCGAAAGTTCGAAATTGCCGAATCATTTCCTTCCCCTTTTGAGGGGGAAGGCTAGGATGGGGGTGCGGCGGCAAAATAAAAAACAGGATAATTTTTACCATTCAACCCCCATCCCAACCTTCCCCCTGCTTGGCATTGGTATCTACACAAATCGAAATTTGGTAAATATTCCTTCTCCCGCTAGCGGGAGAAGGCTGGGATGAGGGTGATTCAAGCTAACGAAATGCTATTTAATGTCGTTTGCAGGTATTTGAAATGGTCAAAGTAAACTGATTTTTCGCATATTCGACTA
>JAZJYB010000201.1:0-3978 GCA_040390685.1 Pseudomonadota bacterium | reverse complement strand
GATAGTCCTGGTCGCACTCGCGTTTGGCCAGCTGCCAGCGGCGTCGACGCTCTCGCTGGCAGGTTTTACTGGAGCAATAGGTCTGAGCGGGATTTTGAGGGCGCGGCGAGAATAGTTCGCCGCAAGCAAGACAGATGCGAGATTTCATTTCCCCTCCAACCGCAATTTCAAATGCTGTGAAGAGTGTACGGCTAGAGCTTGAAATATTTTTTTTGCTTAGTGTTGCGGCGGTGGCGGTGGCCGATTTGGCGATCTAAAAGTTGCGTCTACATTAGCTCACGATTCAAGATATGGGGGGGTTTTAAAGTAGTTCAAATAGACAATATTGCAATATTGGAATGCGAAGGAATTGAGTTTGCTGATCTCCACCCCTGTTATACCAATTTTGATATGGTCAATACAGCTATTTCTAAAGGCGATCTTTCAGGAAAAATCAATTTCTGAAGAAAATCTCCAAATTAGTATCGTTGACTGAGGTATCGTTACGTAGCTTCGGACTTTCCAGCAACTGGTTAAACTTGCGCTAAAATTTGTCCAGGCGCGCGATATAGTTGTCCGCCTCGCATTTGCTCGTCACTTGACGAGTCATGAACCATGAAATCCGGTAGGAGTACGACAAATGGAAACCATAATGGACCGCTCTGTTGTCGAAGAAATTGCGGCACGCTTTCAAGCATTGGTGTCGATTGTACCTCTGAGTGCTGTCAACTCGCCGACAGATTACGACAGGGCCGTGCTGATGCTAAATCAATTACTTGATGCCGGAGCCGCACACGAGAACTCACCGTTAGCGGACCTTGCTAACAGCCTCGGTTTTTTGATCGGCGACTATGAAGATACACGCCATGCAGATCCGGAGATGTCTCCTGTCGCAACTCTACGCTTTCTGATGGAACAGCATCGGCTAACTCAATCTGATCTTCCGGAGGTTGGTACACAAGGCGTTGTATCGGAGATCTTGCACGGCAAGCGCGAATTGAATATCCGCCAGATTAAAGCGCTGTCGAGCCGGTTTCATGTTCCGGCCAGTGTCCTCATTTAACTAAGGAAAATTCGATCGATGCCAATCGACCAGCGTCCCACCTACCTTGCCATTCCTGGCATGCTCGTGCGCCAGCAGCATGAACTAGTGCATATTAGGGCTCCTACAAGGGCAGAGTATTGCCGGTTTTAAGTGGAGCAAAGCGCCCACTTAGCTTACTGTCCGAATTTCCTGAGCCAGATCATTATTTGTAAATCTATGCACACCGATGAAATCCCACAATGTGCGCGCTAAGGAGTTTCGATGGCTGAAAACGGCGAATTGCAACTCTTAGGAATTTGAGGAGTCACCTTACAAAAATGCATTAAAAACAATGAACATCAAAATTCAGACTTAAATGGAAAAAATATGCTGGAATTCAGACTTAAATGAATTTTTAGTTCAAAATTAGCTGCGTAGCAATTTCGCAACACATTGATTATTAAGAAAAGCAGCTTCGGAGTTAGCTGATCATCGACAATAACTGTCGAGCCCCACCCGAAGATATCACCTGTGCCGCCCGTGTACGTCAGCAGTTGGCGAATCGTGACTGTCTCAGCGATCTTCTTGTTCACGTAGGGTCAGCCAAAATTGGCAGTTTGGGTCAAAACCACGTCAGCGCCGGCAAAAACATTTGACATGCTATTTATTTGATCCTAATATCGATCAACTGGACAGACCAGTAAGTCCAGTAACGTTGCATTAAAACGACAATCAGAGAATGGACACCATGGCCTCCACCAACAAGATCGCTGAATTTGTAGCACAAACGATTCGAACCATGATCAATGATAGAAATTGGCAGGTCGGACAAATGCTGCCTTCTCAGCGCGACCTGGCCGAGGCGCTGGGCGTTAGCCGGCCCTCATTGAGGGAAGGTATATCCATGCTGGAGGCTGCCGGACTATTGAGTTCGCACCCGGGCAAAGGCGTTTTTATCGCTGCCGATCCGCATCAAGTCTCCACAGTCACGACGATACGCGGCGTGGAAAAAGCCATGCATCTGCATGACTTCTATCAGTTGCGCTTTGCTTTGGAGCCTTTTATTGCCGGTCTCGCTGCGCAATCGGCGACGGTTGAAGACCTGTTGCGCCTGGAGTTGAATGTGATGCAAATGCAGGCCGCCTTATCCGCCCTTGATCTGGTAAAAGCGGCCGAACTCGATGCCGAATTCCACCGCCTCTTGGTCGGCTGTACGACCAATCCCGCATTTTCTTCCGTGGTCACACAAGCCATGGAAGCTATTTCCGGTGCCAGCTCCCTGTATCAGGCGCAGCGGACCGATTACATGGAACCGCTACGCGAGCACGAACTGATCATGCGATGCCTTAAGGCGCGTGACAGTGCGGACGCTTTGCTTTCCATGCAACGCCATATTAATAATGCTGCGAAACGTAAGGGGATAAAGGCCTCGCGGGCCAAGTCCTTATCGCCCTGATCCTGGGCATTATCGTCGGCGTACTTTATCCTTCATTTGGAGAGAGCCTGAAACCATTGGGTGACGGCTTTATCAAGCTCATCAAAATGATCATCGCGCCGATTGTTTTTTGCGTAGTCGTTACCGGAATTTGCGGTGCCGGCAATCTGAAGAAAGTAGGACGGGTAGGGGTTAAATCGGTGCTGTATTTCGAGATCATTACCACCTTTGCACTCGCGGTCGGAATTGCTCTCGCTTTCATTTTTCAACCCGGCACGGGGATGAATATTGATCCGAAACTATTGCATACCGAGAGTCTGGGATCTTACCTTGAGAATGTCAGCAAGGTGACAAATACCACCGATTTTTTACTGCGGATGATTCCCTCCAGCGTGGTCGATGCGTTCGCTAAAGGCGATGTACTGCAGGTCATGCTGTTTTCCATACTGTTCGGCGTATCGCTCAGCATGATAGGCGAAAAAGCGCAGCCGGTAGTGCGTCTGATTGACCAGATTGCCGCAGCCTTTTTTGGCGTCATGTCTCTCATCGTCAGGCTTGCACCAATCGGTGTTTTCGGGGCAATCGCTTTTACCACGGCGAAATACGGTGTCGGGTCGCTGCAGAAATTGGGGATGTTGCTGGTTATTTTTTATCTGAGCTGCTTCGTCTTTGTACTCGGTGTATTGGGCATAGTTCTCAGGCTGGCCGGTTTTAACGTGTTTAAGCTGATCAAATATTTTAGGGATGAATTGCTCATTGTGCTCGGGACGGCGTCATCGGACAGCGTTTTGCCGCAAGTCATGGTCAAGTTGGAACGCCTGAGCATCTCCAAGGGAACTGTGGGCCTGGTGATACCGACCGGCTATTCATTCAATCTGGACGGATTTTCCATTTATTTGACGCTGGCGGCCATCTTCATTGCGCAAGCAACCAATACGCACATTTCCTTCACGGAGCTGCTCACCATTCTTGGCGTAGCAATGATTACCTCCAAAGGCGCTGCGGGAATTCCCGGCTCCGCCATCGTCGTGCTGGCGGCAACCCTGGCAGCCATTCCGTCTATCCCGGTGGCCGGATTGACCCTGGTTCTGGGGGTCGACTGGTTTATGGGCATAGGCCGGGCATTGACTAATATGGTGGGTAATTGCGTGGCGACAGTTGTCATCGCGGTGTGGGAAGGAGATATAGATCGCCAGCAGGCCAGGCGAGTTTTGGCCGAAGCTTAACGAAGCTTGGGGAACGCAAATCCCCTCAGTTCACTAGCATGCAACATCACTGAACATTCATTGAACAAGGATATCTATCATGGCGACACTCCAACTAGACCCGAACGCCCCCGACTTCACCCGCCGCTACCCCAACCTGGCCGACCCGCGCCTGGGCGCCGCCACGCTGGCCACCAGCGACGACTTCTTTGCCGAGATGGCGCGCCTGCTGAATCCGGAACCGGCGGTCTTCATCCCCGGCAAGTACGACACCAACGGCAAATGGATGGACGGCTGGGAATCGCGCCGCAAACGCGTCAACGGCTATGACTGGT
>JAZJYB010000200.1:0-22010 GCA_040390685.1 Pseudomonadota bacterium | reverse complement strand
CGGGCGCTGATGGAAAAGTGTTGGCAGTGCCAATTGACAAAATTTTACCAATTTATACCCATTGGCAAAAACCTGAGGATATGAATGAGTTACGTCTGAGACAAATTCAACATTTCTTTGAACACTACAAAGATTTGGAAAAAGGAAAATGGGTCAAGATTGATGGTTGGGGCGGTCCGGATGAAGCCAAGACTGAAATATTGACTGGTGTCGAGAATTACAAAAATTCACAGTCTTAATCAATCGCGAAAAGTAATTTAAAAAAGCACAGGAATGTGCTTTTTTTTCGTCAATTGAGTGAGCGCCTTAAAGTGGCAATGACCGCGCCGACAGCGACTAATAATAAAAAAACACTGAGCCAAAACAAGGCACTTTTTCCAGATGTTCGCGCATATTGCTTACTCGGCTCCAGGGAATTCTGAGGGCGCTTTCGTTTGAGTCGTTTATCCCTTGCGAGAAATTTATTTAATGCCAGCGCCATTTCCGCCGCGCTAGAGTAACGTAAAACAGGATCCTTTTGCATCGCTTTCATCACTATAAACGACAATTTCACTGGGATCTTTGGGTTAACTTCCGATGGAGTTTTAGGTATTTTGCTGGCAATTTGATGCAGTAATTTATCAATATCATTTGAGTGAAATGGTTTTTGCAATGTCAACATTTCATACATGACTACACCAAGGGAATACACATCCGTCAAGGCATTCACAGGTTTTCCCAACGCCTGTTCTGGCGACATGTAATTGGGCGTGCCCATAATATTATTGTTAAACAGCGTATGGGCTGCGTCGTCGCCGTCATCCAAAACTCGATTTGGCGCGCGCGCAATGCCAAAATCCACGACCTTTGGTTGATTGTTGGGGAGAATAAAAATATTCGCCGGCTTGATGTCGCGGTGAATGACACCATTCTCATGCGCATATGCCAGTGCCTCAGCAACTTTACTAATAATGTTGGAAATCTCAATGATGTCAAAACGCTTGCCACCTGCCATGAGTTCACGTAAGTCTTGTCCCTGCAAGAATTCCATCGCTATAAAGGTTGTTCCACCTTCGCTTGATGCGTCGTAAATGGTGACAATGTTTGGATGAGAAAGGCGCCCGGCCGCGCGGGCCTCGTTGATAAAATGTTGCTCTTGTTGTTTCTTATCCGCTACACCAATTGCAGCCCCCAGAATCTTGATTGCGACTGGGCGGTCGATAACTGGGTCGTGGCCTAAAAATACCGTTCCATTCGAACCTTTCCCGAGTTTATCGGTGACAGAAAAACGTCCAACACGGCGCATTGGCGATTTTTTTGCAACAGGCGGATTTGATGGAGGTGAGTTCGTGATCATTCTTACAGCATGCCTTGCCCTGAATTAAATTTCAAGTATTTCGTTTGAGAATGATGAAATTCAGGTAGTTGGTGATTGTTTGTACGGAGTTCTTTCATCAAGTTCAGAGAAGTAGTTTTCAATGCCACCAGTTTCACGTCGTAAAAAGTTCGCGACTGCTGCTGAAAAAGCGTCTTCAGCGAGGAAATGCGCGGAATACGTTTTGGTAGGCAAGAATCCTCTCGCCATCTTGTGTTCACCTTGTGCTCCACCTTCGAATATTTTAATTTTATTCTTTATGCAAAATTCTATGGCCTGATAATAGGCCGTCTCAAAATGCAGACAAGGGAAATGTTCAATGCAACCCCAATATCTCCCGTATACGGTGTTGGTATCTTGGATCAATAGAGATGTAGCGATACGTTTTTCGCCTCTGTGCGCAATAATAAGATGAATATTTTCTGGCATTGCAGCGCCGATACGTAGGAAAAAATCCAAATTTAGATACGGCGAGGAATGATGTTCTGAGTAAGTTTGGTCGTAGCAGGATTTAAAGAAATGCCAGTCGTCAGCGTGTATGTCGCTACCGCAGAGATGCTGAAATTCGATGCCCAACTCCGCTACTTTCCGTCTTTCGGCACGAATATTCTTACGCTTTTTTTTCTCCAGACTGGAGAGGAACTCTTCGAAATCCGCGTAAGCATGGTTCTGCCAGTGAAATTGGATTCCTTGCCGCAGGAGAAAGCCAGCATTATTCAATAAAATTGCTTCATCTTTTGTGGGAAAAAGAATATGCGTGGATGAAACCTGCATAGCGGTTTGTAGACGTATTAATTCATTGAGCAATGCTTGTTGCGCTTGTGTATCCCGGGCAATCAGGCGCGTTCCGGTAATTGGCGTAAATGGAATTGCGGAAAGGAGTTTGGGATAGTATTGGAGCCCATGTTGATGGTAAGCCTCAGCCCACGCCCAGTCAAAAACGTATTCACCATAGGAATGGGATTT
Source organism: Pseudomonadota bacterium (assembly GCA_040390685.1). Taxonomy (GTDB): domain Bacteria; phylum Pseudomonadota; class Gammaproteobacteria; order Burkholderiales; family Burkholderiaceae_D; genus Undibacterium. Next base: position 19,690 of record JAZJYB010000200.1, on the reverse strand, counting down.
TTCGTATAAGGGCATGACCGCAGCTAATGACTCTCCATCCCATACACTGATGTAACATGGCGACCAGCCAGTTTGTTTCGAAGCTGATCCCGATTCGTGCAAAGCGTGCAAAAAAGCGTAGGATAAAAATGGGTTGGCGTCTGGCTGCGATAGGATTAATTGATCCCATAGTTTTTGTCCCACATCTGCCAGAGAATGCAAGATGCGCGTGCGATAATGTGAGACTTCAGAAGTTACATTCATTCTTGATTTAATCCAGATTTAGCCACTATGATAGTAAAAGTTGCGATAGCCCAAATGAATAGCATTGTCGGTGATCTTGCCGGCAATTCTTTACAGATTATTGATTACGTTCAGCGTGCGGCAGCACAGGCCGCTGATATTGTAATTACTCCTGAGCTTTCTCTGGTCGGCTACCCGCCCGAGGACTTATTGCTGCGTAATGCATTTTACGCAAAATCCAAAGCGGCCTTGGCGGATCTTGCCTTTCAGTTGAAAAAATTTACCGATGTCCATGTTTTGGTCGGGCATCCGTTCGAAAAGGATGGCTTGCGTTTGAACGCTGTTTCAGTTCTGCTGAACGGTGAAATCCTGAACACTTATTGCAAACATCAATTGCCAAATAATATGGTATTTGATGAGGTGCGCTATTTCTCCCCCTCAGACAAAGCCCTTGTTTTTGAGGTGAAAGGGACACGTTTCGGGATCAATATTTGTGAAGATACCTGGTTCCCGGATGCGCCCCGTAAAGCAAAAGAGGCTGGCGCGCAGGTATTGCTGGTGCCAAATGGCTCGCCTTTTCACATGGATAAACCGAATCTTCGGCTCGATGTCATGCGCGAGAATGTCATCTCGCAAGGCATGTCACTGGTGTATGCAAATTTGGTTGGCGGTCAGGATGAATTAATTTTTGATGGAAATTCTTTCGTCATGGCTCAGGACGGAGAGGTCTGTGCCAGCCTCAAGCATTGTCAGGCAGACTTGCGGGTAATTGAATTTGACGGAGCCAATCCAGTTAAACAGGCGCTCAGCGAAGCACTTTCCAGTGAAGCGCAAATTTATGCTGCCTTGGTTTTAGGCGTACACGATTACGTGACTAAGAATGGTTTTCCGGGCGTGTTGATTGGATTCTCGGGCGGTGTGGATTCAGCCTTAACCTTGGCCATCGCAGTAGACGCGCTGGGCGCAGATAAAGTAAGAACGGTGATGATGCCTTCACCGTATACCGCAGATATTTCCTGGCTGGATTCGCGCGATATGGTAAAGCGGTTAGGTGTTAGGTATGATGAAATTCCGATCAATACTTGTTTTGAAGCTTTTCGTACTACGCTAAAGGAAGAGTTTACCGGGCTGGCCGAAGACACCACTGAGGAAAACATACAGGCTCGTATCCGCGGCACCATCTTGATGGCAATGTCGAATAAGTACGGCACTATCGTGCTAACAACGGGAAATAAGAGTGAAATGGCGGTTGGCTATTGCACACTGTATGGTGATATGGCCGGTGGGTTTGCGGTGATTAAAGACATCGCCAAAACTTTGGTGTATCGTCTTTGCGCATATCGTAATAGTGTCTCGGAAGTGATCCCTGAACGAATATTAACGCGCGCTCCATCGGCAGAACTTCGGCCTGATCAGAAAGACCAGGATTCCTTACCGTCGTATGATATTCTGGATGGAATCATGAGTTTGTATATGGAAGAAAACATGGCGCGCGCAGACATCGTCGCTGCGGGTTATCTTGCTGCGGATGTAGAGCGAATTACGCACCTGATCAAAATCAACGAATACAAACGACGTCAGGCACCAGTTGGAATTCGTATTACGCATCGTGCATTCGGCCGTGATTGGCGTTATCCAATCACCTCAAAATTTCGCGATTAAATTATTTTTGGAGTAGCTATGAAACAAATTACCGCAGTCATTAAACCATTTAAACTTGATGAAGTTCGCGAAGCTTTGGCCGAAGTCGGCGTAACAGGTCTGACAGTCACCGAAGTGAAGGGATTTGGACGACAAAAGGGCCATACCGAGTTATACCGTGGTGCCGAGTATGTGGTTGATTTTCTGCCAAAAATTAAGGTCGAGGTGGTTGTCGATGACAATATTTGCGATCAGGTGGTCGATGCCATCATCAAAGCGGCGCACACAGGAAAAATCGGCGATGGGAAGATTTTCGTGCAGAATGTCGAGCAGGTGATTCGTATTCGAACCGGTGAGACTGGCTCAGATGCTGTTTGATTTTAGATTGATGGCTTGAATAATCAAGATCATATTTAAAACTTGCTCATCCTTTTAAAAGTACAATCAAAGCGCCAGAGCCGCCATCTGCAGCGGTGGCCTGGCTGAAGGCGAGTACTTCATCCTTTTGTATCAACCAGTTGCGCACCTTGTTTTTTAGTACTGGTTCTTTATTAATTGAACCCAAGCCTTTGCCGTGAATAATGCGCACGCATCGGGCTCCATTTCGGCCACATTTGCGTAAAAATTCACCCAAACTATCTCTGGCTTGATCTCGGCGCATGCCGTGCAGATCTAATTCTGCCTGAATTACCCAATCACCTTTACGTAATTTTTTAGCGACATCGATGCCTATGCCTGGCCGCGTATAGCTCAGGTTTTCATCTGTTTCTAACAGAGAATCCGCATTGAATTCATCGGAGAGGGATTCTTGAAGGGCGGCGCGTTCGTCTGCCAGATGCTGGAAGGGAATCGGTTCAGGCCGCGGCTTGATGTGAGTATGTTTTTCGGGGACTTTTAATGGTGAAATCTTGCCTACGCTAGTACGAAAAATATTCGCTTCCGCTATTGTCAGTTTTTCTATTTTTAGCCGTTCGATTTCGGCGCGCGCACGCGCTTCTTCCTGAAGTTTTAATTGCTGCCCCAATTGCTTGAGGTCAGCGAAATTTTTCAATGGAGAAGACATACGCCTAGTTTACTGCAATGATCAACTTACTCTTCTAGATAGCGCTGCGCATCCAAAGCTGCCATGCAACCTGTGCCTGCACTGGTAACCGCCTGGCGATAGATATGATCTTGCACGTCGCCAGCAGCAAATACGCCGGGGATATTAGTTGCAGTCGCCATGCCTTCAGTTCCCGTCTTGGTTTTGATATAGCCATTGTGCATATCCAATTGGCCATCAAAAATACTGGTATTGGGTTTGTGCCCAATGGCGACAAAAATACCGTGCAGTGGAATCGAGCTCAGGCTATTGTCCAGCATCGATTTAATGCGGACACCAGTCACGCCAGATTCGTCGCCAGTTATTTCGTCCACGGTCTGATTCCATTTGACTTCTATCTTACCTTCTGCCACTTTTGCCATGAGTCTATCGATCAGGATAGCTTCGGCACGGAACTTGTCGCGCCTGTGGATGACCGTCACTTTGCTGGCGATATTCGATAAGTAAATCGCTTCTTCAACCGCAGTGTTGCCACCGCCTACGACAGCGACTTCTTTGCCTCGATAGAAAAAACCGTCACATGTGGCACAAGCGGAAACGCCTTTTCCCATAAATGCTTGCTCAGACGGCAAGCCCAAATATTGTGCCGATGCACCGGTAGCGATAATCAATGAATCACAGGTATATTCGGCCTGATCACCTATCAATCGAATTGGTTTTTCATCCAATTTTGCAGTGTGGATATAGTCAAAAATAATTTCTGTATTAAACCGTTCAGCGTGTTGTAAAAAACGTTGCATTAATTCAGGCCCTTGCACTCCCAAAGGGTCCGCTGGCCAGTTTTCAACATCAGTGGTCGTCATTAATTGACCGCCTTGTTCAACACCGGTGATTAGTACCGGATTAAGGTTGGCGCGCGCCGCATAGACCGCCGCAGAATATCCTGCAGGGCCGGAACCAAGTATCAAAACTTGTGCGTGTTTAGGTGTGGACATAAGGAAGCCTAAAAAAATAGATTAAAACAAAAATGGTTCAGTCGAAAATAGGGATAAATTGCAAAATTTCAAGTAAGTTTGGCCAGTTTGGCTTTGCTGAACCAGGAAATTATCAAGATTGACGATTATAAACGAATATCTAGCTGGCAAATCGAGGTGGAAACTTGAATTGGAGATGATAGACTGGCATGATTCCCTGTGAATATTTTTGCCCTACAATCGTGTCTGGCCGTTTTACCAATGATCTATGACAAATACCAACGAAGCCTATACCCGCAATCGCAATAACACGCCCGCCCCACCTTTGCCAAACCGGCTCGTCATTTTATTGACTGAGGCGCGATGGATCTTGTTTGCGGCTATTTGTGTCTATCTCATTCTTATCCTATTGACATATAGCAAGATGGATCCTGGTTGGTCGCATGCCAGCGTTGTGTCTAAAATTGTTAACCTTGGCGGGCGAGTAGGGGCCTGGATAGCTGATCTGTTGCTATTTATTTTCGGACTATCCGCATGGTGGTTTTGCGTTGTCTTGATACGCCTGGTCTGGTCGGATTATCGCCAATTGAATCAAAAAATGTTGCTCGATTCTTCTGCAGAAATTCCCCATGGTTACGAAAAATTTATTCAGATGGGCGGCTTTGCCTTGATGTTAATAGGCAGCATGGGCATAGAATATTTGCGTATGCATACGATGACAATTCCGCTGCCACGTTCGCCTGGTGGCGTATTGGGCGAAATACTCGGAACTGCGGCGTCTGCTGCGTTTGGTTTTACCGGATCAACTTTAGTATTACTTCTTTTGCTTGCATTGGGCTTGAGTCTGTATTTTCATATTTCATGGTTGTTGGTGGCTGAGAATGTGGGCAGGGTAATTGAGTCTGGATTTGAATTTATCCACAATAAATATGCTGATCGCGAAGATAGAAAAGTCGGACAAACCGCCGCGGTCAAACGTGAAGAACTTGTGGTACAGGAAAGGGCAAAAATTGTCGAAGCGCCTCCGGTAAGAATTGAACCGCAAGTGGTGGCCGTGCAGAAGTCAGATCGGATTGAGAAAGAGCGGCAAGTCTCTTTGTTTAACGATATGCCCGACAGTAATTTGCCGCCTTTGTCCTTGTTGGATGATGCGCCGGTATCGCAAGAGACGGTGAGTATAGAGATTCTTGAATTTACCAGTCGCTTGATTGAGAAGAAACTGTCTGATTTTGGTGTCGAGGCAAAAGTCATTGCCGCGTATCCTGGGCCGGTTATTACGCGCTACGAGATCGAGCCCGCCATGGGTGTCAAGGGTAGTCAGATCGTTGGCCTGGCGCGAGATCTGGCACGTTCATTGTCACTTACCTCGATACGTGTTGTCGAAACTATCCCGGGTAAAAATTATATGGGATTGGAATTGCCGAATCCCAAACGTCAAATCGTGCGCCTGACTGAAATTTTGGGTTCGAAAATCTATAACGATAGCGCCTCAAGTTTGACCATTGCTTTAGGTAAGGATATCGCAGGGCACCCAGTAGTTGCGGATCTGGCAAAAATGCCGCATTTACTGGTGGCAGGTACCACCGGTTCTGGCAAATCGGTGGGAATTAATGCGACGATTTTGTCGCTACTGTACAAATCAGACCCGCATGATGTGCGGATGATTTTGATTGATCCAAAGATGCTGGAAATGTCGGTGTATGAAGGCATTCCACATTTGTTGGCACCGGTGGTGACAGATATGCGTCAGGCGGCGCATGCCTTGAATTGGGCAGTAGCGGAGATGGAACGCCGCTACAAACTCATGTCGAAACTTGGTGTGCGCAATCTGGCTGGATATAACGCTAAAATTGCCGAGGCGGAAAAGCGCGAGGAACTTATCCCAAATCCATTCAGTCTGACTCCTGACGCACCTGAGCCGCTGGAAAAATTACCTACCATCGTGATCATTATCGATGAGCTTGCCGACCTGATGATGGTGGTTGGCAAAAAGGTGGAAGAGTTGATTGCACGTATTGCGCAAAAAGCGCGTGCAGCAGGCTTACATTTAATTTTGGCGACGCAGCGCCCTTCAGTGGATGTGATTACCGGTTTGATCAAGGCTAATATTCCTACCCGGATTGCCTTTCAGGTGAGCAGTAAAATTGACTCACGCACTATCCTGGATCAGATGGGCGCAGAGGCGCTGCTTGGTATGGGGGATATGCTGTATATGCCACCGGGCACGGGTTTGCCAGTGCGGGTGCATGGTGCTTTTGTTTCTGATGAAGAAGTCCATCGTGTTGTTAAACATTTGAAGGCGCAAGGCGAGCCGAATTATGTCGAAGGCATACTGGAAGGGGGCGTGCTTGAGGAAGGTGCAGACGGCATGCCAGCCGCTGAAGGCGGGGGCGAAGCCGATGCCTTGTATGATCAAGCAGTGGCTATCGTACTGAAGAATCGCCGGGCCTCTATTTCACTGGTTCAGCGTCATTTACGTATTGGTTACAATCGCGCTGCGCGTTTGCTGGAACAAATGGAAACTAGCGGGATCGTTTCAACCATGCAATCAAATGGAAACCGGGAGATTTTGGTCCCTGCTGGAAATTCTGAATAGTAACGTTGCTAAAGGAACTGAGTTAGAGAAACTGAGTTAGAGAAATTAAACAGGACACATTTTGAATAAAACCTTAAAAATTGCCATTTTTTGTTTGATGGGTATTGCTGTGCAGACGTCATCATATGCGACTGCCCTGGAGCAATTTAAGAGTTTCGTCGCGAATACCAAAAGTGCAAAAGGCGAATTTTCCCAGCAGCAGATCAAAATTCAAGAAGGAAAAGCCAAGGTAAGTAAAACGGCTCTTGGCAACTTCATGTTTGCCCGCCCCGGGAAATTTATCTGGACCTACACCAAGCCCTACGAGCAAACTTTGCAGACTGATGGGGATCAGCTGTATATCTACGACAAAGACTTGAATCAAGTCACCATAAAAGCTTTGGGTGGTGCGCTAGGCGCAAGCCCTGCGGCGATCTTGTTTGGTGGTAGTGAATTGGAAAAGAATTTCACACTCAAAGAAGTCGGTGTCAAACAAGATTTGGAATGGCTAGAGGCGATTCCTAAAACGAAAGACAGTCAGTTCGAACATATAGGCATAGGCATGAAGGATGGATTGCCAGTTGCGTTGGAATTGCGCGATAGCTTCGGGCAAATTTCTTTGGTGACTCTGAAAGGAGTTGAAAGAAATCCCGTGTTTAAGGCGGATCAATTTAAATTTATCGTGCCAAACGGGGCTGACGTTTTCCGGCAATGAGCGCACCCCATAAAAATACTCCGTTGGCTGAGCGCATGCGCCCGGTCAAACTTGATGAAGTCATCGGTCAGCAACATCTGCTTGGAAGTGGTAAACCTTTACGTGTCGCGTTTGAATCTGGGGAACCACATTCGATGATATTGTGGGGCCCACCGGGCGTGGGTAAAACCACGCTAGCCCGTTTGATGGCCGATGATTTTCATTTTGAATTCATCGCGCTTTCGGCAGTGCTCTCTGGCGTAAAAGATATTCGAGAAGCGGTCGAGCGCGCCCAGATCCTGCGCGCCAATTCGCAGCGTCACACCATCTTGTTTGTTGATGAAGTACACCGTTTCAATAAAAGTCAGCAAGACGCTTTTTTACCGCATGTAGAAAGCGGTTTGTTCACCTTCATTGGTGCGACCACCGAAAACCCATCGTTTGAAGTCAATGGCGCCTTGCTGTCGCGCGCCTCCGTTTACGTGCTGAAATCCCTGACTGAAGCCGATCTCGAGATGATGATTGATCGTGCCTGCCAAAGGGAACTGGATGGCTTGCAATTTACTTCAGAGGCCAAGCTCAGCCTGATCGCCAGTGCCGATGGCGATGGCCGAAAGCTGCTGAATAATCTCGATATCAGTGCGCGTGCGGCAAAGACTAAGGGAGTTCATGAGGTTGACCTTGCATTGCTAGCTGAGTGCTTGGGCGATGCGCTGCGGCGCTTTGATAATGGTGGCGATGCATTCTATGACCAGATTTCTGCATTGCATAAATCGGTGCGCGGGTCTAACCCTGATGCAGCCTTGTATTGGTTTGTGCGTATGCTCGATGGTGGCGCTGATCCACGATACTTGGCGCGGCGCATTGTGAGAATGGCGAGTGAAGACATTGGCCTCGCTGATCCTCGTGCATTGCGGATTACCTTAGATGCAGCGGAAACCTATGAGCGCCTGGGCTCGCCAGAAGGCGAGCTGGCATTGGCGGAGGCGGTGATTTATCTCGCTTGTGCGGCAAAATCGAATGCTGTGTACAACGCTTATAACGCAGTGCGAGCCTTTATTTCAAAAGATAAATCTCGACCTGTGCCGGAACATTTACGCAATGCCCCCACCAAGTTAATGAAGGAACTTGGCTACGGAAAATTATATCGCTACGCGCACGATGAGCCGGATGCGTATGCAGCTGGAGAGACTTATTTGCCGGAAGGCCTGGAGGGGCAGCAATGGTATCAGCCAGTGCCACGCGGATTGGAAATAAAGATTGCCGATAAGTTAGCGTACTTACGTAAGTTGGATGCTGAGGCAGGTTAAGCTTAGCCTAGGCCAGCTTAAGTGCAGCCATAAAAACGCCAAGAAATATTTATGAATTGCTTTGTGACTTGATCGGTAACTTTTTGTCATCAATCGATGGCTTCTTAGCCTGGACTGATTCAGAAAAATGCGTAGTCGATTGTTGCAGAATTTGCAGATGAACCGACGCCTTATCCATACCGCTTCTATCCAAAGTCATAGGAGACTGAGAAGCGGCGCTTGCTATCGGCAAATCCTGGCTACGGCCGTCTTGCTGGGAAACAGGAACAGACATGGCAAGTGACAGTAGTTCTTGGCATAAAGCCGTACCAGCCAGCGTGCTGGACAGTAATAAACCGAGAAAAATGGATTTTTTTAACATGATTGCTCAACATTCTAAATGAATTTGGATCAATTGAAACGTTTCGATTAAATTTTTTTCTAATGCCAATATAAATGATGCATTGTTATTTTAATCAATATGTTGCGCCCGCTTATTTTGTCTTACTTAGGTTATGCAATCTTACGAATTTTCTTATTAAATTGTACATTCGCTTGCAAAGTTCGCGCTTGACTCAAGTCCATAGCGAGTTTTTCTTCCAAACTTAAACGTTTTGTCGAAATCAACACAGTTTGAATTGGCTTGACGTTCGCACCTTCAATAGTTGTTTTGGCAAACTGGCTATCTAAATTTATCTGGGTATTCAGCTTAGTTTGAGACGTTGCCGCGACAACAACGAGACCAATTGCTAATAATTTAGCCAAAACGACTGAGTAAAATATTTTATTTGAGGTTTTCATTTGTAGACCCGAGTAATTGATTAATCAATACTTTGTTGCGATGTCAGCACTTTATCCAAGCGTCATGCAACTTCATAGGCAGCTGCGACGAAATGCAATATGGCGGGCGTGAAACACTCAAAATCAGGAATGGGGAGCGGCAGCACGATTCATTTTTTGGCGACTGCACAGAACTGCTCCACTGAGACATCCCGGTTTGATCGGGTCGAACCAGCTTAAAAATAATACCGTAACACTGCTTGCCACGCATGTTTCTGCGTGGTCGCACCGTAAGCGCTGGTCTGATCTCCGCGATTGTTTTGCACTTGCAAGGCTAGATCAAATTTATCCATACGATAGCGCGCTTCCAGCCAAGTCAGGCGACTATGGTCGGCAAGGTTGAGTTTTTGCATGGCACTGAGATCGAGGTGATTTATGCAGGCATCTTGCCAGGTGGCGTAGAAAAACACTTCCTGTTTGGTCGGTAACTCCTGCGCATATTGCTGCAACCCACGGTAGCGGCCATAGGCTATCGGCGATCCATGCCTGAGCTTGTTCCAGTCAGCTGATTTCAGGCCAGCCCCGTTGTATTCGTATTCAAAGGTTAGAGTCAGTTTGTTGCTGGTGTAGCTCAGACCACTGGCGATACGGTTGCGAAATGTAGTATCGTCTTTTCCATTTAGAGCCAGGGAAGCTAATGAACGGCTGTTGCCGCTAGACCATTCGACATAGAGCACAGTAGCGTCATTGAGTAAGCTCGTCAGGTTCACGCCAAATTGCGGGGCCTGGTGCGGTTTGCCGTAGATCAGCCATTGTGGTGCGATGCCATCGCTTAGCTGTTGGCTGAGGGTTAGCAGGTAACGATCTTGATTATTGCTTGCGCCTAGATCCGGATTGAAGCTAGCCGTGTTGGCTTGTTCAGCCAATTTGGGTGAGTACAGGGCGGTTAATGAACCGTCATTCCATAAGTGTTGACCGCGCAACATGACACTGCCAAGCCGGTTCTTTTTTAAACTGGCTGGATCTACTGACACCAGAGAGCGCACTGCGCCTGCACGAAAAAAGTCGGTCGGGTTATAGCCGCTGGCAACGCCGTTGACAACATTGATGCGCCCAAGATCGAGCAATTGATTTTCCTGCATTTGTCTGCTGAGATAGGCCTCCTTGAGCGTATTGACGTTTTCTTGAATTACCGGCTGATCTCGTCTTTTAACATCCAGGCGGTCGGCTAGCACCGCGCGCCATCCAGGGGCGAATGTTTTGTCGAACAGCAAGTCGACCGACAGGCGTTGCTCCAGTACCCTTGTGCCACTCTTGCTCAGGAATGATTGCCCGATCGCCGCCTCGGAAAAGCTATGCCAGTCTTTGCTAGTTTCGACTGGTTTTGCCGCTGTGTCGGCCAATCGAAGCGCATCGAGATCATTAGCTTCTTGTGCAATGCTTGATCCAGCCACGACGAGTAGCAAGACTAGGTAGATTGGCTTTAGATTCATACTAATTATTCCGGCTTAAAGCGCGGTAAATAGTCACGCTGCAGCCAGGAATCTGGCACTTCGCGTTTGGCGTAATCTGACAGACGCAACACGGTTACCCAAGTCGGATCTAGGCCGTCGATGATGACCGTTTCGGTCGGTCGTTCCTGACCGAGTTGTTTCTGGTAATGGCGGAAGTAAGCTGTCTTGAGCAAGCGATCGCTTTCCGTGTAATAGCGCGCCTTAATAGGGTGATTGTTGCTGGTGTCTATCCAGATCTCGATATGGTGATACGTGACATCGGCCGAGATCGCCGCAAGGCTCAACTTGTAGCAGCGCCGTGTTTGACGTTCGCCATCTTGCATGTCTTCTTCCGCTGCCAAATTGGCTTGATAATCCTTCGCCAGATTGACGGTAACAACATCGCCATTGGCAGCTTGGCCTAACAGGCGTTGTTGTGGCGAGATGCGTATGCTGGCCTTGTTTGACGGATCGTAAAACCACAGATCATTGCCGCTTTTTAACATCAACTTGTTGGCATCGCGTGCAGGTGCCACAAAGCGGATCAGGTTTGTTTACCGTTGCGATATTCGATCAAGGTCGTGGTCAGGCCGAAAGAAAAATCGGGATTGCGTACTGTATCGCTGGCCGCCAGAATGGATTGTGCATCCGGTGCGGCGGCATACACCGGGCTAAATGCGCTCAGAGCCAATAACATCAGGCTACAAATTTTGATTAGAGTATTCTTCATTGTCAGCTCTTTCTTTAAACGTGACGCAAGGCATCGACGATCATCAATTTGGAGGCACGGTTGGCTGGCCACCAGGCCGAAATAATCGCGACGATTACCAAACCAATAGCGCTGCCAAAAATCAAACGCAGGTCGCCCCAGATTCTTACCTTGAGCGGGTATGCGTACACGTAGCCGGGCGGAGTCCACGTCAGGCCAGCGTGGTTGATCAGATAGGCGATCAGCAAGGCGCTTAACACGCCCAAGCCCGCACCGATTAGACCCAGCATAGTGCCCTCCATTACAAACAAGCGACGGATGCCGCCACGACGCTGACCGATGGCGCGCAAGGTGCCGATTTCGGTAGTGCGCTCTACCACTGCCATGCTCATGGTGTTGCCGACTGTGAATAAGACAATCACCCCTATCAGAGTGGCGATGAAACCAAACACAGAATCGAAAAACTGTATGGTCTGGCCATAAATCGGCGCCAGTGTTTCATAGTCGAGTATTTCCAGTGGGGTTGCCTTGAAATTCGTCGCCAATAGTTGATTCAGACGCGTTCTGGCAACTGGCATTTGCGCCGTATGCTGCAACTGAATTTGTATTGCTGATATTTGCGGCGCTGCCGCACCGTAAATCAGTTTTTGCGCCTGCGGCAAATGCATCACCATATAGCTGTCATCGAATTCTTTAAGGCCCCAATTTTCCGCCTTGACCACGTTCAGGCTGGCGACATTCGGCGCACCGTGCAGATTGGCTGCCAGCATTTCTATGCTAGTTTGCTTGGCCGAAGTTGTAGTAGTTTTTTCGAGCGTTGACAAAGCGTTGATGTCATCAGGCGCAGATGGTGTGTCGTTCGCTGCTTGCTGCAGTGTTGCTATCGGCTGACGGCAGTTTGCGACTTTCAGAGGTGCACAGAGTTGCAGCATGCGCGCTACGCCTGTACCTATCACAACGGCGTCAGGACTAGTGCCGACCAGCGCGATTTTCGGGGTGTAACTGGCACTGCCGTAATCGTCCCACAGGCGCATTTGATTTTGCTCAGCCACCACCATGCCACTGGCGATCACGTTCTTGGAAACCCCGGCGGAAAAATTGCCGGCAATTCCGCCTAATTGCAGCTTGGGTGTGACTACGGTGATTAATGGCTTCAATATTGGGTCATTTTTGACCAGATCGATAATGCCTTGATAGTCTGCGATGCCATATGCGGCTGGGTTGCCAGTGCCAAAGTAAAAATAATCTTTACGCTGGATTTGCAGATGCCCGTGCAATTGTACGTAGCCAGTTTGCATGGCGTAAATGACATTGCGGCTGTAACCGCCAAACACCAGTATGGTCACCAAACCTATCATCATCGCCAGCAAGGTGGTCAGTGAACGACGGCGGTTGCGCAGCAAATTGCGTAGCGCGAGAGCGTAGGTTTTCATGCGATGGCTTCCTTGAACTCGGTGCGGCGTTCGATATGGGTAATGCGCCCATCGCGAAGGAAAATGGCGTCGTCGGCTTCGGCCTGCACTTGTGGATCGTGTGAAGAAAATACAAAGGAAACCTGATGCTCCCTTTGCATTTTGCGCATCAGCGCAATAATGGCGGCACCGGTTTGGCTATCGAGATTTGCGGTCGGTTCGTCGGCAAGTACCAATTTTGGTGAAGTCGCCAGTGCCCGAGCAATCGCGACGCGTTGACGTTGTCCGCCCGAGAGTTGGCCCGGGCGATTTTGCGCCCGGTCTGATAATCCTACTGCATCAAGCAAAGCCAATACGCGTTGCTTGCGTTCGGCGGCCGGCATCTTGGTAAGTAACAAGGGGTATTCTACATTTTCATAGGTGGTCAGTACTGGCAGTAAATTGAAATTCTGGAAGATGAAGCCAAGATGACGGGCGCGAAAATCCGACAGCGCGTCATCCGACATGGTTTGAATATCTTGGCCGGCGACGATGACTTGCCCCTGATCTGGCCGGTCAATGCATCCGATCAGATTAAGTAGGGTAGTTTTACCGCTGCCGGATGGGCCGGAAATAACAGTGAAACAATTGGGGCGAATTTCCAGGTTGATGTCGGTCAAGGCGGGAACCGCAACCATATCAAGATGGTAGATTTTGGCTACATGTTTCAGAACCACGGGATGCATAAGCTCTCCAAAAGGTAAAAATCCGGAATCGATAAGTAACGATAAGTATCGATGCAATGAGACAGATTCTAAAGTAGGAAGAGGAAAACTAATTGTATCGATCCGCCAAATTTGTACCAACCCGTCATTCTGTAGGTAATAAAAGATTTTTGGCATCGATTTGACTCAGACGGTACAAACAATAAGCTGGGTCTTCACTGGCAATTTTTTGTAGTAAAGCTGCAGGGGAGATGCCTGCCAATTCCAGGTATTCTCTATGCATGTGGGCTTGGTCATAGTAACCAGAATCGTGAGCAATACGGGTGAGGTCGCCCCAGCTAACAGTATGTCCAATAATGTGGAATAAAGAAAAGCCGAAACGGGCGATCCTTCGGGTATCGCGCAAATTCACACCAAAAGCCTCTCGCACCCGTCGTTCTAACTGCCGTTCTCCGATGCCGAAATGCAGCGAAAGATCGATCAGAGGGAAGAACATTTTTTGATGCGCAGCGAGGAAGGCCGCGCCCATACCAGCTTTCTTTTTATAATCAAGCGTATCGAGTAAAAAATCCTGAAACAGCTGCGCATATTCATTGATTGAGAGTTGCTCATCCATAGCCAGCAACAATTTATTCATGCGAAGGTGGTCGCATACCTCGTGCATGGACAACACACTTGAGAGGAGATCCGCTGGCAGTATCCCCATGGCCTGATGCAACATGCCTGGCCGAAAACCAACTGAAATTGTCAAGGTTCCCGTTGTATGAAATGAATGCGTAGGCACGTTGCACGGGCCACGTAAAATAAACCGAGGGCTATCGACAAAACTTCCATCAGGCTGTTCGACACGTGTGCCACCGCGTATGAATAATATCAAAAATGGAATTAAAGAGGCCGGCAAATAGCATTCGGATTCATCCCATTCGAACACCGAAATGTGCATGATCAACTTGGCGAGTTTGGGATGTGGTGGAAAAACGTGTAATTGCATTGAGTGGCTGACTAGCTTGTGTTGACATATGATTTTTGACTGCCAAATTATATGTCAACACGCGCAAGATAAATGCAAGTCAGATTGGAGCGAGGAGATGAATATTACTTAGTAGCGAAAGCCGAGAATTTTTTGAACTTCACCTAGGCACGCCCAACTAACACTGGCTAAGCCTTCGTCACTATCCAGTAAGTTTTGTTCGATTTGTATCTTGGCAAATTCTGTTCTGATCATTGGTCTCCAGAGCGTATCTATCTCATTCTCGAGCAGTTGTTTGGACTTGCCGGTCGGAGCATATAGCGGTTTTTTGGCAAACCTTTTTTCCATTAAAGAACGAAGTATATTTTCGACGCGTGGCAAATTTTCCTGATATAGACGCACATGCTGTTTTTCATGCTCGAGTATGACACCGTAGCTGCATGAGCCAGGTTTAAATTCATTGCCAATGAAAACCTGGATCGGTGCATAGTGAAGGCTTATTTCAATACGGGGAGCGAAACATTCCCCGCCGGTTTCATCGTCTTGCCAGACTGGGCCATCAAAGTCTATTTGTGTTGTAGATTCTAGCGAAGTTAAGCCAACTACGTAGTCTCCCGCATAAGAACTTTTACTTTTGGTATTGAGTGCCCGACTACCCAATTTATTAATTATCTCAAATCCATTTTGATGGGTAGTGATGATAATTTCTGTTTTTTCGGGGCGTCCATTACAACGATGTAATGAATTGGTTTCGTTTTGTGCGGTCGCTGGGAGGGAAATTATGCCTAAGACTAGCAAGCTGACATAGCGATAGATTTTTAACATGGCGTGCTTTCGAGAAAATGTCAAAACGCTTGATGCAAAGTTCGTTTTCTGTATGCCAACTCGAATTTTGTCGGACAAAGTCGACTACATTTGTTTGAATAAATGGACAAAACTGCGGCTGACCTCAAGCTTTTCAGTTGAGCCTTTAATTTGTACCAGGTGCCGGCCACGCATATCTCGCACTACGCCAGAGATCGCTTTTGCGTTGACTAAAGTGGAGCGGTGTATTTGCCAAAAGAGTGAGGGATCCAGCTCTTCGATCAGGTCACGGACGGGCTTCCTGATTAAGGCTTCATAGGTCGCAGTTTGCACCCTGGTGTATTTTTCGTCGGATTGGAAAAACAATATTTCTTCCACAGGGATCAAACGCAATTCTTGTCCGATTGAAGCTTGTATCCAATGTAAATAATTTGGTTTTGCGACTATGCCCATTTGTTTTGCGAGTTGCGACAGCATTGCACCCATGTCGTTCGGTTGCGTGGCACTGCTTAGTCGCGATTTTAATCGTTCAACTGTCTTGGATAAGCGATCAACATCGGCGGGCTTTAATACATAATCAACTGCACCCTGGTCAAAGGCTTCTATCGCATACTGATCGTAAGCGGTAATAAAAACAACGTGTGCTTTATCTCCGATCTCTTTTGCGGCTTCAATCCCAGTCTTGACCGGCATCCTAATATCTAGAAAAACCAAATCTGGATTATGTGTCGTTACCATTTGTACGGCTTCTTCACCGTTCTTGGCTTCGCCCAAAATTTGCAGCTCTGGCCAAACTTGTTCCAGGCGTGACTTTAATTGGTCACGCATCATTCTTTCATCGTCAGCAATAATTGCAGTTGGCATAGTGAGAAAAATATCGTTTAGTTGGCGAGTTCGTAAGGAATTTCTATGGTAACGCAAACGCCGCTAGGTTGGTTAGGCGTGATGATCATTTGCGCTTTTTCTTTGTAAATTAGTTTCAGTCTTTCTCTTATATTTTGCAAGCCGAGGCCGGTTCCATTCGTTGGTTTTGCACCAAATCCCAGGCCGTTGTCGGTTACGGTGACACGCAATTTGTTATGTGCCACCTCAGCTCTAAATTGCAATGTGCCGCCTTCCGCTTTTACTTCCAATCCGTGCTTAATCGCGTTCTCGACTAAAGACTGGAGCATCATTGGTGGAAATGAGGCACTTCGCAATCCTTCTGGCATGACGAAATCAATTTCCAGACGTTCTTCCATGCGCATTTTGAGCAGCTCGAGGTAAGACTTCACCATGTCAGCTTCTCGTCCAAGGTTTGTGGTCGCGCCATTTTCACGCATTTGCGGTAACACCGCTCTAAGATAAGAAATTAGGCTGCGCTGCATTGCTGCAGCACGTGGTGGATCGGTTTCTATCAAATACTCGACCGAGGCGAGAGTGTTAAATAGAAAATGCGGTTCAACTTGAGCTTGCATCATTTGCATTTGTGCTTCGCTCACTTGCCTAAGCAAGGCTTCCTTTTCGGCGATGCTATTTGCTTCCTTGGCTTTCTCATCGGCACGAACCTTGCCACCCATGAGGGCTTTCATACCGAATAGACCGAAGACCAACAACATGACAAAGTTGATAAACCATTTAGTGGAATTTTTTTGGTAAGTTTTCATTTCCTCATCTGCTGCATCCGCTACGGCATTTTGAATTTCATCACTGATTTTCTGAGATATCTCAGGGGGAAGCTTGATGTGAATATCGTTTTCACCTATCTCCAGCCCCATCGGGGAAGAGGCTGCTGGTGTGGCCGGTTTTGCCTTGGCCGCTTCGTCAATACCATCTTTTGCGGCCTGAATTCCATTCTCATCAATTTCAATTGGCTTGTCTTTTCCATTCGGGTTGTTTTTTCGAATATGAATGCCAGTGCCATCAATTTCAACATTGGTATCGCCATCGATGATGTGCTTGGTTCCATTGCTTATTTTCGGAATGTGTTTTTTATGCACGACAACCCGTTCTTCAGTCGAGAATAGGGTGTCTTGTAGAATCGCGCCTGCGGTCATAGTGATCATTGCGAACAAGAAAAACTTCCACCACGACAAAGTAGTCACCCATGCGGCTGTTTGATCAAAAGCTTTGCTCAGCCATCGAATAAATATTGCGCTTTGTTCTTTTATGCTTTGAATAGTCTCGGGATTCATGATCAACTTCTTTTAGTAGAGGGTAATTTTTTCACTGACCAGTATCAAAAAGTGAACTTGCGACTCTTTGAACCTTCTCAGTACATGCTGTTACTTTAATGATGAACGCATGTTTTGACCATGAGCTTGCGACAGTCTGCAAAATTCACGGTGCAGAATGGAAATAATGGTCGAACGGAGTGGGTGAATTGGGAATAAAACAAAACTAGCAGTGTTAAATTGAACATCAAATTAATGCTTGTGATCGTAGAATTTAACGCTTGAAAAAATCTGCAGGAGTGAGCTTATTGGATACTTTTAGTTTTTAACCAAGCGTATAAATCTTCTTTAGCCATTGGTTTTGAATACAGATAACCTTGCGCCAAATGGCAGCCAAACGAGAGTAGGGTCTCTGCTTGCATCGCGGTTTCAACCCCTTCGGCAATGATTACCATATTCAGACTTTGTCCGAGTTGAACCACCATTTTTGCGATACTGCCGTCACCAGAACTATCTTTGATTTCGTTGACAAAAGCACGGTCTATCTTGAGTTTATCAACATCGAGTTTTTGTAGGTGACTTAACGAAGAAAATCCTGTTCCGAAGTCGTCAATTGACACTCGAATTCCCAGCTGTTTAATTTGGTGTAAAGTTTTGATGAGTAAATCTGGATCTTCCATTGCCATTGATTCAGTGATCTCGAGCTCTATGCAATCTGGCGGAGCTTTTGAGTCATTTAGCGCACGGTGAAGTGTCTGCATGAACAGGGGATGGGAGAACTGCGCTTGAGAAACGTTAACCGCCATCTGAAAATTAGTGTAGCCACAACTACGCAAGTGCACTAGTTCGTAACATGCCGTGCGGAGTACCCATTCACCAATATTGACGATGAGGCCAGAATATTCGGCGATTGGAATAAACTGATCAGGAGGTATAAATTCGCCCTCCGCCGTCTTCCATCGGATCAGGGCTTCCGCACCCAGCGCCTGGCCTGTGCGCATATCGACTTGTGGTTGAAAAACCAAAAACAATTGCTCATTTTCAAATGCGCTTCGCAACTTGTGCATCATTCGGACCCGTTCACGAATTTCGACGCCCATATCGCGCGTGAAATAAGCGTAGCCAGATCGATGATGGGTTTTGGCTCTTTTTAGAGCGATATTCGTGTTTTTAAATGCCTCAGATCCATCGCCATCGCAATCGATTAGTTTGACTAATCCTATCGTGGCCGACAATTGGACAACCTGATTGTCAACGTCGAACGGTAGTGAGAATGTAGCGAGGATAGCATCTGGGCTTACCCTGGTATCTTTGCCCATTAAGGCGAAAGTGTCACTTCCTACACGCGCCAATTGGCAATCATTGCCAAAAATATTGACTAAACGCTGCGCCACCGCGCACAGGAGTAAATCGCCAAATTGATGACCTAAAGCGTCATTGGTTTCGGCAAAATGATCAATATCAATTAACGATAAAACAGTATGTTGTTTGAGCGGAGAAGTAAGGGTCTCATTTAAGGTTTGCAGCAATTTCAATCGATTCGATAGGCCTGTCAACGGGTCATAGAAAGCATAATTATGTAGGCTCGATGTCAGCATAACGTTATCTAGGCCGACTGAAATGTTGCTACAAAATACTTCCAATAATCGTTTATCTAGTTCGTTGAGATGTAGACCAGTATTTAGGTACACTGTCAGATCATGGTTTTTGATATTGCCAAAGTAAAGAACTGTCGATTCACTTTGATACAGATGATGACGTGCTTGTATTGCTTGATCTAATGAAGCTTGAATTGTAGGATTAGTAGCGTCGACAATAGATTTGTCGACGCAATCGGAAAATGCATCGCTTGCGGCGATGATAGTTAAATCTGATAGTTCATCGACTGGGCCATCAATAACTTGTTTAGTGCATACAAATCCCTCAGTTTGATTTGCCAGTAATCCTATAATCTGTTGTAAAACACCTGTGGCGAAATTTTTCAATCCTTGTAGTGCCATGAGTTCTGTGCTGGCCTTGATGATTAACTCTAAAGCACGACGGCTGGTCGAAATGGCACAGATTTGTTCGTATGAGCGAATTGCGGAAGTCACCGCAGTATAAAGTTTTGTGCGCGTCAGTTCTGATTTTGTCTTGTAATCATTGATGTCGTAATCACGAATCGCATCAATTTCCGGAGCGTACCCAGTCTTCCCTGTGCGCAGAATGATACGAACGTCAGCCAACCC
>JAZJYB010000199.1:1077-4619 GCA_040390685.1 Pseudomonadota bacterium | reverse complement strand
TCTGGCGTACTCCGGTTCTCCGCCTAATTGCTGCCAGATAGTACGCACCACAAAGAAAGAGACGACACCTAAAACCAAGGTGAGAATAATGCCGGCCAAAATCATCGAGTACAGTACGTTGCGAACATTGTCGCCACTTTTTTCAACACCTGCGGCAAATTGTTTTTGTGCGGAAGCGACAATTTTTTCCAAATCGGTTTCAAGGATCTTCAGCGCCGATTGCATTTGGCCGATCGCCGTTTGTGGCTCGCCCTGGTCTACCCCCATCATAATTTTGGCGACTGTTAAGGCCGGTGCGTAATACGCATCAAACTCTTTGGAAAGCCGTTCGGACAGGGCTTGCTGACCTGGAACATCGCCCAATTTTTTGAATTTCTCGCGAACTTTTTTAGCGTTTTCGGCGATCGTATCTAGCGCTTTTTTATCGCCTTCGCCGACGGCCTGTTTTAAGGCATCAACAAAGCCCTGTACATCATTCTGAATAATTTTTGAACGATCAAGAACTGGGTAGTCAATGTTCTCTGTTGTCTTGATCGAATTAATTGCGGTAGTTGAAAAGTAGACGCTCACCGCCAGGCCAACGCCGAAAATAATGGTGGAAACAACAGGTAAAGCCCAGATTCTGCGTTTGATACTCATCATTTATCCTTGTTGTAGCAATTTCGAAAGACGTCACTTAGGGGAGAAATGAAGGGAGAAATCCTCCCCTCAAATCTAGTCGAGTTGACTTAAAAGTTTAAGGCAATGTCGCAACTACTTTTACTGTGCTATCCACCGCAGATTTTTCGATATAGCCGATGGCATTAGGATCGGCAGCAATCGCCTTTTTCATTGCATCGCTAGAGCTGACTTCTTTTGGCAATGTGCCCTTGCCAGTGAAGACTAGTTTAGACCAAATCGCCTTCACTTGTGAAGCTTCTTTGTCAGCCAGTTTTTTATAAAATTCGCCTCGTATCGCGGAACCTTCGGATTGATCTATCGGAGTGAAAGTCGTTGATTTACCTAAAAAATATTGCGCGGCTTGCTCAGAGCTCATTTGTGGTGCCGCATTTTTTGGGTTGACTACAATCACCACTTCTGCCAGACAAGGAATAGCAGTAAGAGTCAAGGTAGTGGCCAATACAATTGCTTGAGTAAAGTTTTTCATATTCGCCTCCTTAAAATACAAAGTCTATGCCAGCGGCAACGACGGTGACAGGGCCGGTAAATCCGGGTTTCGCTCTTGTGAAAGTTCCTGAGCCGTGTTCAGGGGAGAAACGGTCCAGCTGCAATTTAAACGCCGCGGATTTATAGAAATCCCAGCGTACACCTATGCTATTGCTGGTTTGGGTCGCGCCATTCGAAGCGACAATATTTGCCCCGTTAGTGACAGCTAAAAACTGCGCCGGAAATGGTCCTGCGGTTGGCAGGCTAGCGATAGTATTTGCGCTATCTTTTTTGACCGAAGCGTGATTAAAGTAGGGCGTAAATTTACCGATTCTATAGCCTATCATGGTGTACCAGGAACTGGTATCTGCGATTGACAGGCGATCAACCTTTCTCTTGCCGTATTCAGCCTGCGCGATGATATTTTTCCAGTCCAGGTTCATGCCAACCGAAGTAAAAGAGCCTTTCGCGTCCTTGAGTTCCAGTTGGTTGGCCGCAGCTTTGAGGCCAAAGGCAGCTTCAAGACCCGGGTTGGCACTGAATGCCCTCAAACCTCCGACCACAGAATTAAGTGCGGCATAATTATCGACATTAATTTTGGTATCAACCCGGCCAAAGCGAAACGTGAACGGGCCATGTTCAGCGACCAGATTGATGGCCGACATTTTGGTGAATTTCCCTGAATATCCCGGTGCAAAATCTTGCTCAGTCTGTCCGATTGCCAGTTGGGCCGAAAAGTTAGTCTCACCAAAAGCTCCTTGGTAAATTACGTCGGCACCATCCATGCTTTCAATCGGCACTTGTGAGTACATCTCTACCGGTGGCCGCATCATGGTGCTGGCATAGCCAAGGCTGCGATATTCTGAAATCATGTAGACCGGCAGACCAATACGACCGGCACGTACGCTGAAGTTGTCTGAAATTTTAGCTTTGGCAAATGCCCATGCCAGCTCCGCGGTAAAATCGTCCGTGACTATTTTCCGCACCAAGCCTTGTCCGGTGAAAGAAAACATATCGTTAAACTTGGCTGTCGCTTGAAAACCGAAATTTGAGTCGACGCTATTTTTTGCGCTGGTGGTGACGCCTCTTACCTGATTCGGCCTGATAAATTCTGCATCATCTGAATTGGATTGGGTGAGTGCTGCTGTGCCAAATCCACTGAAAGTAAAAGTCGGAAAACCATCACCTTCTTCGGCGTAAGCCGAAGCAATCGTGAGCGGTAAAACCAACAGTGCTAGGGCGGGCTTCAATTTCATGTTGTCTCCTTGTAAAATTTTAGTAAGTAAAACTCTCGGTAGATCAAACGTATTTGCGTAAGCAATTAATTGAACGATAGAACGATGAAACGTAAAGGTGATAGGTGATAGGTGAAGAAATTTTTTTGCATGTTGTACTGGTAAGGCAATAAGGCATTTCTCAATCAGTAACGGCTACTATCTTAAAATGAGATTCATCGCGAACGTGACTAAATGAGCGATGAAATTGATTTAAATCAATTGGCCCGGTGCTGCACATCTTAAAGTCGATTTTGGCGCTGTTGAAATGCTCGAATGTTGGTGGCAGAACTATTGAAACTAACACTCGCTAAGGTAAATTTCGAGCAGAGGCGATGCAAGCTGATAGTGAAGTTTTTTAACATTTCTATCCCCTCGTAGTTTCGCCGCGTCAGCTGGTTGGCGCGTCAAATTAGTATAGTCCTGGGTAATAAAAATGTAATCTTTTTCAAAGTTTTTTTGATGGTCATGCAAAAAAGCAACAGTTTTTTGTGAATTGCACCTCCGAATTGTTAGTTTTTGTGTCGGAAGCGCGTGTGCTCGATTTTCTATGCAGATGCTTTGATTTCTTCAGCGCTACATGAGCGATTTCTGCCCTGGCGCTTGGCTTGATACAGTGCTTGATCGGCGCGCTGGACAAATTCTTCTATTGATTCTTCATGTGCGATGGCAATGCCGATACTGACTGTCAGGCGCGGTTCGACCAGCGAAGCGGTATGTTCAATATTCGCCTCGCGCAAAAGCCGATGGATATGCTCTGCCACTATTTGTGCACCTTTAATGTCGGATTCCGGCAAGAGTATGCCAAATTCCTCACCGCCAAGACGGACTGCAAGATCAGAAATACGCCCTTTAGATCGACGCAATATATCCGCCAAGGCCTGCAATACGGTATCGCCTGCCGGATGTCCGTAGTGGTCGTTGTATTGCTTGAAATGGTCGACATCAAGTACCAGCAAGGCCAGCGGCATTCCATTGCGCTGCTCCCTTGAATATTCTTGTACCAGGCGGATATCGAAGGCCCGGCGATTGGATAAACCGGTTAAGGCATCAGTCATGCTCAAGGCATTTAGCCCTTCGACTTGAGATTCAATCAGCGCCAATAGTTTATTGACGTTGGTG
>JAZJYB010000199.1:0-1067 GCA_040390685.1 Pseudomonadota bacterium | reverse complement strand
CCCTTTTGTGAGGCTATTGTTATTATCTTCATGCGCTTTCACCTTTTCACCTTAATGCGCTATTGCGCTTTCACCTTATAAGGTTATAGCGCATTAGCGCTAAAGCGCAACAACTATTTTTGTGTTTTTGAAACTTTCTTTTGATCGCTCTTTTTCATGCATAGGGCCATCTCGATATCATGCTTAAGGCATTTAGCCCTTCAACTTGAGATTCAATCAGCGCCAATAGTTTATTGACGTTGGTGGCGACTAAACCAAGTTCATCGTTTCCCTTGATATTGATCCTGGTATTCCAGGTGGATTTTTTTGCCAGGTCTACCAATTGTCTGGCAAACCGGCGTAGCCTATCAATCAGTAAAAAATTCAGTGTCAGGGCAAGCACTGCGGTCATGATCACTACCACCCAAAGGAGCTGCTCGCGTGTCTGTCGGTAAAGCCGTTCCCCTTGCTCATGTACCGGGCGGCGCTTGTCGAGTGTGAGCAAGCCGACGTCTTGTTTCAGCAGGTCTTTCAACTGGAAAAATAAGTGGACCACATTGGGTTCGTGTATCGTCCAGAAATCGCTGGTGCCGATGGAATTTGAACTTAGTTTTTCCGACCATTTGCTTGAGTCTTTTGGCATGACTGAACTCGCGCTAATTTCAAAGAGCGCGCCGGTTTGATGCCGCAACTTCAGGATGCGTGGTGGGTTCAGTAGGCGTCCAAGCACGACAGTGCCGGCGATATCACCACTTAAATCACTGCGTAGAATTCCTGCCCAACAAGTCAGCATCAAGCCAATATCAGTCTTCATCAGGCCACATTTTGGTTCGCGCTCTCCCTTCTTATAAATTGCTGCATAGGGTCCGTTGAGGAGCTCAGGCAAGTTCAGCTCCTGTTTTATTTGCCTGGGCGCGATGGTCGAGATCAAGTCGCCGTTCAAATTGAAGATCAAACTCAAGCTGAGATCGGCCGAATCAAGTGTGGATAAACTCAGGTTTTCTTTCTCCCATTCAGGATCGCGTCTGAGTACGTAGTTAAGCAATTCTGTCCAGGCGGCCAAATCGCGCGTTTTGAGCCGCAAACTG
>JAZJYB010000198.1:7351-8088 GCA_040390685.1 Pseudomonadota bacterium | reverse complement strand
ACGGCATCGCCTTCCAGACCAATATCCTGGCGCTGAATGCGGCGGTGGAGGCGGCCCGCGCCGGCGAACAGGGCCGTGGCTTTGCCGTGGTGGCATCCGAAGTGCGCTCGCTGGCGGGGCGCTCGGCCGAAGCCGCCAAGGAAATCAAAAACCTCATCAACGCCAGTGTAGAACGGGTGACACATGGCACCGCGTTGGTCGACAAGGCTGGCACCACGATGACTGAGATGGTCGATGCCATCCGCATGGTCACCGACATCATGGGTGAAATTAGTGTCGCCAGCGCTGAACAGGCGACCGGTGTATCGCAGATCGGCGAAGCCGTGGTGAACATGGATGAGGTGACACAACAAAATGCGGCACTGGTAGAGCAGATCGCCGCAGCCGCCAGCAGCATGCAAACCGAAGCGCAAGACCTGGTGAAATCGGTCGCAGTATTCAAGTTCGATGCGAGCGAACAAGACACCGATAAGCCACAAAAATCCGTGCGTCAGACGGTGCAAGTCGCACCAAGAGCGGCAAAACCAAAAGCTATCTCTGCCAAGGTGAAACCAGCGCTGGTCACTGAAAGTGATGAATGGGAAACGTTTTAAATTTCGCGAAATGGTGATGGATGGCAGTAATGTCGGTCGGAAAACAAGTAGGTCGGAAAAGCGCAGCGCCTTCCGACACGACGCCTGATGACACCCCTATTGATGAAACCATTGCAAATGTCACCGCTACAGATGTCACAACCG
>JAZJYB010000198.1:1801-7341 GCA_040390685.1 Pseudomonadota bacterium | reverse complement strand
AATTAAAATCGCATTATTTGAAATAAGCAGTGGGTGTTGCCGCCGCTCCAAGCTAGTATTTTCTCGAGCTTCTTTCCTGCAAACTGTAGCGCCCATCTAAATCGGCGATAGCGTGATCAATTTCACGTTGGGTCGCACCAATATTTCGCATGGCGGCAATCTGGAACTTCATGCACTTGGTCTCCATGCTAATGCCCTTCCATGCACCATCCGGTACCGCAGTGCCGGGATGTGCCCCCCGGTAATCGAAATACAGTTTTGAATGATAGGCATCGTGTGCAATCGAAGCTGCCGCCCATGTGACGGAATACATTGCGCTTGCGTCACTCATGAAGAAGGTTGGCGGATCAGCGTATGCACGCATGCCACTATGATCGGACTGCTGGATTCTTCCGACATACCCAGAAACCACGGAGTAGGCCTGGCTATCACGCGACTTCAATAGAGACAAGGCTGCACGTACCCGCTCTTGAAATCTTTCATCGCCTACGACTTCCAGATCCTGGTGTCCAGGTCTTGGCGGAAAAGCCGGCCCCTCATCGGATGATGCTGCAGTTTCTGGCTTGGCCGATGACGCGCTTCCTACCTGGCAGGGAGTGGCTTGATATTCGACCTTTCCGCCAGGTAAATTGCACCTAAATACCTGAGCCACCGCGGGAAGGGCAAGGCAGCTTGCAATGAGGAATATGAGGTATCGCATAGGGGCGGATTCTGGCGTGAAGGGCGGACGCTTCACGAGGCAGTATAAAGACCCCATTATGTAGCAGTATGGTAAGCGACATGCTGGAGTTTTTATCTAGTGAAACGCAAAAATCAGTTCTGCTATTTTTTATTCTACCAACGAAATCAACTAAATTAAAATCAATCCAAAGGCGCAGTCCGGTAAGGATTAACCACCGGAGCAGAAATCACCGCCCCTTGATTGCCCCAGGCATTGCGGATATAGCTCAGCACCAGGGCTACCTCATCGTCAGATAAGACCGGGCCGAACGGCGGCATGCCGTAGGGTCTAGGGTTCGCCTTGGTGGCTGGTGCAAAGCCGCCTGCCAGGATGATCCGCAAGGGATTCGCGACGTTTTGCATTTGCAGGTTGCGGTTACCCTTGAGTGCGGGGTAAACCTGTGCGACACCACCGCCGTCCTCGCCGTGGCATGTACTGCAATGGTCTTTGTATAATTTGCCGCCCTGCGCCATGATTCTGGCCATCTCTTCCTTACCGGTCGCTTGCGCTTCTAATGCTTTATCGAGCATATCCGGCACCACTGTCTTTGTCTGCGGCAGCGCCTGTAAATACGTGCTCATGGCGCTGATATCTGCCTCGGAGAGATATTGCAAACTGCCTGTAACGACTTCTGCCATCGGGCCAAACACGGTTCCATTGTCCGATACGCCAGAGCGCAACAAGGCTTGAATCTGGCTGGCCTGCTGGTGTGCCAAGCCGGCTTCTGCTTTCGAGACCAGCGAAGGTGCGTACCAGTTGATCATCGCCAGTTCGCCACCGGATAAATCCTGGCTGCCGCCATTCGCGCCCAAGGCGTTACGGCTACTGTGGCAGGCACTGCAATGGGCCAGGCCGTTGACCAGATAGGCGCCACGGTTCCATACGGCGCTCTGCTGCGCCTGTTCCTGATATGGCGCCGGGCGGAAATACAGCGCGCGCCAGAACGCCAGCAAGAAACGTTGGTTGAACGGGAAGCGCAAGTTGTGTTGCTGATTCTGGCGCGGAACTGCCGCCACGGTCTTGAAGTAGGCAAACATCGCATCGCTATCGGCGCGCGACAACATGCTGTAGTTCAGATAGGGGAAGGCCGGATACAGCATGCGGCCATTTTTAGATTTACCGTTATGCAGGGCGCGCCAAAAATCATCGGCGCTCCAGTTGCCGATACCTGTGTCCTTATCCGAAGTGATATTCGGAGCAACAAAGTCGCCAAACTCAGACTGGATTACGCGCCCGCCCGCATACGCGGCGCCACCACGTACGGTATGGCAGCCTATGCAATTACCGGCACGCGCTAGATACTCACCCTGCGAAATTTCAGCGATGGGATCGCGTTTAGTTGGAGTAGCGCTGTCACTTGCAGTTTGCGCGTCGCCGAGAAAATAACCGTAGGCGGCCACAGCTGCTACTGACAGAAGCAATACGAAAAATAATGCGGCGAGAATTTTTTTCATCATGGCTGCCCACCTTGTTGTGGCACGCTGCCACAAGAAACGGGCATTTTAAAATTTGGAATATCTTTCGAAGCTATCGCTAGCGGATTGGTGGGCATATTTTGCGCCGCCAGCCAGGCCGATATGGCATAGATGTCTTGCGGCCCTAACTTGCGCGCGATCTGCTGCATGCAATCGGGCGCATAGGCGTGCCGGCTAGCGGTTTGCCAGGCACCGAGTTGCGCCACAATATAATCGCGCGGCAAACCCAGCAGCCCTGGTATATAGGGTGCAACACCAGTCATTTTTTCACCATGACAGGCGATACAGGCCGGGATTTTTTTCGCTGGCTCACCCTGCTGCACCAAGGTGCGACCTCGTTCCAATATTGCTGGAGCAATCTCTACCAATTGAGCGGCAGAATATGGTGGATGCTGCTGCGAAAAATAATGCGCAATTTCATGCAGATAATCGTCCGACATATTCGCCACCATATACGTCATCAGAGGATAGGTACGCTTGCCCTCGCGGAAATTTTTCAGCTGGTTGAATAGATAGCCTTCAGGCTTACCGGCAATGCGCGGATAGTAACCATCGCTGGCAGCCCGGCCATCTTTGCCATGACAGGAAGTGCATGGCTTGAGCCTTTGCTCTAAGCTATCTGGGACAGTGAGTGCCGCTGCCATGGCTGGCACACAAATGAGCAGCTTAAGAAAAATACGCAAGAGACGCAAGATACGGAATAGAGAATGCATTCTTAAAATTGAAATCAAAGTTTAGCCCTAACCACAAATTCCACGCCAACCTCACGCCAGCATTCGATTTCTTTTTGCAACCAGACGGCAACGGTCGGATGCAGGCTGACCCAATCCTGCTTCATTTCCAACTCAATTCTATTTTTCATCTTCACACTAAAATCAGCGTAATCAAGTTCCACGCGGGAATGCATGAAGGTGACCGAGAGTCGCAAGGCCAACACAGCTTTGGCAAAATCGAGATCAGCAAAACCATCACTGATTTTTTTGAGATTGCCTTTTTGGCTCAAGATCAATTTGCTGATGACACGTTGCTCGCGCGTGGTAAAGCCCGCCATGTCGGCGTTCTCTACCATGTAGGCGCCGTGCTTGTGGTAACCGGTATGCGAGACCACCATGCCAACTTCGTGCAGCATGGCGCTCCAGTAAATGTGGCGCACATGGGTATTCGCTGCTGGCTTGAGTTGCGCATACAAAGAGCAGGCCATTTCGGCGACACGGTTTGCCCGTGAGATATCCGCATGGAACATCGCCACCACGCTGTGCACTGATTGCTCGCGACGATCGCGTTTGGTCGAGCGCAAGTAAAGATCCCACATCACACCCATACGCAAACCTGCCTCGATAGGATGCAACATTGTGATCTTAAATTCTTCCAGTAAGCCAATCAAGATCGCCAGGCCGCCGACCACCATAGAAATGCGTTCCTGCTTAATCCCATTCAATTCCAAACGGCTGATATGCCCCGTTTGTATGCAATATCTTTTGAGTGTATTCAGGCTTTCTAGCGTGAGGCTGCCGTCACCAAAACCATTTTTGCTGATCGCATCGGAGATGGCGCGCATGGTACCTGACGAGCCATACGCAGTGCGCCAATGTTGCGGCTGAAACGGTGGCGCAGCGTCTTCAAACAAGGAGCGCGCCGACAAAACGGAGGCGTCAAATCCGGCCTGAGTGATTTTTCCATCGGGGAAAAATTTGTTGCTGTGCTTGACGGTACCGACACCGAAGGATTCGACCTTGATGATTTCATGGCCGTAGCCAAGTATGACTTCAGTTGAACCGCCACCGATGTCCATCACTAGACGGCGCTCGCCTGGAATAGCGATAGAATTCGAGACGCCCATGTAAATCAGCCGCCCTTCTTCTTCGCCAGAAATGACTTCAATCTGACAGGCAATCGCAGCTTCCGCCAGTGGCAATAATTCATTGATATTTTTGGCGATACGGAAAGTATTCGTCGCAACCACGCGTACTGCTTCGATCGGATAGGAATTGAGAATGTCGCGGAAATTCTCCAGACAATTGACGGCACTTAGCATCGCCTCCTTCGACAAATAACCATTTTCATCGAGGCCAGCGGCAAGGCGTATCGGCGAGCGCGCGCTCTTCACGACACGAATCACGTCGCCTTCATGGCGGCCTATGTGTAGACGAAAACTATTCGAACCAAGATCAACAGCTGCGAACATTGTGAGACTTTCCTGTTTGGATAAGCAAGGCTAGGAACTCATTGTAACGATGAAAACTGCGCATTGTTTTTTTTCATGAAATATTAGCTAAACTATTTTAATCAATATTTATGACGCCGAAGTGACTACGATGGTGACTACAGTGAAATTGGGAATTATTCAGGTAAAAAGAAACGGCCGCTCAAGCTCTCCAAGCCAGTAGTTTTGAGCACCTCGGCCAGGCGTATCGCCGGGCGCTTGGCTGGCAAACCCTTGTATTCAGCGACTATCAATTCATTCTTCATCGAATGTTCCCATCCGACCAATTCAGTCACACGCACTGAATAACCATGCGCTTCTAGCTGCAGGCAGCGAAGTACATTGGTGATTTGGCTACCGAACTCGCGCGTATGAATCGGATGTCGCCACATTTCCGAGAGTGGATTATCGCGTACAGCATCACCTTTGCTTTTACGTAATTCTGCCGCGACTTCAGCCTGACAGCATGGCACTAACACCATGAATTTCGCCTTCTTTTTCAAGGCGAATTCTATCGCATCATCGGTCGCCGTATTGCAGGCATGCAGCGCAGTGACGATGTCGATTGTATCGGGCAGTTCTGCTGACGAAGTCGAGGCTGCCACCGATAAATTGAGGAAAGACATACCAGGGAAATTCAATTTTTGCGCCAGCTCACGCGACTTTTGCACTAACTCATCACGGGTTTCTATGCCATAGATATGTGATTTATCACCTTCGTTCTGCGTCTTAAAAAATAAGTCATACAGAATGAAACCTAAATAAGATTTACCTGCGCCATGATCAACCAAGCTGACCTTGCCATGCTCTTTCTGCACTTGCTGCAGCAATGGCTCGATGAATTGATACAGATGGTACACCTGCTTCAATTTACGCCGGCTGTCCTGATTCATCTTGCCATCACGCGTCAGGATATGTAATTCCTTGAGCAACTCTAGCGATTGCCCAGGCCTGATTTCGTGCTTTTCATTCGTATCCGGCTTAACTTTCATAGTGCATCCCATCCTTAAGTGAAGCAAATGCCATAGTGCTTAATTGTAAGCGCACAAAGCAAAAAGGACTCAGGTTTTCACCTGAGTCCTTCGTAATTGGTAGGCCGTGCGGGATTCGAACCTGCGACCAACGGATTAAAAGTCCGCTG